>NC_006177.1:1945164-2269358 GCF_000009905.1 Symbiobacterium thermophilum IAM 14863
GCCAGGAGCAAAGCCTCCAGGATCATCTTGCCATGGTTCCAGATCATCCGTCCTCCCGGCCTCCCTCGGCCTCATCCTGCGGCGGTTCCGCCTGCAGCACCAGGATCTCCCCGAAGAGCGCCTGCTGCACCACCCTCACCTGGCGCCGGCGCACGAGCTCCAACAGGGCCAGGAAGGTGACCACCACCTCCAGGCGGCTGCACCCCCGGGCGAACAGGTCCCGGAAGCGGACGCCCCCGGGCGAGCGGGACAGGCGGAAGCGGATCTCCCGGATCTTCTCCCGGAGCGGGATCTCCGCCCGGGGCACCTCGCGCCAGTTCCACTCCTCCTTCAAGACCTCCTGGAAGGCCCTGACCAGATCCGCGAGGTCGAGCCCCTCCAGCGGGGGCGGGCCCCCGGGCTCCTCCACGAACAGGCCCCGGGTGTAGACCCGGAGCATCTCCCGCTCCCGCTCGCGCAGGAGCTCGGCCGCCTCCTTGAAGCGGCTGTAGGCGACCAGTTGCCGCACCAGCGCCTCGCGCGGATCCTCCTCCGGCTCCTCCGGCCCCTCCTCGTCCGCCGGGAGACGGGGAGGCTTGGGCAGCAGCATCTGCGACTTGATCCGGAGCAGCGTCGCCGCCATCACCAGGAACTCGCTGGCCCGGTCCAGGTCCAGGTCCGCCAGGTCCTGGATCGCGGCCAGGTACTGCTCGGTGATCCGCGCGATGGGGATGTCGTAGATGTTCATCTCTTCCCGGCGGATCAGGTGCAGCAGCAGGTCGAGGGGGCCCTCGAAGTTGGCCAGGTGAACCACGTACGGCTCAGGCCTGGTGGAGCGATCCACACCCGTACCCCCTCTCTCCGGGCCGCGCAGCCCCGGACTTCATACAACCTCTTTATATTACATGCATTTCAGCATCCCTGGCAACGCTACAGCAGCCGAAGCAGCGGCGACGCGACCCAGACCACCGCGTTGAAGATGCCGGTGTAGATCGGCGAGAGGTCGATCAGGTCCGTGACGAACAGGAAGATCAGCAGGAGCGGGCCGAACCGGTACAGGGTCTGGACCAGTTGGTGCGCCCCCGGCGGGAAGGCATACGCCAGGACCCGGAAGCCGTCCAGCGGCGGGATCGGCAGCAGGTTGAACCCCACGAGGAACACGTTGACCATGACGACCAGGTACAGCGTCTCGCTCAGCACCGGGTGCTGCCACCCCAGCCGGCCGGTCTCCGCGAGGACGAAGAGCACCACGAAGACCAGCGCCAGGAGGAAGTTCATGGCCACCCCGGCCAGGGAGACCGCAATGTCTCCCAGGACCCGGGGCCGCAGCCGGGCGGGGTTCACCATGACGGGCTTGGCCCAGCCGATGCCCCCCAGCAGGAGCAGGAGGGTGCCGACGGGATCCAGGTGGGCCACGGGGTTCAGGGTCAGCCGGCCCTGCAGGCGCGGCGTGTCGTCGCCGAACCAGGTGGCCACCAGCGCGTGACCGAACTCGTGGAACGCGAAGCCCATGACGACGCCGGGGATGAGCATCACGATCTGCTGCAGGCTGGGCAGTGCCAAGCGGTTCACTCCTCCTGTTGGGCTGCGTGGCGGCGGGCCAGCTCCAACTGCGCCGCCCGGTCCGGGGCCTCGCCCGAGAGCCGGGCGGCCAGCACCCGCTGCAGGATCCGGCCCACCTGAGGCCCGGGGGGCACCCCCAGGGCCCGCACGTCGGCGCCGGTGATGTCCAGCCGAATATGGCGCCACGTCCGCCAGTACGTCGCTACGCGATCGCCGCCGCCCAGCAGGTGCAGGAGCAGCAGCCCCTCCGGCGGCCAGCCGTCCAGGTGCGCCACGATCGCCGCGGGGTCGGGCCGGGGGGCCGTCACCAGGTCGTGGGCGATTCGCCACCCGGCGAGCACCTGCAGGCAGGCCTGGGACTCCGCCCGCTTCAGCCGGAGCCGCTTCACCAGGGCTGCCCCCTGGTTCAGCGGGAGCGGGTGGAGCAGCACCAGGAGCTTGACCAGCCACAGCCGGCTGCCGGCGCTGATCTCCGGCTCCGCCTCGGGCAGGCCGTCGGCCGCGTCCAGAAGCGACAGCACCTCCGGGGTCAGGCCCACGCCGGGCAGAAGGTCCTCCAGCCCGCCCAGGTCGGCCAGCATCTGCAGCGCCCCGCCGCCCGCGGGCTCCTGCAGGAGCAGCAGCAGCTCGTTGCGCAGCCGCTCGCGGCTCACCCTCCCCAGGAAACCCTCGGCAATCGCGCGGCGGGCGCAGGCCTCCGTCTCCCGCTCCAGACGGAACCCGTAGCGGTGGGCGAACCGCACGGCCCTGAGCAGCCGCGTCGGGTCCTCGACGAAGCTGAGGGTGTGGAGGATGCGCACCTGCCCGGCCGCCAGGTCCTTCAGGCCGCCGAAGAAGTCGATCAGCCCCGAGGGGCCGGCGGAGCCCAGTCGGATAGCCAGAGCGTTGATGGAGAAGTCCCGCCGGTACAGGTCCTCGTGCAGGTCCGCGTGCTCCACCCGGGGCAGCGCCGCCGCGTGCTCGTAGAACTCCCGCCGGGCCGTGGCCACGTCGATCCGGGACGGCAGGTCCGGGTCGTCCGCATCCAGGTAGATGTGCGCGGTGCCGAACCGGGGCACCTCCTGCACCCGTCCCCCCAGCGCCCGGGCGAGGGAGTGGGCGAAGGCGATGCCGTCGCCCTCCACGACGATGTCGAAGTCGAGGTTCGGCCGGCCCAGGAGCAGGTCCCGCACGAAGCCGCCGACGGCGTACACCGCGACCCCCTCCTGCTCTGCGACCCGCCCGGCGGTGCGCAGCAGGGCGCGAATCCCCGCAGGGGCCGCCTCCACCGCCTCCAGCGCTTCCTGCACCGCCTTGTCCCGCAGGTCTTTGGGCATGTCCGGCGCCGCGTAGAGCCGGCGGTGCCACCGGGGCGGCGGGGCGCCGTAGATGAGGCCGAGGATGTCCGAGCGGGTGATGATGCCCACCAGGTTGCCGTCGGCCACCACCGGCACCCGGCCGATGTCCCGCTCGATCATCAGCTCCTGCACCTCGTCCGCCGGCGTGTCGGGGTGGACGGCGATCACCTGCGACCGCATCACCGACTTGACCGGGGCGTGCTCCAGCCCGTGCCGCCGGGCCTTTTCCACGTCCCGCAGCGACACGACCCCCACCACCCGGCCCTGCTCGTCCACCACCGGCAGGCCCGTGTGGCCGTGGCGCAGCATGAGCCGCTCCGCATCCCGGATGGGCTTCCGGGCCAGGATCGTCTTGACGGGGGCGGACATGACGTCCCGGGCCATCAGCGGCCGCTCGACGCCGTCGGGCAGCACCTCTTCGAGCCGCTCCGCCGCCTCCTCCACCGAGAGCCCCTTGACCACGGCGGAGGCCGCGGCGGGGTGGCCGCCTCCGCCGAACCGGGCCATCACGCGGGCCGCGTCCACCCACGGGACGGACGACCGGCCCACCAGGTGCACCCGGTCGTCCATGCGCACCGCGGCGAACAGGGCCGGCACCGGTTCCAGCTCCATGAGCCGGTGCACCACCAGATTGAGACCGCCCACGTACTCCGGCACCTCGGCCACCAGCAGCCGGATCCGGGCGCCGTGCACGTTCACCCAGCGGCCCCGGTTCTGCAGCTGCTGCAGGAGGGTCTGCTGGGCCGGCGACAGGGACACCTCCATGAAGCGGGCGGCCGCCTGCAGGCTCGCGCCGCGCGAGAGCAGAAACCCCGCGGCCCGGGCGTCCCGGTCGGTGGTGCCCAGGAGGCTCAGCGAGCCGGTGTCGGCGTAGATGCCCACCAGCAGGGCCGTCGCCTGGAACGGGGTCAGCGGCGCCCCGGCCTCCTCGATCAGTTCGGCGATCAGGGTGCAGGTGGCCCCCACCGGGGCCCGCACCTCCAGCCGGCCCTGCAGGTCGGCGGCCTCCGCGGGGTGATGGTCGTACAGGTGCAGCTCCACGTTGGGCAACAGCGTCCGCAGGGGCCCGAGCCGGGCAGCGTCGGCGGTATCCACGACTATCGCCCGCTGCACCTGCGTGAGGTCAATGTCCTTCACCCGGTAGACCCGCAGGTTGTACCGGTGCAGGGAGATGAACTCGGCGGCCATCGGGTTGGCCGTGCCCGGCAGCACGATCTGCGCCTTGGGGTACAGCACCTGGGCCCCGATGGCTGCGCCGATGGCATCCAGGTCGGTATTCGTATGCGGCACGATGATCTGCATGGTCCCTTCTGGTCTCCCGGAAGCGCCTGCACGGCGCATGTTATCGACAACTATTCGGCTGCAGGGGGCACAAACCCTGCATAATCTTCCAGGTGGCCTTGCGCTCCGAACGGGGTTGCGGTATAATGAGCAGGCACTGGGCGGTTAGCTCAGCGGGAGAGCACTTGCTTCACACGCAAGGGGTCACTGGTTCGATCCCAGTACCGCCCACCAGTTGGCTGGCAGCGGCCCAGAGGGGCCGCTGTCTCGTTGTATGCGCACCACACGCACACAGGGGGTCAGCACCCGATGGCGCAGACGGAGAGGACCGGACCGCTTGTGGGCATCATCATGGGCAGCCGCTCGGACCTGGAGACCATGCAGGAGGCCGCCGCCGTTCTGGACGAGCTCGGCATTCCCTACGAGATGAAGGTCGTCTCGGCCCACCGCACACCCGACGCGATGTTCGCCTACGCCGAGTCGGCCGCGGCGCGGGGACTGAAGGTGATCATCGCCGGCGCCGGCGGAGCCGCGCACCTGCCGGGCATGACCGCGTCCAAGACCCTCCTTCCGGTGATCGGCGTGCCGGTGAAGTCCTCGACCCTGAACGGGATCGACTCGCTGCTCTCCATCGTGCAGATGCCCGGGGGCGTGCCTGTGGCGACCATGGCCATCGGCAAGGCCGGCGCCCGCAATGCCGGGCTGCTGGCAGCCCAGATCCTCGCCCTGGAGGACCCGGGGCTGAGGGCCATCCTGGAGGAGTACCGGGCCTACATGCGGCAGCAGGTGGAGGAGAGCCAGCCATGATCCGGCCCGGCGAGGTGGTCGGCATTGTCGGCGGCGGGCAGCTGGCCCGCATGTCGGCACTGGCCGCCAGGGCGATGGGATACCGGGTCGCCGTCGCCGATCCGGACCCCGACTGCCCGGCTGCGCCGGTGGCCGATCGGGTGATCGTGGGCGCGCTGAACGACCCGGAGGCCCTGGCGCCCCTGGCCGACGTGGCCTCCGTGATCACGTACGAGTTTGAGAACATCGACGGTGCGGTGCTGGACCGGCTGGCCGCGCGCCGGCCCGTGCACCCCCGGGTGGAGATCCTGCGCACCTGCCAGAACCGGATCTCCGAGAAGCAGGCCCTGGAGCGGCTGGGCATCCCCGTCGCCCCCTGGCGTCCCGTGCGCTCGGCGGACGAGATCCCCGCCGCCCTCGAGGCCGTCGGGCTGCCGGCCGTGCTGAAGACCGCGACTATGGGCTACGACGGCAAGGGGCAGGCGGTGATCCGCACGACGGCGGAGGCGGAGCGGGCCCTCGAGGCGCTGGGCGGCGGTCCGCTGGTGCTGGAGCGGCTGGTGGACTTCGCCTGCGAGCTGTCCGTGGTGGTGGCCCGCAGCGCATCCGGCCATGTGGCCCCGTTCCCGGTCGCCGAGAACATCCATGCGCGGAACATCCTCGCGTACTCCATTGTGCCCGCCCGGGTCGACCCGGCGGTGCAGGCCGCCGCCCGGGACCTCGCGGTGCGCATCGCCGAGGGGCTCGGGCTGGTGGGGCTGTTAGGCGTGGAGATGTTCTGCCTGCCCGACGGCCGCCTGCTGGTCAACGAGCTGGCCCCGCGCCCGCACAACTCGGGCCACTACACCCAGGATGCCTGCGCGACGTCCCAGTTTGAGCAACACATCCGGGCCGTGTGCGACCTGCCGCTGGGCGCCGTGGACCTGCTCAGCCCGGTGTGCATGGTCAACGTGATGGGCGAGGACTTCCCGCTGGACGTGGGCGCGGCGCTCTCCGACCCGCACGTGAAGCTGCACCTTTACGGCAAGCGGGAGCCCCGCCCCCACCGGAAGATGGGCCACCTGAACGTGCTGGCCCCCACCGCCGACGAGGCCCTGGAGCGGGCCCGGGAGGCGAAGGCGGCGATCGCGGGGACCGCAGGGCAACCCAGGCAGGCGTGACGGTGGCGGGAGTTGCTCAGCGGCTGCTGCTGGCCGCCGCGCACCTGTGCGCGGCACACCGGCTGGGTTATGGCGACCAGAGGCTGGAGGGGGTCATGGCGAAGGCGCACTTCCTGGCAACCCGAACCCACAGAGCGTAAAGGAAGGGGGCGGTGCATCAGCTGCACCGCCCCCTTCGCGCCTGCGATCAGAAACCGCCCCCGACACCCGCCGGCCCGGCCGCTACTCGTACCGGAGCGCCTCGATGGGATCCATACGCGCGGCCTTCACCGCCGGGTAGACGCCGAAGATCAGCCCCACCGCGGCAGAAAAGCCCAGCGCCAGGGCGATGGCGTAGAGGTCGAGGCTGAGTGGCGTCTCCAGGTACCGGGCGGCGATGGTCACCGGGCCTGCGGCCAGCACGATGCCGATGCCGCCGCCGATCAGGCAGAGGGTGAGCGCCTCCACCAGGAACTGCATCAGGATGTCCCGGCGCCGGGCGCCGATGGCCTTGCGCAGACCGATCTCCCGGGTGCGCTCGGTCACCGAGACCATCATGATGTTCATGATGCCGACGCCGCCCACCACCAGCGAGATGCCGGCGATGGCCGCCATCACGCCGGTCACGATCGAGATCACCTGGTTGAACTCGCCCATGAAGTCGGTCCAGATGTAGGCCTCGTACCCCGTGCCGGGGTAGAGCCGCTCCATCACCCGCACAGCCAGGTCCTTGACCTCCACCGGGTCGTAGCCGTCCCGGACCCGCACCGTCAGGTGATCGTAGCTGTTCTGGCCGGTCACCCGGGTGATGTAGCTGCGCGGGACGTAGAAGTCGCCGCCCTGGCCGCCCAGCAGTTGCGACAGCATGCCGGTGTTGGGTGCGATCACGCCGATGATCTGGAAGGGGTAGCCATTGACCATCAGCTCGATCCCCAGGGGATTGACGCCCTCCCCCAGGATGTACTCCACACGGCTGGCCGAGAGCACCATCACCCGGTCGCCCCGGGCGATCTCCTCCTCGGTGAACCAGCGGCCGGCCGAGAGCTGGATGTTCATCAGGGCCGCGGTATCCGCGCCCGCGCCCCGGATCCAGTCCCACCACTCGACCTCCCGGCCGAAGGTGATCCGGCCGCTCATGCCCACCTGCGGGTCGATCAGGTCGATCTCCGGCAGGGCTTCCTTAAGGAGCGCAATGTCATCGTCGCGGAACATGCGCAGCCTCGCCGTGGGCTGGCCATCCTCCGACCACCCGGGGGTCGCCATGAGCTGGAAGACGCCGCCATTGAGCGCATCCAGCTCGGCGGCCACCGCCTTCTGGGTTCCCCTGCCGATGGCGATGATGGCAATCACCGAGCCGACCCCGATGATCAGCCCCAGCATGGTCAGCGCCGAGCGCAGCTTGTTGGCCCACAGGGCCGAAAGCGCGACGCTGAAGGTTTCCAGCAGGTTCATCGCGCTGCGCCCCCCGTCGCGAGCCCCAGCGGAACAGCCCGGACACCCCCGGGCACCGTCCGCATCCGCCCGCCGCCCGGGCCCGTGGGGCCGCCCATGAAGGGATCCATCCCGGGCATCGCCTCGATCTGCACCGGGTCACCGTCCTGCAGCGTCTCGATCAGGCCGAAGGGGCCGGTGACGATCATCTCCCCCTCCTCCAGCCCCGCGACGACCTCCACCTCGCGGTTGGTGACCAGGCCGGTCTGGATGGGCCGCACCTCCACGGTGTAGTCCTCGTGGACCACGAGCACGAAGGCCTGCCCGGCTTCCTCACGCACGGCGAGGAGCGGCACCACGATCACGTCCTCCAGCTGGGCGGTCTGGATGCGCATCTCCACCGACATGCCGCTCTTCAGCCGGCCGTCGGCGTTCATGACCTCGCCCCGCACCTCGAAGGTGACGGTGTCACCCATGTAGTAGATCGGGCCGCCGTAGAACCCGTCGTTGCTCTGCGCGGTCTGCTGGCTGATGCGGGTCACGGTGCCCTCGAAGCTGGCCAGCGGCAGCAACGACGAGGTGACCATGATCGGCTGGCCGGGCTCCAGGCTGTCCAGGTCCACGGCCTCCACCTGGCCGATCAGCTCCATCCGCTCCATGTCGCCGACCCGCAACAGGGAAGCGCCCTGCTGCACCGGGTCGCCGTCCTTCACGTGCACGCTCAGCACCGTCCCCGGTGCGGCGGCGACGATCCGGGTCGCCTCCAGATTGGCGCGCAGTTTGTCCAGGGTCGCCTGGGCGGCCTCGACCCGGGCCCGGGCCAGCTCCACCTGGCCCATGTCGGGGCCGCGGCGCACCGCCTCCTCGGCCTCCTTCACCGCCACCTCCGCCAGGCTCACCTGGATCTCCGCCAGCCGCACGTTCAACTCGCGGCTAGCCCCGTCCTGGCTGCCCTCCAGCAGCGCGGCCAGCTCCGCCTCGGCCTCCGCGAGCTTCTCCGCGGCCTCCTGCACCGTCGCCTGGCTCTTGCGCACCGCCTCGCGGTAGGCCTCCTCAGCCGCGCGATACGCCTGCGCGGCCTGGGAGTCGGAGGGGTTGGCGAGGTAGGCCGCCTCCGCGGCGGCCAGGTTCTCCCGGGCCTCCTCCACCGGCTGCTGTGCGGCGGCCACCTGGCTGCGGAGCTGGTCGATCTGCGCCCGCAGCCGCTCCACGTCGCTGCTCTCCCCGCCGCCTGCCTTCACCCGCGCCAGGTTGCTCTGGGCCTCGGCCAGCTGCTGGCGGGCCTCCTGCAGGTTCCGCTCCAGCTGCAGCGGCGCGCTCTCCATCTGGCGCAGCAGCTCCTCCAGCTCCCGCTGCGCCTGCAGGAGGTCGCGCTCCTTGGTCTTGACCTCCTCCTGCAGCTCGGTGGCGTCCAGCTCCACCAGCAACTGCCCCTCCTCCACCTGCTGACCGGCCTCCACGTAGACCGTGACGCGCGGGCTTGTCAGCGGGGCCTTGTACTCCTGCAGGTTCCCGGCCTGCACCGTGCCGGGGGAGTAGATCTCCTGGATCAGCATCCCCCGGCTGACCCGCTGCACCTGCACCACCGGGGCGCCCTCGGGCCCCATGGCCGTCACGGTGACGGCCGAACGCCCGCCGAAGAAGCGCTGGTAGCCGAACCAACCGCCGGCGCCCAGCACCGCAAGCACGAGAAGGATCACGATGACCTTACGCCTCAATCTGGTTCACCTCATTATGGGGACCTATCACCTCTTAGACAGACCCACCCGACCCATTGGTTCCACTTTCCTCCCCCAACGCCGCAGAAAAAACAGGCGCGAAACAGGGCCCGTCCCCCGATGCGGGCCGCACCGCCGGAGGAACGGGCCCCTGCGCACTACGCCTCCGCCCGGGGGCGAAACCGGGGAGGCAGGACGTCGCAGGCGGCCATGTCGGCAAAGGTCTCGCGCCGGACCACCAGGTCCGCCCGGCCGTCCCGCACGAACACCACGGCCGGCGTGGGGAAGCGGTTGTAGCGGGACGCCATGCTGTAGTTGTAAGCGCCGGTGGCGAAGACCGCCAGCAGGTCGCCCGGGGCGACATCCGCTGCCACGGCCGCGTCGGTCAGCAGCACGTCCCCCGATTCGCAATAGCGGCCGACGACGGTGACGATCCGGGTCCGTTCGCTGTCCAGCTTGTTGGCGACGGCGCACTCGTACCGGGCGTGGTAGAGCGCCGGGCGGATGTTGTCGCCCATGCCGCCGTCCACGGAGAGGTACGTGCGCACGCCGGGGATCTCCTTGATCGTGCCCACCGTGTACAGCGTGGTGCCCGCCTCGGCCACGATGGACCGGCCGGGCTCGACGATCAGCTTCGGCAGGGGCAGGGCGCGCTCGGCCGCCCCGCTGCGCACGGCCTCGGCAAGGCAGGCCACCAGATCGGCCGGCGGCAAGGGACGGTCGCCCTCCACGTAGCGCACGCCCAGCCCGCCGCCCAGGCTCAGCTCCGACGGCGTGAACCCGGTCTCCTCCCGGACCGCCGCGGCGAAGGCCAGCATCCTGTCGGCAGCCACCCGGTAGCCGGTCAGGTCGAAGATCTGCGACCCGATGTGGCAGTGGAAGCCCAACAGCTCCACGTGGTCCGCCTGCAGGGCGGCCCGCGCGGCGTCGAGGGCCTGGCCGCCCTCGATGGGGATCCCGAACTTGGAATCCAGCTGTCCGGTACTGATGTACTCGTGCGTGTGCGCCTCCACGCCCGGCGTCACCCGCAGCAGGGCGCGCGCCGTCGTGCCCCGCTCCCCGGCGAGCCGGTTCAGGAGCTCCAGCTCGTGGAGGGAGTCCACCACGAAGCGGCCGACCCCGGCCTCCAGGGCGAGCCGGATCTCCTCGGCCGTCTTGTTGTTGCCGTGGAAGTAGGTGCGGTCCATCGGGAACCCCGCCTGCAGGGCCGTGGCGATCTCGCCGCCGGAGACGACGTCCAGCGACAGCCCCTCCTGGGCGACGAGGGCGGCCATGGCCGTGCACAGGAACGCCTTCGAGGCGTATGCCACATCGAAATCCGGATAATGGTCCCGGAACGCCGCGACGTAGGCGCGGCAGTTCTGCCGGATGAGCTCCTCATCCATGACGTACAGCGGCGTGCCGAACTCCCTCGCCAGGTCCACCACGTCGACGCCGCCGATGGTCAGGTGCCCCTGCCCGTTGCGGGATGCGGTGCCGTAGAAGTGCATCGTCCACAACTCCTTCCGCGGGCCGTAGCCGGTCCACATGACCGTCCCCGAAATTGTCCCCACAATAGCATCCCGCGCGGTCGACTGTCAACGGCACAGGGGCGCCGCTGCGGCTCCCGGGCAGCGCTCCTGGACGCGGAAGAATCAAGCCCGGGCGCGAAGCACGCACCCGGGCTCAGGAGCGCTCCAGGATCTGCCGGATCGCCCTGGCGGTGATCTCGCATCCCGCCTCCAGGTCGATCTCTCCTCCCGTCTTGCCGGGGTCGCCCACTCCCACGATAATCGGCACGGACAGCCGGTTGAGCACGTCCACCGTATCGCCTTTGAGGCGCCCCCGCCTGCGAGGCTGGCCGTCTTTGTCCACCGGGCCGTCGCGGACCCGCCCCTCCCGGTCGATGGACACGTCCACCTCGACGCCCCGCGCCCGTGTGTTGGAGGCCACCGCCACGGCCCCCAGCACCCGGATGTCCGGGTGCCGGCAGATGTACGCGAGGGCCTCCTCGCCGGGCCCCGTGCCGGGGTCCCCCTTGTCGTCGACCATGACCAGCACGGGGTCGTGGACGGCCTGCTTGATCAACGCCACCAACTCCGGGCCGCTGAGCGGCGTGGGGTTTCCTGCGGACGCCGAGATGCAGCGGAGCCCCAGCCGCTGCGCCACGTTCTCGGCCACGCGCCGAGCGGCGGAATCGCCGTCGGTCAGGAGGATCACACGAACGGGCGGCTTCAGACCAATCCCCCCTGGCGCCGGGTCCGAGACGTGCACCGGGGGCCCCGCAGGCGGCGGGTCCGCCAGCCGAGCCGTGGGCGAAGCCGCTGCCTTGGACGGCCCCCGGACCCCTAGCATCCCACGGTGCCCGGCCCCGCTATGCGGCTCCGCCGGCCCCCGGCCGGTCGCCCACAAGCGTGGCCCCCGCCGGCGGCGGCTTGGGATGGGTGGCGTACCAGTACCAGGTACCGACGGCACCCGCCGCCAGGAGCAGAAGCACCGTCGCCCATCCCCACCACAGCCTGCTCCACGGGTTGACCGCGCGCATCTTCCTGCCACCCCTGCTCCTACCATTGCCCCGCAACCCGGCTCCTTACACGGGCCGTCTGCGCGCTGCCCGCGCTGTTCACGGGGCCGCGTTCACGTAGTTCCGGATCCGCTCCAGCGCCCTGCGCTCCAGGCGGGAGACCTGAACCTGGCTGCAGCCCAGGATCGACGCGACCTCCGTCTGGGTCTTGTCGCGGAAGAACCGCAGCAGGATGACGGTGCGCTCCCGCTCATCCAGCTGGTTCAGCCCTTCCCGCAGGGCGACGCGGTCGAGCCAGACGCCCTCCCGCTGTCCGTCGTCCGCCGCCAGCTGGTCCAGCAGGTAGATCGGGTCGCCGTCGCCCTCGTGCACGGTCTGGTGGATCGAGGTCGGCGGACGCACGCCGTCCAGCGCCGCGACCACCTCCTCGGGCGAGACGCCCAGCTCCGCCGCCACCTCGGCGACCGTGGGGTCCCGCTCCATCTGCGCGGCCAGCCGCTCCCGCACCCGCCGGGCCTGCTGCGCCAGCTGCTTCAGGCTGCGGCTCACCCGCATCGGGCCGTCGTCCCGCAGGTGGCGCCGGATCTCGCCCATGATCAGCGGCACGGCGTAGGTGCTGAACCGCACGTCGTAGTTCAGGTCAAACCGGTCAATGGCCTTCAGAAGGCCGATGCAGCCGATCTGAAACAGGTCCTCGGGGTCGGCCCCGGAGGCGCTGAAGCGGGAGACCAGCGATCGCACCAGCCGGAGGTTCCCCTCCACCAGCCGGTCCCGGGCCTCCTTGTCCCCCGCCCTGGCCAGGGCCACCAGCCGCCGGACCTCCTCATCGGGCCAGCCCCGCTCCTCCAGGGTGTTCTCCTCAGCCATCGCCCGATCAGCTGCCCTTCAGCGAGGCGACGTCCCTGGCCGCGGGCCGCTTCCGCATGACCACCCGGGTGCCCTGTCCGACCTGCGACGTCACCTCCACGTGGTCCATGTGGGCCTCCATGAACGAGAAGCCCAGCCCCATCCGTTCGGGATCCGTGGTGACCGCCGGCTGCATGGCCATGGCGACGTCCTCGATGCCCCTGCCGTGGTCGATGACGACGATCACGAGCTCGCCGTCCTCCAAAGCCGCCTCCATCCGCACCATCCGGCTGCCGTCGCACCGGTAGCCGTGCACGATGGCGTTGGTCACCGCCTCGGAGACCGCCAGCTTCACCTCGTCGACCTCGGCCACGGTGAACTCCCCCTGGGCCGCGACCACCGCGGCCATGAGCCGGGCGACGCCGACGTTCTCCGGGATGGCAGCCAGTTCCAGGATCACCCGGTTGTGCGTGACCATCACACTGCCCCCTCTCCTGCGCCGCTCCCCGCCCGGTCCGCGGAGAGCGCCTCCTGCTCCGAACGGAACTCCTCCATGGTGCGGAAGACGCCAGAGAACTCCAGCGCCGAGCGCACCTGCGGCGGCACGCCGATCACGCCCACCCGTCCGCCCTCCCGGGTGATCCGCCGGTACCGCCCGAACAGCGCGCCGAGAAAGGCGCTGTCCACGAAGGTGACGCGCGCCAGGTTGACGTACAGGTGGCGGACCGGGCGCCGGTCCATGATATCCTCCACCGTTTCCTTGAACCGGGCGGCCGCCACCAGGTCCAGCTCGCCGGAGAGCCGCACGATCAGGCTCTGCCCCACCAGCTCGTACTCCATCGATGACATGGCCGGCCACGCTCCTTCCTGCTCTGCACGGCCCGCCGCGGCCGCGCGTGGTTCAGGCAACTTCTTCCTGTTACCAGCCATTTCCTGCCTTCTTCCCCATCTTTCGGTCGACATTGTTCGACCAAATACGCGCGAACAGGCCCGCCGGCACCTGACGGCCGGCGGGCCCGAGACCATTCGCTCAATCAAAGCTGAAGATGTTCCGTACCGTGTGCACCACGGACTGCCACAGGTTGGCCTTTCCGACCGCCTCGGGGGCGACCAGCTCCATGCGGCCGACCTCCTGCCCGTCCAGCGTGGCGACGATCTCCCCCACCGCCTGGCCCTTCTCCAGGGGCGCCGCGACCTGTTTCGGCAGCCGCACCTCCCACTTCACCTTGTCCTGGGAGCCCTTGGGCACGCTGACCCCGAACGCCGCCCGCGGCACCGGTTCGATGGCAGCCACCGCCCCGCGGGCCACCCGCACGGGGCCGAACTTCTTGTCCGCAGGGGCGATCTCCACGGCCGTATAGTTGGCGAAGCCGTAGTCCAGCAGCCGGGCGACCTCGATGTTCCGCTGTTTCGCGCTCTCCGCGCCCATGACGACGGCGATCATGCGGGTGTTGTTCTGCACCGCCGTCGCCGCGAGGCAGTATCCGGCCGCCTGGGTCCAGCCCGTCTTCAGGCCGTCCGCCCCCGGGTACCACGTGAGCAGCTTGTTGTTGTTCCACAGCTGGAACTTCGGCCCGTTCTTGCGCCACGGCACGTTGAGCTCCGCGCCGTAGATCGCGGTCAGCTTCACCAGCTCGGGGTAGTGCAGCACGGCGTGGCGGCTCATGAGGGCGATGTCATAGGCCGTGCTGTAATGCCCCTCGGCCGAGAGCCCCGTGGGGTTCATGAACTGGGTGTCGTTCATCCCCAGCTCCTTCGCCTTCTTGTTCATGAGGGCCACGAACGCGTCCACAGACCCGGCCACGTGCTCTGCCACCGCCACCGCGGCGTCGTTGGCCGACCCCACCGCCACCGAGAGCAGCAACTCCTCCAGCGAGAAGGTCTCGCCCACGTCGGCGAAGATGGTGGTTCCCGGCTGCCGCTTGGCCTCCTCCGAGATGGTGACCGGGTCCTTCAGGCTCACCTTGCCATCCCGGATGGCGTCGAAGGCGACGATCAGGGTCATGATCTTGGTGACGCTGGCCGGGTTGCGCCGCTCGTGGGCGTTCTTCTGGTAGATGACCCGTCCGCTCAGGGGTTCCATCAGGATCGCGGACGGCGACTCGATCTTCACCGGTTCGCCGCTGCCGGCCTCTTCCGCCGCGGCAGCCGCCTCGACCGGCTCGTCCAGGCCGTAGGCCCCGCCGCCTTGCAGCAGCCGGTCGCCGTCCTCGACGTCAGGCGCCGGCGGCCAGCGCTCCATTCCCCGGGCGGCCGGCGAAAGCGCCGCCACCCAGAGGACGGCGCACAGCAGCGCCGCCCAGCAGCGCGTGCGCGTTCTCCACATGGGTCATGCCTCCTCGCACAGACTCTACCGCTAGTCTGCCCGCGGGACATGCACACTTGCGCGCGCCGGCCCCTGAAACCGGCAGGTCCGGGGCCGAATCCTGCCTGCGGCGGCTGACGTCCGAAACGGTAGCAACAATCCTCTGAAATCGGAGTGAGGACGACCGTGGCCACCGAGCCCGCGATCCTGCTGGAAAACCTCACCAAGTCCTACAACGGTCACCCGGCGGTGCAGGGGCTGAACCTCGCCGTCCGGCCGGGCGAGATCTTCGGCTTCCTCGGACCCAACGGCGCCGGCAAGACGACGACCATGAAGATGATGGTGGGCCTGCTGCCGCCCACGTCCGGGCGCGTGGTGATCCTCGGGCACGACGTGTGGCGGAACCCGGGCCCGGCCAAGCGGGCCATCGGCTACGTGCCCGACACGCCGATCCTGCATGAGCTCCTCACCGCGCGGGAGTTCCTCTGGTTCATGGCCGACCTCTACGGGATGAGCCGCGCCGAAGGAAAGGCCCGGGCGGAGGAGCTGCTGCAGATGATGGGACTCACGCCCCAGGCGGACCGACTGATCCGCGACTTCTCGCTGGGGATGAAGCGGAAGATGGCCATTGCCACCGCGCTGCTGCACCGCCCCCGGGTGCTGCTGCTGGATGAGGTGACCAACGGCCTCGACGCCCGGGCGGCCCGCGAGGTCAAGGACCTCATCCGCGCGTGGGCGCGCGCGGGCGTGGCCGTGGTTCTGACGACCCACGTCCTCTCGGTCGCCGAGGAGCTGTCGGACCGCATCGGCCTCATCCACCGGGGGCGGCTCATCGCCGAGGGCACCGCGGCCGACCTGGCCCGGCAGGCGGGCATCCCCGGCGCTAACCTGGAGGAGACCTTCCTGGCGCTCACCGGCGACGAGCTGCCTGCGGAGGACAGGGACACGGAGGGGGAGGCGCGGTGAACGGGATCCTTTCGCTGTCGCTGGCGGTGGCCCGCTCCGGATGGCTTGCGGGCTGGAACCAGCTGTTCCGCTTCTCCCGGATGAAGGCGGGGCTCCTCCTGGTCGCACTGCAGGGCTTCCTGGTCTTCGTCGTCGCGCGGCGGGCGCCCGCGCTGGCCGCCGACTCGGCGGAAGCCGGCCTTGCGGGCGCCCTGACGCTGATGGGAGCGCAGATGGCCTGGTTCGGCCTGATGTACGGCTTCTCCCGGGGCCAGATGCAGCTCTACCAGGGGCTTCTGGTCCCGCTGTTTCAGATCACCCCGGCGCGCCCCCTGGCCTTCCTGCTGGGACGGGTCATCGAGGCGGTGCCCACCCGGGCCTGGACGACGCTGCTCTGGGCCTGGGCGTACTCCGCCATGGTCCCGGGTCCCGGCCGGTGGCCGGCGATGGCGCTGCTCTGGACCGCGGGCCTCGCAACGGGGATGCTGGCCCACCTGGCCGGGCTCCTGCTCCTCACCTTCTGGAGTCGCTATCACCCGCGATCCATGCGGCACGGCAACACCGCCTTCGGCGTGCTCACCATCGCCATGATGACCGCTGCGGTGGTCTACCTCATGGAGGGAGGCACAGCGACGGAGCTGGCGCTGGCCCTGCGCGCGGCCCGCCGGTCGGTGCTGACGGTCCTGACCGCGGCCGCCGGGCTGCCCGGGCTCATGCTGGCGCTGGCGCTGCTCATCCGCCCCCAGTGGGTGGAGAGCCACTACAGGGAGGGCCTGTACCGGGTGCTGGAGCTGGGCGAGCAGGACACCGTCCGCTCCGGCCGGTCCTGGTGGCT
The DNA here is from genome assembly GCF_000009905.1 of Symbiobacterium thermophilum IAM 14863. Classification (GTDB taxonomy): domain Bacteria; phylum Bacillota; class Sulfobacillia; order Symbiobacteriales; family Symbiobacteriaceae; genus Symbiobacterium; species Symbiobacterium thermophilum. The sequence continues at coordinate 1,961,833 of NC_006177.1, forward strand.
TCCGCTCCGGGGGGACGGCGTCCTGCGGGCGGTCCTCTCCCGGGAGTGGCTGCAGTGGGTCCGCTACCGGATGGCCCGCACGCAGCTGCTGATCTTCGCCGCCGGGGTCGTCTGCGTCTGGTTCGCCGGCCGGTCCGCGGCCGGCCGTGCGATGCCCCTGGCCGGCCTGGTCGGCTCGGTGGGCGGCCTCTCCCTGCTGGCGTGGTACAACGCCTTCGGCCACTGGGTCGCGAAGGTGTTCCAGCAGGAGCGGATCACCATCGCCCTCTACCGGCTCGCGGCGGTGCCCACCGTCCGGCTGGTGATCGCCAAGCTGGTCTCGGTCCTGGTGCCCTCGGTCCTGTTGGTGGCGGTCGCGGCGGCGGTGGGCAGCGCGGCTGCGCGGCTGCCCCTGTCCACGGCCGGCTCCCTGCTGCTGTGGACCGAGCTGGGACTGGTCTTCGGGGTGCTCGGCGGCTTCGGCGCGGCGGCCGCCACGGCGAACCAGGAGCCGGAGGAGCCCGAGGCCCCCGGAGCGCCCCGGATGGAACAGGGCGGCTCCGCGATGGTGCAGTCCAGCGCCTGGTCTTCCCTGGCGCGCACCTTCGGCCTTACCGTCTCCACCGCTCTGCCCCTCTGGGCCGCGGCCGGCCGCCCGTGGCTGGATCTGCCGCCGGCGTCTGCCTGGACCATCGCCCTGGGGGTTCCGCTGGCGCTCTTCCTAGGCGGCGTCGGCTGGATGCTCCGCACGTGGCGCCTCTGACAGGGACGCCGCCTCCGAGAACGGAACGACGATGATCCGGTCCTCCAGCACGATGTAGAGCCGGAACCCGCCGAGACGGATCGCCTTCACCTCCCCCTCCACCTGCCAGGCGTGCTCAGTGCCTGTCAGGTGGTTTTTCGCGCGCACCGTGGCGCCGGTCACAGTAAACACCGTGACGCCGTCATCCCAGACGGCGATATGCGCGTTTTCCAGCGGGACGGCGTACTGCCTGCCCGTGTAGTCGTGCGACCCGCGCAACACCTGGGCGATGAGCTGCCCGTCCCGGCGCTCCACCAGAGCGAAGAACCGCGCGTTCGGGCTCCACGTCAAGGTGACCGGTTCGACGCCGTCCGGCACCTGGTAGAAGGTGTAGGGTGAGCCGCCGGGGTTGGGATACGCCAGCCAGCCCCCGTCGGGCACCAGGTGGAGGTACTCCCCGAACAGGGTGCTCCAGGGCTGCGTCAGCCAGGACGGGAACCGGACAGCCCTGGCTACCGGATCGAAGATGCGCTTGGCCGGGAAGCGTCCCCACCGTCCGGTGTCGGGGCGGAGCGCCAGCCCCTCCGGTTCGCCTTCGGGGTCGGCCAGCACCAGCAAGGTGCCGGGGGGATAACTCTCGTTGTAGCCGGCGTACCACGTCTCGAGGGCCCAGTACGGGAAACGGACCGGGGCCTCCGCAGGCGCCTCGTAGACCTGATGAACGGCCGGCCCGGCCGGGCGCACCAGGTGCAGCCGGCGGCCGTCGCTGATGAACGCCAGCTGGTCCTCCTCCGGGTGCCAGACCAGGTCGTACCCGTCCACGTCGTACCGCTCCTGGGCCCTGCCGTCCGCGGCCCACCAGCCCACCCCGCCGTCCGCCAGGCGCGCCGCCAGGTAGCGGCCGCTGGGCGAGGGCAGGGCGTCCTGCAGGGTCCACCCCTCGGGGACCGGCAGGGTCTGGGGTTCGGCGAAGTGCAGCTCGGTGGTGCGGACAAAGGCCCGGTAACCCGGCAGCGAGGCGTCGATGTGGTCCACCCCGGAGACCAGGACCTCGTGCGCCACCCACGCCCGGTAGTTGCGGTCGAACCGGGCCGTGCGGGCGACGCATTGCCACATGCCATCGTCCGGCAGCCCGCGGATGAGCTCATCGACGCCCGGAGCGAGTTCGGAAAGGCCGAACCGCCTCAGGCAGTCCAGCATGGTTACCTCCTCGGCCGCCGGCTCGTCGTCCGGCGGGCGTTCGTCTCCCGCCGGACCTTCTCCGTCCCCGGAACCCGGCGTCGGCTGCTCTGACGGCTCCGTCGGATCCGACGGCTCCTGCACCGGCGCCACAGGCTCTTCCGACGGAGCTTTGGACAGGAAGCTGCAGCCGGTCAGCGCCACGGCCAGCAGGCCGATCGCGATCCACCTCTGCGTCGGTGTAGAGATCATCACGGCACCTCCGCCCTGAGTGACGACAGAATCGTCTGGATGGTTTCTGCCCTGACCGCCCGAGGGACAGTATAGCCGCTTGCCGGCCCGAAGGCCACCCCGCCCGGGCGTCGGCGTGCGCGAGCCGGTGACGCTCAGCCGGGAGGAAGCCGTCGCCGCTACGTTGGATCAACTGGGCAATCGGAATCTGCAGATGGTGGACGCGACCTACACGGGGGAGTACGAGTGGCGGGGTAACCGCTGCCGCGCCTGGGCGCTTCGCCTCTCCACCGACATCGGGGAGGAGGTCACCGTCACCGTCGCCGTCCACGCCTGCACGGGCGACCTGCTCAGCCCGTGAGGGCGGCGCCGCGCGTCTGGCGGGGCGGTCCCGCCGCCGTGCAAGGCCGCCTTCTACGCCCTGGGTCTCAGCACCATCGCAGGCGGCGCGCCCGTCCCGCTCATGAAGAAGTAGGTGCAGCCGTGACGTCCGGAAACGCGAACGAGCGCCCCCGATTTCTCCCGTTTCATTCCCCCTTCCCGTTCAGGCCGGCGCGAGGACAGCGCTCCCAGGCGCGAGGAAGCGCCCCGCTCGGGGGCGCTTCCCAGGGCCCTACTTTCTGATCTGGTCCGCAAAACTCTCGCCGAAGCCGGTCTGCGGGACCCCCAGCAGATCCGCAACCGTGGCGCCCAGGTCCGCGAGCGACGCCCGGGTGCCCACATCGACGCCGGGCTTGATGGGCTCCCCGTAAAGCAGCACCGGCACGTACTCCCGGGTGTGGTCGGTGCCGATGTAGGTCGGGTCGTTGCCGTGGTCGGCGGTGACCACCAGCACGTCCTCCGGTCCCAGCTTGGCCATGATGGCCGGCAGCGCCGCGTCGAACTCGAGCATGGCCCGTGCGTACCCCTCCACGTCCCGCCGGTGCCCGTAGAGCATGTCGAAGTCGACCAGATTGGCGAAGATGAGCCCGGGCTCCTGCCGGTCCAGGCATTCGTGGATCTTCTCGATGCCGTCGGCGTTGGACTTGGTGTGCACGCTGTAGGTGATGCCGTGGCCCGAGAAGATGTCGCTGATCTTGCCCACCGCCAGCACCGAAAGGCCCGCGTCCTTCACCTCGTCCAGGAGCATCCGCGGCGGCTCCAGCGCGTAGTCGTGCCGGTTGGCCGTGCGGGTGAAGTTGGTCCGGTCGGTGCCCACAAAGGGCCGGGCGATGACCCGGCCGACCCGGTGCGGCGGCCGCAGCAGGTCCCGGGCGATCCGGCAGACCTCATAGAGCCGCTCCAGGCCGAACCGCTCCTCGTGCGCCGCGACCTGGAAGACCGAGTCGGCGCTGGTGTAGACGATGGGCCAGCCGGTGCGCAGGTGCTCCTCGCCCAGCTCCTTGATGATCTCCGTGCCCGAGGCCACCTTGTTGCCCAGCACGCCCTCCAGCCCGGCGCGGCGGCAGAACTCGGCGATCAGGTCCTCGGGGAAACCGTCGGGATACGTCCGGAACGGGGCCTCCGGCCGGATGCCCACCATCTCCCAGTGACCGGTCATGGTGTCCTTGCCGTGGGAGAAGATCGCCATGCGCCCGTAAGCGCCGGCCGGCGCGTCCACCGGCGGCGTGCCCTCGATCGCGCACAGGTTGCCCAGACCCAGCCGCCCCAGGTTGGGCAGGGGCAGGCCGCCCCGCTGGCGGGCCATGTTGCCCAGGGTGTTCGCCCCGGCGTCGCCCCAGTCGGCGGCGTCCGGCATGGCGCCGATTCCCACGCTGTCGATGACGATCAAGACGACTCGTCGGACTGCTGCCATGTCTCTTACTCCTTTGTCTGGACTTCGTCTCTCACTATAGCACTGGAACAGGGCAGGGAAAAGCGGGCCTGCGCTCGGCAGGCCCGCGGACGTGTGCGCGTCGCCGCCTATGCCCGGGGATGGGTCCGCGCGTAGACCTCTTTCAGCCGGCCCTTGGTGACGTGTGTATAGATCTGCGTCGTCGAGATGTCGGCGTGGCCCAGCATCTCCTGAACCGACCGCAGGTCGGCGCCGTTCTCGAGCAGGTGGGTGGCGAAGGAGTGGCGCAGGGTATGCGGGGTGATCTCCTTGTCGATGCGGGCGTCCTCGGCGTACTTCTTGACGATCTTCCAGAAGCCCTGGCGGGTCAGCCGGTGCCCGTGGTGGTTGACGAAGAGAGCGGCCTCTTCCCGGTCCTTCACCAGCTTCGGCCGGCCCTGCTGCAGGTACTCCTTCACCCACTTGATCGCCAGGCTGCCCAGCGGCACGATCCGCTCCTTCGACCCCTTGCCGGTGCAGCGTATGTAGCCCGTCTCCAAGTTGACGTCCTCTATGTTCAGCGAGACCAGCTCCGACACCCGGATGCCGGTGGCGTACAGCAGCTCCAGCATCGCCCGGTCCCGGAGGCCTGCGGGCAGCGACGGGTCCGGCTGGGCGAGCAGCCGCTCCACCTCACTGACGGTGAGCACCCGCGGCAGCCGTTTCTCCAGCTTCGGCGACTCCAGGTTGGCGGTGGGGTCGGTCTTGATGCGTTTCTCCCTGACAAGGAACTGGTAGAAGGCCTTCAGCGCCGCCAGCCGCCGGGCGATGGTCGCGGTCGCCTTCCCCTGCTTCTGCAGGTACATCAGGTAATTAATGATGGTCGAGCGAGAGACGGCGTCGAGGTCGACTTGATCCTCCCCGAGATACTGGTAGTACTGGCGCAGGTCGCGGCCGTACGACTCCAGGGTGTTGGTCGCCAGGCCCCTTTCCACGCTCAGGTAGTTGATGAACTCATGGATCAAGTTGTTCATGTTGCATCCCCTTCGCGCCATTAGTGGTAATCATTCTCTCGCATATCGGGGCGGATTATGCGTCAGACCTGACCGATTTTGTCAATTCCACGGAATTCAGCCCATCCCCTCCTGCAAGCCCTGTGCCAGCCCCTTTCCGACGCGACTCCCGCACCGACACTTTATGACGACCGGCGCCGGGTTATGCCCCCCTCCCCGCCCTGCTTTCAACCAATAGCAAGGGCCCCGCATCAGTCCGATGCGGGGCCGTCCTCCGCCTCCTGCGGCCTACCTGAGCACGTTGTCCAGCTCCACGTACTCCAGCCCGTGGGCCTCGGCGACCGCCGGGTAGGTGACGTGGCCGCTGACCACGTTGGCGCCCTTCGCCAGCGCCGGATCCTGACGCAGCGCCTCCTTCCAGCCCAGGTTGGCCAGCTTCAGGGCATAAGGCAGCGTCACGTTGGTCAGAGCCCAGGTGGAGGTCCGGGGCACCGCGCCAGGGATGTTGGCGACGGCGTAGTGAACGACGCCGAACCGCTCGTAGACGGGATCCTGGTGGGTCGTCACCCGGTCGATGGTCTCCACCGACCCGCCCTGGTCGATGGCCACATCCACGATGACGGAACCCGGGGCCATCCGCTTGACCATCTCCGCCGTTACCAGCTTCGGCGCCTTGGCGCCGGGGATCAGCACCGCCCCGATGACCAGGTCGGCCTGCGCCACGGCATTGGCAATTTCGAACTCGTTGGAGATCCGCGTCTCCACCCGGGAGCCGAAGATGTCGTCCAGGTAGCGCAGCCGATCGGCGTTGATGTCCAGGATGGTGACGTGCGCGCCCATCCCCAGGGCGATCTTCGCCGCATTGGTGCCGACGGTGCCGCCACCGATGATCGCCACCCGGCCGGGGGCGACGCCGGGCACGCCGCCCAGCAGCACACCCCGCCCGCCGTGGGCCTTCTCCAGGTAGTGGGCGCCGATCTGGACGGCCATGCGGCCGGCCACCTCGGACATGGGCGTCAAGAGCGGCAGGGACCGGTCGGCCGGTTGCACCGTCTCGTAGGCGATGGCGATGCTCTTCCGCTCGATCAGCTTCCGGGTCAGCTCCGGTTCGGCGGCCAGGTGCAGGTAGGTGAAGATGATCTGGCCCTCACGCATGAGATCGTACTCGGGCGGCAGCGGCTCTTTCACCTTGACGATCATGTCGGCGGTGGCCCAGACGTCCTCATTGCTGGGCAGGATCCTGGCGCCCGCGGCGACGTACTCCGAGTCGTCGAACCCGGAGCCCCTGCCGGCATCGTGCTCCACGTACACCTCATGGCCGGCCCTGACCATCGCCATGACGCCCGCGGGGGTCATGGCCACCCGGTTCTCGTAGGCCTTCAGCTCGCGCACTACGCCAACCCTCACTGCTCTCGCTCCTTCCGCGTTCGGCGCGCCGCGCCAGTAGTGAGATGGTGGTTTCACCGGTGAAACCATGCAAGCCCGACTCTCTTACGAATTATCCCATGTGTGCGCCACCGGGACAAGACCGACGCGACCCTCAATTGGGAAGAGTGCCACATCAGGGCGCTTCCAGAACCAGCCGCACCAGGTGCGGCGTCACGTACCCCTCCACCAGCGCCGCGGCCGCCAGCAGGACCGCCGCGCACAGCAACGTGTTGGAGTAGCGGGCCAGGGCGTCGTAGTACCCCGACAGTCGCCGCCGCACCCGCCAGGACGTAAGTACCTCCACCGCAAAGCCCACCGACGCCGAGGCGGCGAGGATCACCCCGGGAACCTCCAGCACCGTCTGGGGCAGGTGGCCGGCCGCCGCCAGCAGGACGCCCCGGGCGCCCAACTCGGCGGTCAGGTAGGCCACCGCGAAGCCGGAGGTGAAACCCCGCACCAGGGGCAGGGCCATCACCGCGACGCTGCCCACAAGGGAAACCCCCAGCACCCACATCAGCGCCACCGTGCGGGCTTGCCGGAAGAGCGCCTCCCGCAGCAGGGGCCCGGGCGCGGGCGGCTCCCCTTCCCGCAGCGCCTGCAACGCGCCCGAGATCTGCCGGGCCAGCTCCAGTTGGGTCTCCACCTCCAGGCTGCGCAGGGCCAGCGCCCCGAACAGCAACCCGACCACGAACAGGGCCGTGTGCCAGAGCACCAGGCCCCCCCGTTCCAGCAGAAGCTCCTCCAGGTTCTCCCGCCACGCCGCATAGAGCTGCATCCTGCCCACCCCTGCCCATAGACTCACCCGGAGTCTATGGGACAGGCCCGGCAATTATGTCGTGCCGTTCGCCAGGGGTGAGGCGGCCGCCCTGCCGGTCAGTCGGCCGCGCTGACCCGCCCGTATATGCCCCCGCCACCGGACTCGATGGCAAGCCGCCCCTGCCGGGCCAGCACCACCAGCCGGGCCAGCCGTTCCCCCACCACCGCTACCAGGTCCGCCTCCTCGGCCGCGTGCAGCACGGCCATCTCGGTGCCGAAGGCGGCCAGCAGCCGCGCCATCCCCTTCCGCCCCAGCCCGGGCACGAAGCTGAGCGGCACCTGGTGGACGTAAGGCGGCCGCACCCGTTCCGCCCGGACAAAGCGGCCCTGCTGCCAGGCGGCGTAGTGCCGGATGCGGTCCAGCACCCCCAGCACCACCCGGTGGCCGGGGTCCACCGGGCAGCGCAGTACCGGCGGATCGCCCTCCACCTTCCGGCCACAGTCCTCGCAGAAGGTGCGGTGGTACTTGCCGAGCCGGGGATCGAGGCCGAAGTTGGCCAGGATGCGCCGCCCGCCCTCCTCCCGCAGAGCCAGGAGCCACTCGTCGAAGGAGGGTTCCCTGAGCAGCAGCTGGTTGTACTCCCGGCCGATCCGGCCCAGGGAATGGGCGTCCGAGTTGGTGACGAAGGGGAACCGGCTGAGCTCCGGCAGCTCGTCCGCGAGGGCCGTGTCGGCGGAAAGCCCCAACTCCACCGCGGGCACCGACGCCCACAGCTCGGGCGGAATGACCTCGGACACGGCCGGAGCCGCGGCCAGGGTAGCCTTGTGGGGCGTGAAGATGTGGGCCGGGATCACCACGCCGCCCCGGTCGGCCACGGCCTCCACCACGTCCGCGGCGGTGGTCCCGTGGTGCCGCTGCGTCGAGAGGTGCCGGTTCCTGACCCGCGGCGCCTGCCACTCGGCGAAGGCGCGCAGCCCGTCCAGCCCGCCGAAGTAGCAGAGCAGGTGGACCGGCTTCCCCCGGTGCACCACCTCCACCTCGGCGCCGGGGATGAGCGTCAGCCCGCCGTAGGCCAGGCCGCCGCCGGGCCGCTCGGCCACGAGCCCCTGCGCCAGCAGCCGCTCCAGGTCCTGCAGGGCCCCGCTGGTGGCGGCGTCGATGACCCCCACCAGGCCCAGCCCCTTCCGGTCCCGGGCCTCGGCCAGTATGTTGGCCAGGGTCAGGTCCCTGGCGGCGGCGATCTTCACCCCGCCGCCGGGGTCGCCGGCCCAGCCCAGGTGCACGTGCAGGTCGGCATAGACGACCTGCAGGGGCTCAGCGGCCCCGGAGCCGGGCATACAGCAGCACCCCCGCCAGGGTCTTCGCATCCCGCAACTCGCCCGCCAGGGCCATGCGCAAGGCCTCGTCCAGGCTGAGCCGCACCAGTTCGATCTGCTCGTCCTCGTCCATGGGCAGGCGCGAGGGCGTCAGTTCCTCGGCAGCGAACAGGTGAAGCTTCTCCGTGCAGAAACCCGGGGCGCTGTAGAACTCGGCCAGCCTGATGAGCCTCCCGGCCCGGAAGCCGGCCTCCTCCTGCAGCTCCCGTTGCGCGGCCTCCGCCGGATCCTCCCCGGGCTCCAGACCGCCCGCCACCAGTTCCAGCAACGTCTCGCCGGCCGCGTACCGGTACTGCCGGACCATCAGCAGGTCATCGCCGTCCACCGGCAGCACCACCACCGCGCCGGGGTGTGCCACCACGTCCCAGGTCCGTTCCTTCCCGTCCAGGTCGATCAGGTCCCTTCGGACCGCAATCACTCTGCCCCGGTAGATCTCTTCCTGTCGGATGACTCTCACTCGCCTGCCTCCCCGTACACCTGCGCCGGCTCCTCGCCCCGCAGCACCCGCAGGGCGCCGGCCGCCAGCGCGGCCATCTCGTCCTCGCCGGGGTAGACCGCCACCGGAGCGATCCACTCCACCTGCTCCGCGATCCAGCCCGTCAGCATCTCGGAGTGGGCCAGTCCGCCCGTCAGCACGATGCGGTCCACCTGGCCGCCCAGGGCCACCGCCGCCCGGCCCACCTCCTTGGCCACCTGGTACGCCATGGCCCGGTACGCGACCCGGGCTGCCTCGTCGCCCGCGGCGATCCGCTCCTCCACCCGCCGGGCGTCGTTGGTGCCCACGTGCGCCACCAGACCGCCGCGGCCGACCAGCATCCGCCCCACCTCCCGCAGCGTGTGCTGCCAGGAGAACGCCAGGTGGACCAGCCCCAGGCTGGGCACCGTGCCTGCCCGCTCCGGCGCCATCGGCCCCTCGCCGTCCAGCGCGTTGTTGACGTCGACGACCCGCCCGCGCCGGTGCGCCCCCACCGAGATCCCGCCGCCCAGGTGGACGACGACCAGGTTGACCTCGGTGTAGGCGCGGCCCAGGTCGGCCGCGGCCCGCCGCGCCACCGCCTTCTGGTTGAGGGCGTGGAAGACCGACCGCCGCGGCATCTCCGGCAGGCCGGTGAGCCTGGCCACCGGCTCCAGCTCGTCCACCACCACGGGGTCGACGATGAAGGCCGGCACGCCGCCCGCGGCCTGGGCGATCTCGTGGGCGAGGAGGGCGCCCAGGTTGGACGCGTGCTCGCCGTGGGCAGCCCGGGAGAGCTCCGCCAGCATGGCCGCGTCCACCCGGTAGGTTCCCCCGCGCACGGGCCGCAGGAGCCCGCCGCGCCCCACCACGGCGGTGAGCGAGGAGAGCGACACGCCGTGGGCGTCGAGAGCCTCCAGGATCAGGTCCCGCCGGAAGGGGAACTGGGCGGCGACGTCCCGGAAACACGCCAGGTCGGCCGCGCTGTGGCGCAGCGTCTCGGCGAACAGGGGGGAGTCGTCGTCGTACACGGCGATCTTCGTGGAGGTTGAGCCCGGGTTGATGATCAGCAGGCGCTGCTGCAAGTTCGCTCCTCGTCCTTTCGCTGCTTCAGGGTCGCCGTGCGGGGGCCGGAGAGGGAGGCCCGCTCCCCCTCCGGCCCCCTGCGTTTACTCGGCCAGGTAGATCCGGTTGAGCTGATGGATCCTGTGCATGCGCTCCTCGGCCATGACGTCCGCCGCCTCGGCGGTGCTGATGTTCCGCTGCTCGGCGATCTGGAAGACCCGCAGGAGCTTGTCGTAGATGGTCTCCACCCGCTTCAGGGCCCGCTCCCGGCTGTAGCCCTGGGGATGGTACTCCTCGGCCACGTTGATCACGCCGCCGCCGTTGATGACGAAGTCGGGCGCGTACAGGATGCCGCGCTCCCGCAGCATGTTGCCGTGCCGCGGCTCCTTCAGCTGGTTGTTGGCCGCGCCGGCGACGATCCTGCACTTCAGGCCGGGGATGGTGTCGTCGTTCAAGATGGCGCCCAGGGCGCACGGGGCGAAGATGTCGCACTCAGCGGTGTAGATCTCGTCGGGGGCGACGGCCTTGGCCCCGAACTCCTGCTTCGCCCGCTCCACGGCCTCCGGGTCGATGTCGGTGACGATCAGCTCGGCGCCGGCCTCGTGCAGGTACCGGCACAGGTGGTAACCCACCTTGCCGAGCCCCTGGACCGCGATCTTCTTCCCCTTCAACTCCTCGGTCCCGAACACCTGCTTGACACAGGCCTTGATGCCCATGAACACGCCGTACGCCGTCACCGGGGAGGGGTCGCCCGACACCTCAGCCCGGCCGCAGGCGTGGTCAGTCTCCATGAGGACGTAGTTCATGTCCTCGACGGTGGTACCGACATCCTCCGCCGTGATGTACCGGCCGCCCAGCGTCTCGACGAACTTGCCGAACGCCCGGAACAGCTCCTCGCTCTTGTCGGTGTGCGGATCACCCCACAGCACGGCCTTGCCCCCGCCCAGGTTGAGGCCCATGGCGGAGTTCTTGTACGTCATGCCCCGGGCCAGCCGGAGCACGTCGGTGATGGCATCCTCCTCCCGCTCATACGGCCACATGCGGAGCCCGCCCAGCGCCGGCCCCAGCGTCGTATCGTGAATGGCGATGATCGCGCGGAGCCCGGTGGACTTGTCATAGCAGAAGACCAGCTGCTCGTGTCCGTACTGCGCCATCTGCTCAAAGATCCCCATGCGATGACCTCCTTTTGTGATGGTGCTTGACCCATGCGTGTGGGCTATACGGGGGTGATCCGCTATGCAGAGGCGGCGAGGACCGCCAGTGCAATCGAGTTCAGCTTGAAGGCCGGCGGGTCGGAGCGGGAGAGGAGCACGATCGGGCACCGGGCGCCGACCACGATGCCCGCGGACGCCGCGCCCGCCAGGTGGATGAGCGCCTTGTAGAGCACGTTGCCCGTCTCCAGGTCGGGCATGATGAGCACGTCCGCCGCACCCACGACGGGGCCCGTGACCCCCTTCACGGCGCCGGCCTCGGCCGAGAGCGCGAGGTCCAGGGCGAGGGGGCCCTGCACGACGCAGTCCCCGAACTCGCCCCGCTCGGCCATCTCCTGCAGCGCGCGGGCGTCCACGGTGGCCGGCATGTCCGGGTTCACCTTCTCGACGGCGGCGATGGCGGCCACCTTCGGGCACTCCAGGCCCAGGGCGCGGGCCACGGCCACCTGGTTGCGCAGGATGTCGGCCTTGCGTGCCAGGTCGGGTCGGATGTTCAGGGCAATGTCGCTGATGTGCAGCAGCCGGGGAAAGCCCGGCACCTGGACGACGCAGGCGTGCGAGAGGGCCCGGCCGGTCCGGAGCCCGGCGTCCCGGTTCAGCACCGCCCGCAGGATCTCAGCGGTCTGCAGCAACCCCTTCATCAACAGCTGTGCCTCGCCGGCGCGCACGGCGTCGACTGCGAGGCGCGCGGCCTCGGCGGGGTCCGCCCGCGAGATGCGGTACCCCCTCACGAGCCCCAGCCGTTCGGCCTCGGACACGGCTTCTTCGACGTGCGGATCGTCCGCCTGGGCCACCGCCATCACCGGCGGCCGGCCGCCCACTGCGGCCTGCGCGGCGGGAATCAACTGGTCCAGCGATGTGATCATGCGTATGTCCTGGCCTCCTCCTCTCCGCGGAGGACCCGCAGGGCGCCGGCCGCCAGGGCCCGGTTCTCCTCGCTGCCCGGGAAGCGGAGCACGGGGGCGATCCAGTCCACCCACCCCGTGATCCAGTCCGTGAGCAGCCGGGAATGGGCCAGGTCCCCGGTCAGGACGACGGCGTCCGCCCGCGCGCGCAGGGCGACCGCCATCGCGCCGATCTCCTTGGCCACCTGGTACGCCATGGCCTGGTAGACCAGCCGGGCCTCCCCGTCCCCCGCGGCGATGCGCTTTTCCACCTCGCGCCAGTCCCGGGTGCCCAGGTGGGCGACCAGGCCGCCGCCGGACGTCAGCCGGCGGATCAGCTCCCGCTCGGTGTACCGACCCGAGAAACAGAGCCGCACCAGGTCGCCCGCCGGCAGGCGGCCGGCGCGCTCGGGCCCGAACGGACCGTCCTCCAGCGCGTTGGTGGCATCCACCATGCGCCCCTGCCGGTGTGCGGCCACCGAGATGCCGGCCCCCAGGTGCGCCATCACCAGGTTGCTCTCATCGTATGTCTTGCCCAGCGCGGCGGCCGCCCGGCGGCCGACCCAGCGCATGTTGAGCGCGTGGGCGAGGCTGGTGCGCCGGATCTGGGGGATCCCCGTGAGGTGCCCCTCGGGCCACATCTCATCCGTGGAAACGGGGTCCACGACGAACGCGGGGATGCCGAGGGCATGGGCGATGCCGTAAGCCAGTATGCCCCCGAGGTTGGACGCGTGTTCGCCCTGAACGCCCGCCCGCAGGTCGTCGAGCATGGCACCGCTCACCCGGTAAACGCCGCCGGGAACCGGCTTCAGCAGCCCTCCCCGCCCCACGACGGCGTGCAGGCTCTCCAGCCGGATTCCCTCCGCCTGCAGCCGCTCCGTGATGCGGTCCTTCCGGTACAGGTACTGGTCCCAGACCCGCTCGAAGCGGGCCAGCTCGTCCGGGCTGTGGGCAAGGTCCGCTGCCAGCCGCTCCTCATCGTCGTCGAACAGTGCAATCCGTGTGGCGGTAGCCGTGGGGTTGATCACGAGAATGCGGAATCCCTCAGCGGACACTCCGGTTCACCGTCCCTCACTCCGGGATGTAGATGCCCCGCCGCCGGCCGATCCGGTCGATGCGCTGCTCGGCCAGGCGGTCGGCGGCCTGGTAAGTCGGGATCCGCTCGTCCCTGCTGATGGCGAAGATCCGCAGCAGCAGGTCGTGGATGGCCGCGGTCTTGCGGCGGGCCCGCTCCGGGTTGAAGCCCAGGATCTCGTCCGCCACCTGGATCAACCCGCCCGCGTTGATGACGTAGTCCGGCGCGTACAGAATTCCCCGCGCGTGCAGCAGGTCGCCATGCCGCGCCTCGGCCAGCTGGTTGTTGGCGGACCCGGCCACCGCCGCGCACCGGAGCCGGGGGATCGTCGCGTCGTTGAGCACGCCGCCCAGCGCGCTGGGCGAGAAGATGTCGCACGGCACGTCATAGATGGCGTCCGGCTCCACCCCAACCACCTCGGGGTGGCGGGCGCAGACCGCCTCCACCCGCTCCGGGCGCAGGTCGGTCACCGTCACCCGGGCGCCGTCCTCCAGCAGGTGCGCCAGCAGGCGGGAGCCCACTTTGCCCAGCCCCTGAAGGGCGATCCGCCGATTCCGCAGGCTGCTCTCCCCCCACAGGAACCGGGCGCAGGCCCGCATGCCCTGCCAGACGCCGTAGGCGGTGAGCACCGCCGTGTCGCCGGACCCGCCCTCGTCCTCGGGCAGGCCGACGAACCAGGGCGACTCCTGGCGGGCCCAGACAAAGTCGGTCTTGTCGGTGCCGACGTCGGTACCGGTGATGATCCGGCCCCGGAGCGTCCCGACGAACCGGCCGAGGGCCCGGAACAGCGGTTCGGACTTGTCCCTGGCCGGGTCGCCCCAGATGACCACCTTGCCCCCTCCGTGGTTCTGGCCCGAGGCGGCCGACTTGTAGGTCATGCCCCGCGCCAGCCGCAGCGCGTCCTCCAGCGCCTCCTCCTCCGTGGCGTAAGGCCACATCCGGCACCCTCCCAGGGCCGGGCCGAGGGTCGTGTCGTGTATGGCGATGATCGCCCTGAGCCCCGTGGCCTTGTCGTAGCAGAACACCACCTGCTCGTGTCCGTCACGCATCATGCGCTCGAACACACCCACGATGGCCGACCCCCCACTGGCAGCGGCCGGGCAAGGCCGCTGCCCGTCGCTGCCCCCAACTATCGCAAAATCCGTGCCACCTGCGTCCGGCCTCGACCACCCGGCGTAACCCGCATGGGTCCGCCGGTCGTCGGAACCGATGCCTCCCCCTTGCACGGTTGCATACGCAGGATCCTGCATCGTTCTGCAGCATGGTGCCTGCAAAAATGTGCAGAACCCCGTCGGCGCGCAAAAAGGCGAGGCCCGGTGACCTCGCCCGACTACATGAGCCCATACCGTTCCAGCTTGTAGTAGAGGGTCCGCGGGGCGATCGCCAGCCGGCGGGCGGCCTCGGTCTTGTTGCCCTTGGTCTCCTGCAGCGCCTGCAGGAGGGCCGCCTTCTCCGCCTCCGCCACCACCTCGAACAGCGGCCGCACCCCCGGGCGGGCCCGGCCGTCCTCCGCGGGTGGGACCTCGGGGGCCGGGGCAATGCCCAGCGGCGGCAGGAACCGCCGTTCGATGATGGTGTCGGTCACCGACATGGCGATCATCGCCCGGCCGATGATGTTCTCCAGCTCCCGCACGTTGCCCGGCCAGTGGTAATCCATCAGCACCCGCAGGGCGTCGGGGGCGATGTCCTGCACGCTGCGGCCGTACTCCTTGTTCAGTTTCTCAATCAGGTGCTTGACCAGCTTGGGGATGTCCTCCTGCCGGTGCCGCAGGGGCGGGATGACGATGGGGATGACGTTCAGCCGGTAGTAGAGATCCTCCCGGAACGTGCCCTTGGCGATCATCTCCTCCAGCGGGGCGTTGGTCGCGGCGATCACCCGCACGTCGACCTTGATGGGCTTCGCCTCACCCACCCGCACGATCTCCTTCTCCTGCAGCACCCGGAGCAGCTTCGCCTGCAGCCCCGGCGGCAGCTCGCCCACCTCGTCCAGGAAGAGGGTGCCGCCGTGCGCCTCCTCGAACAGCCCCCGCTTGCCGCCCTTGCGGGCGCCGGTGAAGGCGCCCTCGGCGTAGCCGAAGAGCTCCGACTCCAGCAGCGACTCCGCGATCGCGGCGCAGTTGACCCGGATGAACTGGCCCCTCCGCCGGCTGGAGGCGTTGTGGATGGCGTGCGCAAAGAGCTCCTTGCCCGTGCCGCTCTCGCCCCGGAGCAGGACGGTGGCAGGGGTCTCCGCCGCCCGCCGGGCCTGCTCCACCGCCTGCTGCATCACCGGGCTGTCGGCGATGATCTCGTCGAAGGTGTACGAGGAGGTCAGCCGGCGCAGGAGCTTGCGGTGCTGCTCCAGCTCGGCGGAGAGCCGCGCGATCTCGGAGACGTCCCGGATCACGCCCACCGAGCCCTTCAGCTTCCCGTCCACCAGGATCGGCGCCACGTTGACCACGACCTCCCGCTTGCGGGGGCCGACCCGGAGCGGCACGTTCCGCACCGGCTGCCGGGTGCGCAGCACCTGCAGGTGCATCGACTCCTGCGACGGGTCGATGTCCACTGTCGCCGGCTTGCCGATGACCTCCTCCGGCTTCAACCCCGTCAGGGCTGAGTAGGCGGGGTTGACCATCCAACCGATGCCGTTCTCGTCCACCACGGAGATCGCGTCCTGGGTGGAGTTGAAGATCGCCTCCAGGAGCACCTTCATCTCCCGGAGCCCGGTGATCTCCTCCGCGAGGGCCTTGACCTCGGTGATGTCCCGGAACACGGCCACGGCGCCAACGACCTGGCCGTCCTTGTTGCGCACGGGCACCCGGTTGGTGACGATGGTGGTGCGGCCCACCTCCTGCTGCTGGTTGAGTTCCGGCTCGCCGGTGGCCAGCACCACGTGCAGCCGGGTGTTGGGGATCACGTCCGCCGCCCTCCGGCCCAGCACCTGGTCGCGACTCACGCCCAGCAACTTCTCGGCGGAGCGGTTGAGCAGGGTGACGACGCCCTCGGCGTTCACGGCCACGATCGCGTCGTGGGTGGAGTCGAGCATCACGTCCCGCTCCAGCTCCCTCTCTTCGAGGGCGCGCAGGAGCCGGTGGCTCTCCTCCACGAAGCTGAGGATGAGGTTCATCGCCAGCCCCTCGATGACCACCGCCCGCGGCCACTTCAGCCGCCGGATCTCTTCGTCAAGCCCGGGCTGTCCCGTCGCGTCGACGATGACGTCCACCTCGGGCAGGCAGACCAGCCCCGTGAAGTCGGTCGTCGTGGGGATGCCGTGGGCCGCCGCCAGGCCGAGGCCCGGGGCGTCGGGCCGCCGGTCGGCCACCCCCAGCACCCGCACCTGCCGCGACATCTTCAGCAGCGCGTTCAGCAGCGACGTGCCGCCCTTGCCCGCACCGACGATCACCACGTTCAGCATCCGCCACACCCCTGCTGCACTCTCTTGCAGACCATTTCGGCTGAAGAAGCGCAATTCCCTGCAGCGTGTGCGCGGAGCCTCAGCCCGCCGCGGAGCCGGCCCGGAGCCGGTCCACCACCGCGGCGATGAACTCGGAGTTGCTGGGCTTGGTCCGCCTGCCCTCCGCGCCGCGGCGGAAGAGCTTTCGCAGCGGCTCGAGCCCCCGGTCCCACGCCATGCCGACCGCGTGGCGGATGGCCCGCTCGACCCGGGAGGCGGTGGTTCCGTGGCTGCGCGCGACCGCGGGATACAGCCCCTTGGTCACCGCGCCCAGGAGCTCGGGCTGCTCCAGAACCAGCAGGATCGCGTCGCCCAGGTACCGGTATCCCTTCAGGTGCGGCGGGATGCCCAGGGCGCGCAGCAGTGCATGCACCTCGTCCAGCGTGTGGCCGGCGGCGTGCGACGCCGGGGGAACGCGCGGCGAGTCGGCGAGGGCATCACCCCACGCGAGCTGCCGAACCCGCGCGGCGAGGATCTCCAAGTCGACCGGCTTGACCACGTAGTAGTCCGCGCCCATGGCCATCACCCGCCGGGCAATCGCCTCCTGGCCGAACGCGGACAGCATCAGGATCCTGGGCCGGGCGC
This sequence comes from Symbiobacterium thermophilum IAM 14863, assembly GCF_000009905.1. Classification (GTDB taxonomy): domain Bacteria; phylum Bacillota; class Sulfobacillia; order Symbiobacteriales; family Symbiobacteriaceae; genus Symbiobacterium; species Symbiobacterium thermophilum. The sequence continues at coordinate 1,978,998 of NC_006177.1, forward strand.
TCAGCTTCGTCCGGGCCAGTTGCTCCAGGACGCCGATCCCGTCCATGTAAGGCATGATGATGTCCAGCAACACCACGTCCGGCTGCTGCTCCTGAATGGCCGCCACCGCGTCCAGGCCGTTGTGCGCCACGCCCACCACCTCCATGTCGGGCTGCAGCGCGAAATACTCCTGAAGCAGGGCGCAGAAGTCGCGGTTGTCGTCGCACACCAGGAGCCGAACTTTGTGGGCCGACATTCTCATTCAACCCCCAACCTGACCGTACGTTCCCGGGGCCGCTCACCCACAAAAGGCGCAACCGGGAACCGATAGTTTATAAGTATACACACATAGATGTTACACAAACGTTACCAGCTCGCCTGCCACCGCCGCGGACCGCCCGCCCAGACAAAACCTCCGGGAGGAGCGTGTCCTCCCGGAGGCCCGACTGGTTCGGTTCCGTATTGCGCTCGGCGGGCAGGAGGCCGGCCTCCTGCAGCATCCACTCGATCAGCACGCCGTATCCGCGCGTCGGGTCGTTGACGAAGACGTGGGTCACGGCCCCGACCACCCGGCCGTCCTGGATGATGGGACTGCCCGACATCCCCTGCACGATGCCGCCGGTCGCTTCCAGCAGCCGGGGATCCGTGACCTGCACGATCATGTTCTTCCCTTCAGCGGTGGGCTGGCGGATCAGGCGGACGATCTCGACTTGGAACCGCTCGATCTTCTGCCCGTCGACGACGGTGAGCATCTCGGCCGGCCCCTCCTTGACCTGGCTGGCCATGGCCACCGGCAGTGGTTCCTCGTAAAGCGGGTTCTTGAGGGGGCTGTTCAGCCGGCCGAAGATGCCAAACGGCGTGTTCTTCTCGATGACGCCCAGCCGGCCGCCGGAGTCGGGGTGGCTGGTGATCTTCTCGCCCGGCGCGGCCCGCCTCCCCTTCTGGATCTTCACGACGTCGGCCGCGGTGATCTGCCCGTGGGCGAACTGGAACGGCCGCCGGCTCTCGCCCTCCGCGATCACGTGGCCGAGGGCGCCGAACTTGCGGGTGGGCGGGTGGTAGAAGGTGAGCGTTCCGACGCCCGAGGCGCCGTCGCGGATGTAGAGCCCGACCCGCCAGCGGCCCGTTTCCTTTTCCCGCACGGGCTTCACGGTCCGCTCCAGCCGCTCGTCGCCCCGGCGGACGGTGAGGGTGATCTCCCGGCCCCGCCGGCCGGCTTCCTGAAACAGGTGAACTGCGTGGTCCTCGCCGCGCACGGGCCGCCCGTCAATGGCGAGGATGGTGTCGCCGACCTGCAGGCCGGCCGCCCGCCCCGGGTGGTGGACGCGCCCCTCTTCATCCTCGACGGCCGCGAACCCCACCACCTGCACCCCGTCGCTCTGCAGCCGCACGCCGATCGAATGGCCTCCGGGCACCACCCGGATCTCGGGGACGACGTCCACCGTCATCCGCCGGATCGGGATCAGCCCGAACAGCTTCACATCCAAGGTGTACCGGCCGGTCTGCTCGGCGGCCAGCTGCAGCGGGGACCCGGACCGCTGCACCGCGAGCCCCTGGCCCGAGGTGGGCACGGCCGTGCTGAAGGGGATGCCCAGCGAGAGTTCGTGGGCCTGGCCCTGGGGAAGGCGCAGGTGATCGGGCAGGGAAACAAAGGTGCGGAACTCGGGTGTGGCACAGACGGAAAGGATCAGGACGACCAGCAGAAGGCCGGCGGCCCTCCGCCACTTCTCCCGGGTTGACATCGGGGCGTCCCTCCCTGAAGCTTCTCTTCCCCAGGGCGGACCCCTTCTCCACTGCGTCTCCCACTTCTCTGTCTCTGTGTCTCTAAGAAAACGGCGGCGCAGTTGACCTCGCCGCCTCTGTGCACATTAAGTTACCCGGGTTGTCGCCGCGTTATGCAACCTGAGCCCGCTTCGATTGCGCGAACACTCATATCACTACAGATCGCGGTTGGGGACCAGACCGGTGATCATGCCGGAACACGACGCGTCCCCGAGCGCGAACAGGGACCGCATCTTCTGACGGCCACAGTTTGTCCTCCACAGGAAGCCGATCTTGCAATCAAGGTCGATGCAGACGTACCTCGAAGGGGCACGGGCATCCGGGCGGCACCACAGCGCCAGGGCGGGCGGAGAAGGGAATCCCACCGGTCCCCGTGTTGACCTGTCGGGGCCGAGGCTCAGGGAAAGCTCTGGAGAATCCGTCTGATAATGTACCTTTCGTAAACATTATAGGCACCAGGCACCGCGCGGGTCGGTGCCGGCCCTGCACATGTCCTCATCCAGCCTGCACTTCAGTAGAGATCTCGGACGGGCAGGGAAAAAGGGGCCCGCCAGGGCCCCCTCGCTCTTGATCACACACACCCGTTGCGATCCGCTCACACCGGCGCTGCCTGACCGCGCTGCAGCGCCTTCCACTCCTCCGCGGCCCGGATCAGGTCGCGCGCCGCCGCCAGGGTGTGCTGCGTCACCTCGGCGCCGCCGATCATGCGGGCGATCTCCTCGGTGCGCCCCTCGGGGCTGAGCACCCGACATCGGGTCGTGGTGCGGCTTCCGTCCGTCGCCTTCTCGATGTGGAAGTGCCGGTCCGCCAGCGCGGCCACCTGCGGCAGGTGGGTCACGCACAGCACCTGCCGGTCGCCGGCGATGCGCGCCAGCTTCTCGCCCACGGCCTGGGCCGCGCGGCCCGAGATGCCCGTGTCCACCTCGTCGAAAACGAGGCTGGGGACGTTGTCCACCCGCGCCAGGATCGCCTTCAGCGCGAGCATGATGCGGCTCATCTCGCCGCCGGAGACGATCTTCGCCAGCGGCTTCACCGGCTCGCCGGGGTTGGGGGAGAACAGAAACTCCACCCGGTCCCAGCCCCGGGCCGTCACATCGCGGTAGGTGGGCTCCGGCGGCCGCTCCACCGAGACGAGGAAACGGGCGGCCGGCATGCCCAGGTCGGCCAGCTCCCGTGCCACCTGCTCGCCGAGGCGCGCGGCCGCCGCCTGCCGGGCCTCGCTGAGCGCCGCCGCCAGCGCCTCGGCCTCGCGGCCCAGCTCCGCCTCCCGCGCCTTCAGCTCCGCGATCAGCTCGTGACTGTGCTCCAGCCGCGACAGCTCCTGCTCGATCCGCGCGAGGTAGTCGAGCATCTCCTCCACGGTGTCGCCGTACTTGCGCTTCAGCGTGGCCAGCTGGTCCATCCGCCGCTCCACCTGCGCCAGCCGCTCAGGGTCCAGGTCCACCCGCTCCCGGTAGTCCGCCAGCAGGTGGCTCGCCTCCTGGGCGTGCACCAGGGCCTGGCTGACCATCTCCAGCGCCTCGCCCAGGTCGGGGTCGAGCCGCAGCGCGTCCTCCAGCTCGGCCTTCACCTGCCCCAGCAGGTCCACGGCGCTGGGCTGGCCGGCCATCCCGTCGTACAGCAGGGCGTATGACTGCCCGGCAGTCCGCCTCAGCCGCTCGGCGTTAGCCAGCAGCCGGTGCTCGGCCTCCAGCTCCTCCTCCTCGCCGGGTCTGAGCCTGGCCCCGCGCAGCTCCTCCACCTGGAAGCGCAGCAGATCCTCCCGGCGGGCACGGTCACGCTCGTCGCCGACCAGCTCCTGCAGCTCCGCCTGCACCCCGCGGATCGCCTCCACCACCTCGGCCAGCCGGGCGCGCATCCCGGCCAGGTCGAGACCGGCGTACCGGTCCAGCAACTCCAGCGGCTTCGCCGCGTCCTGCAGGAGCGATCCGCCGTACTGGTCCAAGAGGTCCAGGTGCTTGTCCGTCTGCAGCAGGGACTGGTGCTCGTGCTGGCCATGCAGGTCCATGAGCCCCTGTGCGGCTTCCCGCAGCATGCCGGCGGTGACGGTGCGCCCGTTCATCCGGATGACGCCCCGCCCCTTCCGGGAGATCTCCCGCCGGATCACCAGCAGGCCGTCCTCGTCCACCGGCACGCCCAGCCGCTGCAGGGCCTCCTGCGTCTCGGGCGCGTCGGACACGTCGAACACGGCCTCGATCACGGCGCGCTCCTCCCCGGAGCGCACGACGTCGGGCGACGTGCGCCCGCCCAGCACCGCCTGCACCGCGTCCAGGATGATGGACTTGCCGGCGCCGGTCTCGCCGGTGAGGACGTTCATGCCCTCCGTGAACTGGAGGCGCACCTGGTCTATGAGAGCGAACTGTTCGATCGCGATTTCGACCAGCACTCGAGGCCCCTCCCCGTCAACGCATGAGCCCCTTCAGCCGCTCGGCCACCTCGCCGGTCGCGTCCGCGGGCTTCACCACGACGATCACGGTGTCGTCGCCCGCCACCGTGCCGATCATCTCCGGCCAGCCCGCGTGGTCGATGGCGGCAGCCACGCCCTGCGCCGTGCCGGGAAGCGACTTGATGACGACCAGATTGCCGCTGTGGTCGATGGTCAGCACCGCCTCCCGGAAGATGCGGCGCCAGCGCTCCCCCGCCGCGGCGCCCGGTTCCTCGGGCAGCGCGTACCGGTAACGCCCGTCCGGCATCGGCACTTTGGTGAGTTGCAGTTCCTTGATGTCCCGCGAAATCGTCGCCTGGGTGACGGGGATGCCCTCCGCAGCCAGCGCAGCGGCCAGCTCCTCCTGGGTCTCGATCACCCGCGTCCGAACCAGCTCAAGAATCTTGGCCTGTCGTCGTGCCTTCACCACGCGTCACCTCGCCCTGGAGTTGGACCGCACGTGCCCGAAGCGGCGGCCATCTCCCCTGCCAATTCGGCGGAACGCCCGGCAATCCCTGCATATTCATTCGCATACTTGCATATACAGCGGTGCATTTCCGCTACGTGCCGGACAGCTTCTGCCGCAGCACATCGTAGAAGCGATAGCCCGGAAGCCGCACCAGCCGCGCCGTGTACGGCGCACGGCCCACCCGGACCACGTCGCCGGGCAGCAGCGGGAACGGGTCAGACCCGTCCGCCGAGAGGCCCACCTCGCCGGGGCTGGCCGCGACGCGGATCGCCAACGCGACGTCAGCCCCCACCACGATGGAGCGGGCGCTCATGGTGTGGGGGCAGATCGGCGTGACCAGCAGACAATCCACCGTGGGCTCGACGACGGGCCCGCCCGCCGAGAGCGAGTACGCGGTGGACCCGGTCGGCGTCGCGACGATGACGCCGTCGGCCCGGTAACGGGCTACCACCGTCTCGCCCACCGAGACCTCCAGGTGCACCATCCGGGCGCGGGGACCCTTGGAGATGACGGCGTCGTTGAGCGCGGGCATGGTCGCCAGGGCAAGCCCGTCCCGGACCACCGTCGCCTCCAGCATCATGCGCTCCTCCAGCAGGTAGCTCCCCGCCAGGACCCGGTCGAGCTCCGCCAGGGCATCGCCGCTCTCCATGGCGGTGAGGAACCCCAGGTGGCCGGTGTTGATGCCCAGCACCGGCACGCCGTAGGGCGCGACCCGCTGCACCGCCCGGATCAGGGTGCCGTCGCCGCCCAGTACGATCAGCATGTCGACCTCGCCCCAGGCCGGCCCCTCGGGCGCGGCCAGGTCGGGCCTGCCCAGGCGGCCGGCCGCCGCGGGGTGAAGCAGGACGGCGGCACCGCTCGCCTCGAGCCGCTGCAGGATCTCTTCCCCGGTCGTTACGGCCATGGGCTTGTCTTCGTTGATGACGAGGGCGTACTTGGGCATCCCGGCTCGGCCTCCCCGCGGGCAGACATCTTTGAGTAGTATTCGCTTCCTTCCTCATCCTTCCTCTTACCGCCCCGGGCGCCCGGATCCGGGCCGCGCCTTCCCGGCCCCGGTGGCCGTGCGCGGGCCCCCTGCGTACACTGATGCATGGCATCCACCCGCGACTGCCCGAAAGGAGGCTCCCCATGCAGCGTACATATCCGGCGCCCGCGCCGCTGCCCTGGCCGCCTCCGGTCCTGCCCGCGCCGGGCCCCGCCGCGCTCGGCCCCGCCGGGGTCCAGGGCGGTCGGGGAACCGGGGTTCCGGGGGTCGCCTTCGTGCCCGTGACCGCGGTGGCGCCCCCGGCCCAGCCTGGCGGGCCGCATCCGCTGCCCGCCCTGCCCCCGTGCCCCCTGCCCTGGGGCTTTCCGAATCCCTTTGCGATCCGCGCCGCCGTGGTGCCGGCGCCGCCCGCGCAGTCAGGCTCTCAGAGCTGGCCGGCCCGGCCCGGAATGGTGACGGTCACCGGCCCCGCCGGATACCTGCCCGGCATCGGGTACTTCGACCCGCTGCAGGTCGCGGCCGCCGCGGCGCCCCTGCTGGAGGCCGCTGCACAGACGCCGCCGGGACCGTACGCGCCCCCGGCGCCGTGACCGCCGCCGGGTCGGCCGCATATGCTGGCCCGGGGGGGTTATGATGTTCTACGGCTTTGGCAAACCGTTCTACGGCAAGTCCTTCCTCGGCAAACCGTTTGTCGGCAAGCCCTTCTTCGGCAAGGGCTTCCCGGCCACGAAGGCTTCCGGGTTCAACTCGTTCATCCCCAACACCACGGTAGCCACGACGCCGTTTCCCGGCGCGATCTGACCGCCGCGGTGAGGCCCTCCCGGCCGGTAACGGCGGGAGGGCCTCGTCGCGTCTCGGGCTACTTCGCCCCGGAATCCTGCTGCGCCCCCTGCTGCTGCGCAGGCCGCTCGGGGAACGGCTTGGGCTTGATCGCCTGGGGGCTGAACATCTGGACGTATCCACACCGGGTGCAGCCCAGGAGCACCACCGGCATCGCCGGCCCCGGGAACGGCTGGTTGTTCTCGTTCAGGGGCATCGGCGTCCACTGCCCGGGGAGCTGGACGAGCTTCCGGTTGCCGCAGTGTGCGCACTCGACCTCTATCTTGACCTCTGGAGCCTCCACGAACGCACCTCCTCCCCCTCATCATTCCCGGTCCGGCACCGCCGCTCCTTCCCGATGGGCCAAATTCGCCCCCGGCACAAACCAGGCCAAAAACTCCCGGTTCCCCTCCGTGCCCAGGATCGGTGAGTCGATGACCCGCACGCAGGCCAGCCCCAGCTCAGCGGCGCGCCGCAGCACCCGGTCCACGGCCAGCCGGTGCTGCGCCGGATCGCGCACGATGCAGCCCTTGCCCACGCCGCCCGGCCCTACCTCGAACTGCGGCTTGATCAGGGCGACGATCTGCCCGGCGGGTGCGAGCAGCCGCGCCACCGCCGGCAGCACCAACGTCAGCGAGATGAAGGACACGTCGACGGCCGCCAGCTCCACCGGCTCGGGCAGGGCCGCCACCGACCGGATGTCCGTCTCCTCCATGACCACCACCCGCGGATCCTGCCGCAGGCTGGGGTGCAGCTGGTCACGCCCCACGTCCACCGCGTAGACCCTCCGGGCCCCCCGCCGCAGCAGGCAGTCGGTGAAGCCCCCCGTGGAGGCACCCACGTCCAGGCAGACGCGCCCGGCCGGGTCGATGCCGAACTGGTCCAGGGCGCCCTGCAGCTTCAGCCCGCCCCGTCCCACGTAGCCGATGGGATCCCCGGTGACCTCGATGGCGTCGCCGGGGTCCACCTTGCGGGCCGGTTTGGTGATCACCCGGCCGTTCACCCGGACCATCCCGGCCGCGATGGCCTCCTGCGCCCGCTCCCGGGAAGGAAAGTGGCCCCGGCTGACCAGGGCCACGTCGAGTCGTTCTCCTGCCATAGCTCCTCAGGTCTCCCCGTTGCCGGCCGCCTTCGCCCCGCTCAGCCGCCGCACGCTGCGGCTGCGCCGGGCCGGCTGCGCCGCCAGGTCGGAACGCATCCGGAGCAACAGCGCCTCGGCCCGCTGCGCCACGCCCTCCGGCGTGAGCCCGTAGCGTTCCAGGTACCGGGCCGGCTGGCCGTGATCCACAAACTCATCCGGAATGCCCATCCGCTCCACGCGGGCGTTCACCCCGTGGGCGGCGTACAGCTCCAGGACGGCGGAACCGAAGCCCCCGGCAAGGCAGGCCTCCTCCACGGTCACCACCGCGCCCACCTCCCGGCCGGCCCGCAGCAGCAGCTCGGCGTCCAGGGGCTTGACGAACCGCGGGTTGATGACCATCGCGGAGATGGACTTCTCCGCCAGCAGGCGGGCGGCCTCCTGGCACACCCGGGCCATGGTGCCCAGGCCGATCAGCGCCACGTCGGCGCCCTCCTGCATCACCTCGCCCCGGCCGATGGGCAGCGGCTGCAGCGTCTCGTCCAGCGGCACCCCCTGCGCCTTGCCCCGGGGATAGCGCAGCGCCGCCGGGCCGTCGTGGCACAGCGCCGTATAGAGCATGTGCTGCAGCTCGTTTTCGTCCTTGGGCGCCATGACCACCATGTTGGGGATCGCCCGCAGGTACGCGACATCGAAGACGCCCTGGTGGGTCGCGCCGTCCTCCACCAGCCCACCCCGGTCAATGGCCAGGGTGACCGGCAGGTTCTGCAGGGCCACGTCGTGGATCACCTGGTCGTAGGCCCGCTGCAGGAAGGTGGAGTACACGGCGAAGACAGGCCGCATCCCGCCCTTGGCCAGGCCGGCCGCAAAGGTCACCGCGTGCTGCTCTGCGATGCCCACGTCGAAGTACCGGTCGGGGAACTGCCGGGCGAAGCGGCTGAGCCCGGTGCCGGAGGGCATCGCGGCCGTGATCGCGCACACCCGGGGATCCTCGGCCGCCAGCTTGCACATCACGTTGCCGAAGACCTCGCTGTAGGTCAGGCTGCCGGGCCCGGTCCGGCCGGTGGCGACGTCGAAGGGGCCGCCGCCGTGGAACTTGTCGGGCAGCTGCTCCGCGTAGGGCACCCCCTTGCCCTTGGTGGTGACCACGTGGACCACCGTCGGCCCGGGGTAGGCGCGCGCCTGGCGCAGCACGTCCACCAGGGCGCTCACGTTGTGCCCGTCCACGGGCCCCAGGTACGTGAAGCCCAGGTCCTCAAAGAACATGTTGTGCACCAGCAGGTGCTTCACGCCCTCCTTCAGCCGGTCCGCCAGCTCCAGCGCCTGGGGGCCGATCAGCGGGATCTGCCGCAGGGCCTCGGCGACGTCGTGCTTGACCCGCTGGTAGGAGGGGCCGGTCCGGATACGGGCGAGGTAGTTGGAGATGCCGCCCACGTTGGGGGCGATGGACATGGAGTTGTCGTTGAGCACCACGATCACTTTGGTCTTGTCGTGGCCGGCGTGGTCCAGCGCCTCGTAGGCCATGCCGCCGGTCAGGGCGCCGTCGCCGATCACGGCGACCACCTCATAGTCGTCGCCGGCGAGGTCGCGCGCCTTGGCCATGCCCACCGCCGCGGAAATGGAGGTGGAGGCATGGCCCCAGTGGAAGTGGTCATGGACCGACTCGCGCGGATCGGTGAAGCCGGCAATGCCGCCGAACTGACGCAGGGTATGGAACTGGTGCAGCCGTCCCGTAAGCAGCTTGTGCACGTAGCTCTGGTGCGACACGTCCCAGAGGATCTTGTCCCGCGGGCTGTCGAACACGATGTGCAGTGCCAGCGTCAGCTCCACCACGCCCAGGTTGGGGGCGAGGTGACCGCCGTTGGTCGCCACCGTCTCCAGGATGACGCGCCGGATCTCGGCCGCCAGCTGGGCCAGCTCGGCGGGCGCCAGCCGCTTCAGCTGCTCCGGACCGGTCAGGTCCCGCAGGTGCATCGCTACGAGTTCCTCCTTCGCCCGTTGCTCCCGGAACGGCCGCCGGTGAAGGAGCGGCCGGTGATGTTCTCCGCCCAGTAGATGATCCGTCCGGCCGCCATGACGGCCGTCGTCGCATTCTCGATGGCAAACGACTTCCCCGCGGCCTTGCCGCCCACTGTCAGGCCGGAGATGACGCCGATGATGAGCAGCCCCAGGGCTTCCTCCACCCAACTGGCGCCCTGCATCATCCGCGCCAGCTTCATCGCGACGGTGGCACCGGCCGCGCCTGTGACGGCGCCGGCCACGTCGCCGACCACATCGTTGCAGAAGTTGGCGACGGCGTCCGCATTGCGCACCAGCCAGATCGCCTGTTTGGCGCCCGGCACCTTCTTGGCCGCCATGGAGTTGAGCGGCGGCAGCTCGGCGGCGGTGACGCTGGTGCCCAGGATGTCAAAGACGATGTTGACGGCGATCAGCAGCAGGACGATCACGAAGGCGATTATTGCATGTACGCGGTGCAGCGCCAGGTTTGAACTCCAGTTGACGACGACGGCCAGCAGAAATGAGAGTAAGCCTACCCGGACGGCGCGGCGCCATCCTGGTATTGGAGGAGGTTCTTTCGCCATGTTTGCCAGACGCTCCTGAAGGACAGACTACGGGTGGTGCACCCCGAAAGGATGCACGCGCCCCCCGATCCGAGTGGTCATTTCGATACTACCATACCATCTATTGGGCCACAACGCCAGGGGCCCGAAGGGAAAAAGGCGGATACCCAAATGGGTACCCGCCCCCGCGTATACATAAAATTATGGGTGGCAGCCTGGCAAGTAAATCTTGTGGCTTAGGTCCAGCAGGATTTCCCCAGGGCCTCCGCAGCGTCGCCGCCACGGCGGTTTCCCTTTATGGCCCAGCTGCCGTGTCGCCACCGGCAGGGCTGGATTACCACTTAGACCACACTACAATCCTTGCCAGACCTCTTTCGAGCAGCCTAGGAATTTTCTTCGACAACACACCTTTTCCTAGCCTCTTTTGCAGGCGTGGTTTCAGCTTCCATCGCCCCCGCCCTCAGCTGGCCGGCGTCCGGCAGGGGTTACCGGGCCATTACGCCCACGGTCGCATCCGCCACGCCCACTCAAGGCAGGCTACGCTGCACCCAGCACCTCACCATGTTTCGGTACCGCATGCAGGTCTACACTGCACCGCAGCCGCATCGCTCACATTGGCGCGACCGCCGCGCGTGCAGGCCTCCACGGAAGGAGGGTCGGGGCCCGCATGCCGTTGCGGGTCGCCCTCAATCCGGCAGCGTCGGACCAGAACGGCCCGGTTCGCTGAATCCCCAGCACCAACCCCCGATTGGGCATCGGCGGCCAGCACCAGAGACGTCATCGAATGTGCCCTTTGCGGATTTTTAGGCCCGCCTTCGGAAAAGGTAGTACTGACTAGGATACTGCGCCACCCATAATCCGCGATCATGAGTGACTCGCTTCGTCACCAAACGATGATAGCACCCGTCAGGCGACGCGGTCAACCACAGATTCTGCCAAGGCCCTGAGCACCCAGCCCGCTCCGCCGAAGGGCTCCAGCTCCTCCAGCGCCAGTCGGACGGCCTGGTAGGCGCGCTCGCGCGCGCCTTCCACGCCGTGCAGGGTGACGTAGGTGGACTTGTCCAGCCGGGCGTCGCGGCCGACGCCCTTCCCCGTCAGGGCGGCGTCGCCGGTCACGTCCAGCACGTCGTCCCAGATCTGGAAGGCAAGCCCGAAGTGCGTCGCGTAGCGCCCCAGCCGGTCCAGGTCCTCCTCGCCTGCACCGGCGAGGATGCCGCCCATACGCACGGCGGCGCGGAACAGCGCGCCGGTCTTCAGGGAGTGGATCCGCCTGAGCTGCGGTTCGTCCGCCTGGCGGCCCTCCCACGCCAAGTCCTCCACCTGCCCGCCGACCATGCCCTCGGCTCCCGCGGCGTGGGCGAGCTCCGCGGCAGCCCGCACCGCGCGCGCCGGCCCGACGCGCGGGACGGCTGCCTGCTCGGCCATCAGCGCGAAGGCCTGGGTGAGCAGCGCGTCCCCCGCGAGCACAGCCATGGCCTCGCCGTAGACCTTGTGGCAGGTGGGACGGCCCCGGCGCAGGTCGTCGTCGTCCATGCAGGGCAGGTCGTCGTGGATGAGCGAGTAGGTGTGAATCATCTCCAGGGCGCAGGCGCCGGGCATCACGTCGGCCGCCTCCAGACCGAAGAGCTCGGACGCGGCAATGGTCAGGATCGGCCGGAGCCGCTTGCCTCCGGCAAGGAGGCTGTACCGCATGGCCTCCACCAGCCGGGAAGGCGCGTCGAGCCCGGCGGTGTACCGGTCCAGCGCCGCCTCCACCTGCTGCCGCCGCGCGGCCATGTACTGCTGAAACTCGCCCCTCAAACTCGTCGTCCCCCTACGTCATTCCGGCTCGAAGGGAAGGGTCTCGACCCCGCCGTCGCGCTCCAGCAGCTGCTCGATGCGCGCCTCGGCCCGATCCAGCAGCGCGGTGCAGTGCCGCGCGAGCGCGACCCCTTCCTGGAAGAGCTCCAGGCCACGCTCCAGCGGCAGATCGCCGCTCTCCAGCTCCCTGACCACCTGCTCCAGCCGCTGAATGGCCTCCTCGAAGCTGAGCTCCTGCGTCATCTCGTCCCCTCCCCCGCGTCGCCGCGTATCTCTTCCACCTGACAGCGCACAGATCCTCTATGGAGGAGCACGTCCAGCCGGTCGCCCACCTGAAGCTGAGCCGCGTCCTTCACCACGCGCCCCTCCTCGGTGCGGGCGATCGCGTAGCCGCGCGCCAGCACCGCCAGCGGCGACAGCGCCTCCAGGCGGCCGGCCAGACCGCCCAGCTCCCGCCGCCGGGCGGCCAGCAGGCTGCCGCCCAGGTACTCCAGCCGCCGGACCAGGCCATCCAGCCGCTGCCGGTCCTGCAGGACCCGGCCCTGCGGCCGCTGCAGCACCGGCCGCTCGGTGAGGGCCCGGAGCCGGATGCGCCGCCGCTCCACCGACCGGCGGGCGGCGGTGGACAGACGGATCCGCAGCCCGTCCACCACGCCCAGCAGCTCGGAACGGGAGGGCACCACCAGCTCAGCCGCGGCGGACGGCGTGGGAGCCCGCAGGTCCGCGGCGAAGTCGGCGATGGTGTAGTCGGTCTCGTGGCCCACCGCCGAAACCACGGGCACCGGGCACGCCCGGATCGCCCGGGCCAGCCGCTCGTCGTTGAACGCCCACAGGTCCTCCAACGACCCGCCGCCCCGGCCGATGATCACCACGTCCACCTCGGGCACCCGGGCAACCAGGCCCAGCGCCCGGATCAGGCTCTCCGGCGCATCCGGCCCCTGTACCAGGGCGGGGGCCAGCACCAGCCGCATGCCGGGGAACCGGCGGCGGGCGACGGTGATCATGTCCCGGATGGCCGCCCCGGTGGGGGCGGTCACCAGCCCCACCGCCCGGGGCAGGCTCGGAATCGGCCGCTTCAGCGCCTCGTCGAACAGCCCCTCCGCGGCGAGCCGGCGCTTCAGCTGCTCGAACTCCAGGTGCAGCGCGCCGAGGCCGTAGGGCTCCATCGCGGCGGCGTAGAGCTGATACACGCCGTCCCGTTCGAACACCGTCACGTTCCCCTGCACGATCACCTGCATGCCGTTCTCGGGCCGGAAACGCAGCCGGTTGGCGTACGAGCGGAACATGACGACCTTCACCTGGGCGACCTCGTCCTTCAGGGTGAAGTAGATGTGGCCCGAGTGGTGCCACTTGAAGTTGGAGATCTCTCCCTGAACCCAGACCGACCGGAGCAGCGGGTCCTCGTCCAGAAGGTCCTTCACGTAGCGGGTCAGCTCCCTCACCGTCAGGAGTTGACGCCCGCTCTCCGCCAGAGCGAAGGACTCCAAAGCATCGCCTCCTCATGCGCCCGGAAGGGGCTGCCTCGCGCACCCGTGAGGCCGTCCGGCGGGGCGCAGCCTACCGGCCGGTCTGCATTCTGGCCGCCTTGACCGTGTTCGCCATCAGCATGGCGATCGTCATTGGCCCCACGCCCCCCGGCACCGGCGTGATGAGGCCGGCGACCTCCTGGACGCTGTCGAAGTCGACGTCGCCCCGGATGCGCTTCTTGAAGCCGGGAACCGGGTTGATGCCCACGTCGATCACCACGGCGCCGGGCTTGACGTGCTCCGCGGTGATCATCTGCAGCCGGCCCACAGCGGCCACCAGGATGTCGGCCCGGCGGCAGGTCTCCGCCAGGTCCGGCGTGCGGGAGTGGCAGATGGTCACGGTCGCGTGCCGCTGTAGCAGCAGGGCCGCCATGGGTTTGCCGACGATGTTGGACCGGCCGACCACCACCGCGTGTTTGCCCTTCGGGTCAACGCCGTAGGCGTCCAGCAACCGCATGACGCCCGCCGGCGTACAGGGCACCAGCCCGTCCTGACCGATCCACAGCCGGCCCACATTCTCGGGATGGAAGCCGTCCACGTCCTTCCGCGGGTCGATGAGCCGGATGACGGCGTCCATGTCCAGCCCTTCCGGCAGCGGCGACTGCACGAGGATGCCGTGGATGGCGGGGTCCCGGTTGAGCTGCATGACCAGGTCCGCCAGCTCCTGCTGGGTGGTCGTCGCGGGCAGGTGGTAGAGCACCGAGTGCATGCCCAGCTCTTTGGCCGTCCGCTCCTTGTTGGCCGTGTAGACCTTGCTGGCGGGGTCGTCGCCCACCAGCACCACCGCCAGCCCCGGCGTGAGGCCCTCCGCCTTCAGGGCGGCCACCTCCCGCGCCACCTCTTCCTGCACCTGAGCCGCGACCTGCTTGCCGTCGATCACTCCTGCAGTCACGCGATCGCCTCCGTTTCCTCGTCGTCTTCTATGACGACACGCCGTGGCACGCCCGTGCGAGCAGGGCCGTGCCGACTGCGTTGTCCGTGCTGAACCGCGGCTGGGCAAAGGCGAGGCGCGCCCCGACGGCGGGGTGCTCCAGCCGGTGGCGCAGGCGTGCCCGTACGATCTGATTGGCCGCCACGCCGCCGACGATGAGGACCTCCCGGAGCCCGGTCTCCTCCATCGCGTGCAGCAGCCACTTCTCCACCGTCCGGGCCACCGTGTGCAACACGGCCAGGGCCAGGTCGGCGGGCGCGGCCTGTCCCACCAGCCGCTGTGCCGCGCTCTCCGGCCCCGAGAACGATACGGTGTACCCCCGCACCGCGGAGGGCAGCCGCACGCGCCCCGGCTCGCCGGACGCGGCTAGCCGCTCCAGATGCGGTCCGGCCGGGAAGGGCAGCCCCAGGGCCACCCCGACCCGGTCGACGAACTGGCCGGCGTGCAGGTCCTGGGTGCCGCCCAGCAGCTCCTCGCCGAAGCCGCCGGGCCGCCGGGTCACCCGAATGAGCTCGGTGGTCCCTCCCGACAGGTGCACCGCCAGGAACCGGTCACCCCGGGGCGGCGTGTCCGCCGACCAGAGGCCGGCCTGAATGTGCATCTCCTGGTGGGTGGTCGGGTAGAAGGGCACGCCCAGGGCCGACGCGAGCGCGCGGCCAAACCCCTCCCCGACCCGGAAGGGCGGGAGGTATGATCCCTCCACCGGCCGGGGCTTCACCGAGGCGGCCACCGCCGCCACCGACCGGCCGTGTCTGCGCAGCACCGGCTCCGCCAGGTCGGGCAGGGCGTTCAGGTGCGCCCACACGGCCTCGTTGGGCGCCACACCCCGTTCGCCTTCCGCCACGGAGATCAGGCGGCGCTGATCCTCCAGCAGCCGCCCGTCCTCGTCCACCAGCGCCACGGAACAGGTGTAGTAGCTGGTATCAATCCCGAGAAACAGCCTCGTCTGCACCGGCAGCACCCTTCATTCCGCGAATGACCGAACCGAGAATTCCGTTGACGAAGCGCGACGAATCCGCGGTGGAGAAGGTCTTGGCGAGCTCCACCGCCTCGGCGACGGCCACGCTGTCGGGCACGTCCTCGCTGTGTACGATCTCATAGACCGCCATCCGGAGAATCGCCCGGTCCACGGCGGCCATGCGCTCCACCCGCCAGCCGCGCGCGTACTGGGCAATCAGCCGGTCGCTCTCCTCCCGGTGCTGCCAGGCGCCCCGGACCAGCCGGCGCGCGAACTCGGCCGACTCCTCCTCCAGCCGGTCAGGCGCCCAGTCCGGCTCCGTCTCCCGGGTGAGCGCCTGGGCGACCGCAGTGTCGGGGTCGGTCCCGGCAATATCCATCTGAAACAGCGCCTGAAGGGCCAGTTCCCTCGCCTTTCTCCTGCTCACCTTCCGTCTCCTCCTGCATGGTCATCGCCGACGCGGCGGCAGCAGACGCTCGAAGATCTGCACCAGCGATTCCGGCCCCTCGTCCATGCGCTTGCCTATCCAGTAACCTATCCCGGTGCAGAACAGAATAAACAGCGCCCACCAACCGAACCAGACCACCAGCAGGGCGAAGAGGAAGCCACCCAGTCCGCCGATGATCTTGTAGCGATGTTCTGCCGCGACTTCTTTGAGCCATTCCCACTTCACCGGATGGCCCTCCAATCAATCCAGGCGGCGGGTGCGGCTGTCGGTGGCGATGTTCTCAATGTCAATGCGCACCTCGGCCATCTCGACGCCGACCACGCGCCTCACATACTGCCGTACGGCGGACTGAATCTCCTCGGATACCTCCGGAATGGACACCTCAGGCGAGACCGTGCCGGTCAGGTGGGCGTGCAGGCCGTCCTCGGCGTGGGTGATGACGGCCTTCATGTCGCGCACGCCCTTCACGGAGCGCGCGGTCTTCTTGACCAGCGACTCCACGGCCCCCAGGGAGATGTGCACCTCGCCCATGGAGGTCTCGTAGATCACGGGCCGGCCGCCGCCCTGGCTGGAGAAGGCGAAGACGATCAGCCGGACGGAGACGACGAAGAACGCACTGCCGACCAGCCCCAGAACTACCCGGCCGCGGCCGGTCAGGAGCAGGTCCTGCAGCCAGATGTGCACGGGAATCCATTCGGGGGCGATCGCCAGCAGGACCATCAATCCCGAGATGATCGCCAGCGAGAACGTATAGATGGAAAGCACAACCCGGTCGATGATGCCCACGGGCAAGCACCCCTTACCGAACGCGATAGTCGTCCTCGGGTTCCTTGAAGGACACGCCCTGGACGTGGATGTTGATCTCTACGCACTCCAGCCCCGTCATGGACTCCACCGCCCGCTTGACGGCCTCCTGCACCTTCGTCGCCACCTCGGGGATGCGCACGCCGAACTCCACGACGATGTAGAGGTCGATGGCGACCTCCTTCTCGCCGATCTGGACCTTCACGCCCTTGGAAGGGTTCTTCTTGCCGGTCATGCGCTCGCCGACCTCGGCGGCCAGGCCCCCGCTCATGCCGGCCACTCCGTCCACCTCGAGCGCGGCAATGCCGGCGATGACGCCCACGACGTCGTCCGCGATGCGGATCGAGGACTCGACCTGCGGCTCGCCTTCCTTCCCTTCCTTCATCGGCTCCTTGTCCGGCGACATCCACACCTCGCCTCCGCCGCACATTATGTAGTATACCAGTCCGCTGCCATTGGAATACAGCCCCGGCGAACGGCTGGTCACCCGCATGTCTCATAGTAGCACAGTCTGCCAGCGCCTGTCACCGACATGTCGGACGGCTCCGCCCCTTGCCGCCCGTCCTTGCGCAACCTTTCCCGCTACGTCTTCGTTGTATTTCGCGAAGGACGAAGGCAAGGAAGGTGGGCGTATGGGGCCGTTTCTTTCCCACCTGGCAAAGGTGTTTCTCCTGGTGGCGCTTCTGGCACAGGCCGGGGCGGTCGCACCGGCGCCGGCCGCAGCGGGTCCGGAACCCTCCGCGCCGGAGGTCCGCGTCGTTCCTCCGCCGTCCGCACCGAAAGATGCCCCCGCCGACCCGTCCGCGGCGGTCGCACCCGGCGGGCAGGACGGCAGTGCCCCGGCGGACGCCGAGGCGAAGCCCGCCGGCGGTCCCGGCGAGGAGCCGGCAGGCCAGCCGCCCGCACCGGCCGGGCCCGTCTCCCCGGACCCGCTGATCCGCCTGCCCACCGAGGCGAAAGAGGTGGTGCTGACCATCGACGACGGCCCCGGCCCGCTCACCGAACGGTTCCTCGCCGTGCTCGAGGCCGAGGAGGTCCCGGCCGTATTCTTCTGGCTCAGCGGCAGCCGGAGCCTCCCCCTCGCGGCCGAGGTCGTGCGGCAGGGGCACCAGATCGGCACGCACACCGTCTCCCACCCCCGCCTTCTCCAGCTGCAGCCCGGGGAAGCCGCGGCCCAGATCACCGAGTCCCAGGCCGCGCTGGAAGCGGCGGCGGGCGTGCCGGTGCGCTTCTTCCGCCCGCCGTACGGCGAGCACGACCGGCAGATCCGGGAGATCGCCGCGGCCCGTGGGATGTCCACGGTCCTCTGGACCGTCGACTCCCGCGACTGGGCGCTGGCCGACGACCCCGAGCAGATCGTCGCCAACGTCCTGCAGCAGGTGAAGCCCGGGGCGCTCATCCTGATCCACGAACGCGCCCAGACCCTGGCCGTGCTCCCCGACCTGATCCGGGCGCTGCGGGAGGCAGGCTACACGTTCATCCCGCTCCCGGAGCCGGACCCTCTCCCCCGGGCCGTCGCGTCCGACGGATGAGGCGCCGCCCCCCCTCCGCCCGCCGCGTCCGGCTCCGGCTCCAGTGCCCGGAACGTCAGGGTGCGCAGGGCCATGGGGTAGGTGGCGCCGATCCGCCGGCAGAGCGGCAGCACCAGCCCCTCGAACGCCTCGCCCAGCCGGCGGGCGGCCCGGCGCTGCGCCGGGCACTCCAGCGGGCTGCTCAGGAACTCCCGCACCGGCTCCAGAGCGCGCGCCATCCCGGGGACCTCGTCTGCGCCCTCCCAGCCCCGGCCGCTGGGCCCGGGCTGAAGCGCAAGCCGGTACAGATCGATCATGCGGCCGCCGCAGGCGAAGAGCCAGTGGTGCGCGGTGAGGGCCCGCCCGGCCCGGATCGCCCGGGCGGCCCGGTACAGGTCGCGCCAGAAGGCCGCCGCCACCGCGGCCACGTCCGTCTGCGCCTGGCCGGCGGCCCCGCCGGGCGAGGGCGATGCGCCTTCCTGCGCGCCTTCCCGGACCCGGGACGGCGCCCGGCGGTCGAACACGCCCTGAAGCCCCTCCTCCGCGAAATCGGCCGACGGGCCGTGGAAGCAGAGACGCCACTCCGTGCCGTCCGGGGTGATCAGGGTCCAGCCGTGGGACTCCGGTCCGCTGTAAACCAGCTCCGCCAGCGAGGCCGCCCAGGCGTCCGCCGCCTGCGCGAAGGAGCCCTCCACCGCCAGGTGGAGGGTGATTTCCTGCACCTCGCCGGTGCGGGGCGCGGTCAGGCCGCGGTCCACGTAGACGGCCAGCACGCGGGGCTCCTGGCGGAGCCGGTCCACAAGCTGTTGCAGAAACGAAGGGCTCATACGTTTCCTCCCGTGCGCGCGGGGCGGCGCCGCATCCCGGCGGCGGTGCCCCTCACCATTCGCACCTATTCTAGAACGAAACCCGGACCGCGGCCAATGGGCATCCGTCAGTCGTCCCGGGCCATCACCGTGATCGCCGTGGCCCGCACCCCCGTGGTGCGGCTCACGGTGTCGATGATCTGCGCCACCTGCTGCTGCGAGAGGCTGCGGGCCTTCACCACCACCTGCGCCGACCCGTCGGTCAGGTGCACGATCACGTCGGTGAAGCCCCGGGCCCTCACCAGCGCCTCGGCCTGGCTCTCCAGGGCGGCCCGGCGGCCCAGTTCCAGGTACTGCGCGGCGGCCTCCTGCCGCACCTCCGCCGAGGCGCCCTCCGCAACCATCACCTCGCGCAGCCGGTCGCCCAGCGCGCCCCGGGTCCGCTCCCGCTCGATCCGGTATTCGGCGAAGTAATCCGTCCCCTCGGCCCCCTCCGCCAGGACCTCCTCGTCCGGCCGGACCAGGGCTTCCTCGGCCTCCTCCGGCTCCGGGCCGACCACCGGCGCCGGGCCGTCCGCCAACACCGGCCCGCGGGAAGGGGCCTGGGCGGCGCGCCACTCGCCGAACCGGCTCACCACGTACCACACCAGGGACGCGACCACCAGCACGTACAGTGCGAACCTGAGCAGGTCCGAACCCCGCTTGACCACGAACACCGCGCTACCTCCCATCTGCGGGCACCACCTGAATCCGGTTGGCGGGAACGTTGAGGGCCACCATGGCCGCGTCCAGGAGCCGCGCCCGGATGCGCACGTCCCGGGCGCCCTCGGCCACGATCAGCACCCCGGCGATCTCCGGCGCGCTGGTCTGGGCGATCACGGGCTGCTCGGAAGAACCGCTCCGGGTGAACACGTGATCCTCCCGGGTGTTGATGGATTCGATCCGGCGGGTGGAGCTGTCCGCCGCCTCCTCCGTGGTGGTGGACTGGTCCACCGTGGTGTTCTTCACCACCTGGATCGCCGGCCCGGCCGCCAGGGTGACCATGACCCTCACCCGGCCCGCCCCCTCGATCTGCCCCAGCATCTCCTCCAACTCCGCGGCCTTCTGCCGCTCCAGGCGGGTCAGCTCATCCTCGGCGCCCACCGGCCCCACCAGCGAGGCCCCGGGGGCGGGATCCAGGGGCGGGCTGTCCGCGTCGATCCCGAACAGCTCGTCCGACTGGAGCATCAGGATGCCGATGAACAGCAGCACCGCGATCAAGGGCACCAGCTTCGCCTGCTCCTTCGAGAGCCCGAGCCCCAGCCAGCTCCACGGGCTGCCGGGGCCGTTCCCCGGCGCCTTCCGCTCACCCATGCCACTACCTCCCCGCCGCGTCCACGCTCTCGATCCAAACGGTCACCTGGCTTGCGTCGGTCAGACCCAGCTGTTCGGCCACCTGCCGCCGAACCGTTTCCGCCAGGGGCGTCTCCGCGGGCGTCGGCGCCCGTGCCCGGGTGCCCGCCCCGCCTCCGGCCGCCTGCTCCTCCCCGCCGATCCGGACCGGCGCCACGGGGCGCACCTGGCCGAAGCGGGAACCGAGCACCACGGTCACCGTCACCCGCTCGAGGCTCACGGTCTCCAGCCGGGGCCCACCGGCCAGCTCCACCGCCGCGGCCGCCTCGGCCACCCCCTCCACCGAACGGGCCGCCTCCTCGGCCGCGCGCCGGATCCGGTCCTGCAGCTCCTCCAGCAGCAAGGCTTGCGTGCGCGCCTGGAAGCGCTCGGCCTGCCGGGCAATCTCGGACACGCTGGGCAACGAGGTCGTGGGCTCCAACCAGGGCTCCGGGTCGACGGCGACCTGTCCGCCCAAGAGGCCCAGGATCGGCCGCACGATTCCCAGCATGATCACCAGCCCCATGGCCAGCCGTACGAAGCGCTTCATCCCGCCCATGGGCAGGAGCATCTCCAGAAGCGAGGCCAGCACCACCAGCACCACCAGGCCCCGCACCCACTCCGTCAGCGCGGCCATGGCCTCACCTCACCATCACGGCCACGTTGGCCGAACCCACGATGACCACCACCGAGATGAAGAACATCAGGGCGACCATGCCCACCGCCGCGAAGAGCATGTACAGCGACTTGGCCATGGTGGTCAGCATCCGGGCGATCTCGCCGGCCCCGGCGGGCTGGACCAGGGCTCCGGCCACCTGGTAGACCCAGGAGATGCTCAGGATCTTCAGCAGGGGAAAGGCGACGATGAAGAAGATGGCCGTGGCCCCGAGCATGCCCAGCGCGTTCTTCAGCAGCAGCGAGGAGCCGACGATCAGGTCGGTGGCGTCCGCCAGGGTCTTGCCGATGACGGGGACGAACGACCCCGTGACAAACTTGGCCGCCTTCACCGAGAGGCCGTCGGCCACCGCCCCCGCAGCGCCCTTGACCGCCACGGTGCCCAGGAAGACCGTCCCGGTCGCGCCCAGGGTCACCGTGGCGCCCTGGCGCAGCAGATGGGCCAGGTTGGAGAGCCGGTACTTCTCATGCAGCCCCGAGACGATGTCCAGCACCGCCGCCAGGAAGGCCAGGGGAAAGACCACGTTCACCATGACGGTGCTCGTCACGTTGAGCATGGTCACCATCAGCGGCTGGAAGATCGCCGCCGTGGCGGCCCCGCCCAGGGCGATGAGCACGGTGAGCAGGGTCGGGAGCACGGCCAGCATGAACGCATTCAGGCTCTCCATCACCTGGCGGGCGGCGCCGACGGCCAGGCCGAACCCGGTGATCGCCAGCCCCACCAGCACCAGGTAGATGACCCAGTAGGCGACGGAGCCGGCGGCGTCCGCGCCCATCGCGGACTGCATCTGCCCCAGCACGGCCGCGGTGATCGCGAGCACCACCAGCTTCATGAGCAGGTCGGCGTTGGCCAGCACCTCGCGGACCAGGTACCGGAGCAGCCCCTGGAGGATGGCCCCGGCCGACAGAGACGGGGAGTCCTCGCCGCTGGACAGCCGCAGGAAGTCGCCGAGGGTGATCTGGGGCCCGTATCCTTCCCAGGTCCGGTTCACCTCGTCCAGGAAGCGTTCGATGGCGCTCGTGTCCAGCGCCGCCGCCTGCTCCCACAGCAGCCCGCCGGGCGCCGCCGGCCCCTCGGCTGACGCCGGGAGGGCCGTCAGCGCCACTGCGAGCAGGAGCAGGACCCACCACCACGTGCGCTTCACGCTCCGCACCCCTACCCCAGCAAGTTCAGGATGGCGTCGAGCACCCCGAGGATGATCGGCACCGCCAGCAGCATGATGATGATTTTGCCCGCCATCTCCACCTTGGTGGCGACGGCCTTCTCCCCCGCATCCGACAGCACCTGGGCGCCGAAGTCGGTGATGTACGCGATCCCGATAATCTTCAGGACCGTGTCGATGTGCGCCTGTTCCAGCGACGCCCGGGCGGCCAGGGACTGGATCACCTCCACCACCCGGAGCACCTTGGCCATCATCAGCGCAAAGAGCATGACGCCGGCTGCGATCGAAAGCTGCATGGCCAGCTCCGGCCGGTGCTGCCGGAGCACGCTGATCAGCATGCCCGCCAGCAGGCCGAGACCGACGATCTGCACGATCTCCACGGGCCCTTCCCCCCGTCCGCGGGCACCCGCCCTGTCCGTCAGTACATGCCGAAGGTGGCCTTCACCAAGTTGAAGAACCTGCCGAGCAGCGTCACCACCATCATGAGCACCACCAGCACGCCCACCAGCGTCACCATCTGGCCCTGCTCGTCCTTGCCGGCCTGTTTCAGCACGGTGGCCATGACCGCCACGATGATGCCGACCCCGGCGATGCGGAACAAGAGCTGCACGTCCACCCGGCTCACCCTCCACCTAGATCAGAATCAGCACCAGGGCCAGGCCCGAAAGAACCCCGACGTACCGGTACATCTTCTCGTACCGCCGCCGCTCGTCCGTCGCCTCGGCCTCCGCCGCGGCCAGCCTTTCCAGGGCCAGCCGCAGGTGGCGCACCTGGTCCCGGCGGTCCGACGCCCCCAGCACGGGGACCAGGGCGGCCAGGATCTCCTGGTCCGCCGGCGTCAGGCAGGTCGCCCCCCGCCGCTCCTCCAGGGCCGCAGCCAGCGCCTCCCCGGGGGTAATGCCCCCGCCGCCCTCCAGCCGATCCGCGGCGTCCGCCAGGACCGCCCCGGCCACCGGCCCCGACGCCCTGGCCGCGCTGCGCAGGGCGTCCGGCATCGGGGTGGCGCCGTACTCCACCTCGGTGACCAGCACCGCCAGGCCGTTCTGAAAGCCCCGGAGCTCCGCCGGCCGGCGGGCATACCGGGCGGCGATCTGGAAGCCGATCCACGACGGCGCCAGCACGGTGAGGGCCGCGCCGAGCAGCTTCAGCGTCATGCCACCACCTCCCGCGCCAGGTCCAGGACCGCCTCCACGGTGCCGGGCCCGCGGCTGCGGCCGAGGACCACCGCCCGCTCGAAAGCGCCCGCCCTGAGCAGTTCCGCCAGGGCCGGCCGGCGGCGCACGTCCGACAGGCCCGCCCCGTGCGCCGTGGCCAGGACGGCAACCCCGGCGTGCAGGGCCTCCATCACCGCCACCGCATCCTCCGGCCGGCCGATCTCGTCGGCGGCGACCACCTGCGGCGAGAGGGCCCGGATCATGAGCATCAACCCCTCGGCCTTGGGGCAGCCGTCCAGCACGTCGGTGCGGGGCCCCACGTCCCGCTGGGGAACGCCGCACACGCATCCGGCGACCTCCGACCGCTCGTCCACCAGCCCCACCTTGAGCCCCCGAAGCCCCAGGCGCGGCACGCCGGTGGAGAGCTGGCGCACCAGGTCCCGGAGCAGGGTCGTCTTGCCGGCCTGGGGCGGTGAGACCAACAGCGTCGAGAGAAAGCGTCCGCCCCGCACCAGGTGGGGCAGCAGGCCGTCGGCGGCCCCGGGCACCTCCCGGGCGATGCGGACGTTCAGACTGGCCACCTGCTTCAGCGTGCGGATGCGGCACGCCTCAGTCACCGCCCGCCCGCAGAGGCCGACCCGGTGGCCCCCTTCCAGGGTCAGGAAACCGCCCCGCACCTCCTCCTCCCAGGCGTAGACCGACCCCTTGGCCATGAGCTGGAAGGTGCGCTGCAGGTCGTCGCCGTCCGGACGGACCGCCCGGGCGGGATCGGCCGTCAGCCGGCCGTCAGGGGTCACGAAGGCGTCGCCGCCGGGGTAGACCAGGTGCAGCGGCCGCCCCTGGCGGATGCGGATCTCCTCCGGCGGCGCGGGCAAGAGCGGGACGGCCCTGCGCAGCAGGTCCGCGAGGCGCGGGGCGACATGGGCCAGGATCTCCCTCTCGAACTCCTCCGGCACCACCGCTCGTCCCCCCCTCCTGCTGAGAGATGCTATGCGGGCCTGTCCCCCATTATGAGGACTGCCGTCCGCGCGGCGGGGCCGCCCGCCCGGGCTCCGGTCCGGGCAGCGGCCCCGCGTGATCGGTTGGCGCCTCAGTCGTCGACCTCGTCGGCCTCCATGGTACAGCCGCAGACCGGGCAGGTGACCTCCAGGTCCTCGTCGTCCACCTCCCCGGCCTGGGCGCCGATGGGTTCGCCGCAGCGGGAGCAGGTCAGCACGGTGACGTCGTCCGCGTCGTCGGGGATGAACACGATCTCGTTTTCGTTGTACACCTCGTCCTCCACGCTGGAGAGGTCGTCATCCATCTCGTCCACGTACTCGGCCAGGTCCCCCTGGAACTCGGTGATCTCCTCGATCTCCTCGGCGATGTCGCCAAGCACGTCGAGGACGCCCGCCAGCACGCGGCCGTGCGCGCTGTCGACGTCGATGGCGAGCCCCTCCGCGAGGCCCTGCAGATACGCGACGCGGGAACGAAGGTCGGTCATGGCAGCACTCCTCCTTCCTCGGGCAGTCCCGCGCGATAGTCTGCCCGGGTTGACCGGAAAACAAATCGGGGTGCGCGCTGCGCACCCCGATTTTCATTGCATGGCGATCAGGCCCGGGACAGATACTCGCCCGTCCGGGTGTCGACCTTGATGACGTCGCCGGTGTTGACGAAGAGCGGCACCTGCACGACGTAACCGGTCTCCAGCTTGGCGGGCTTGTAGGTGCCGGTGGCGGTGTCGCCCTTGAAGCCAGGCTCCGTCTCGACGACCTTCAGCTCCACCGTGTTGGGCAGGTCCACGCCGATGACCTGGCCCTTCCAGCTGGCGATCTGCACCGTCATGTTCTCCAGCAGGAAGTTGGGCGCGTTGCCCACCTGCTCCTCGGTGAGCTCGATTTGCTCGAAGGTCTCGTTGTTCATGAAGACCCAGACGCCCTGGTCCGCATACAGGAACTGATACTCCCGGCGGTCCACGTTCGCCTGCTCCACCTTCTCGCCGGCGCGGAAGGTCGTTTCGATGGTCGCCCCCGTCAGGATGTTCTTCAGCTTGGTCCGCACAAACGCGGCGCCCTTGCCGGGCTTCACATGCAGGAACTCGATCACCTGGTAGACGGTGCCGTCCATTTCGATGGTCATGCCGTTCCGCAGATCGTTAACCGAAATCACTGTACAGTCCCCTCCGCTCCACGCTTCACGCCAGAATTTCTACGCCCCGGGGGCGAACAGAAACCAATCCTACAGAATGAGAAGCTCCTTCGGCGAGTGGGTGAACGACTCAGCCCCCGACTCGGTGACCAGCAGCATGTCCTCGATCCGGACGCCACCCCAGCCTGGCAGGTAGATGCCCGGCTCCACCGTGACCACCATGCCGGGACGGAGCACCACGTCACCGCCCCGCTGGCTGACCCGCGGCCCCTCGTGGATGTACCGCCCGACGCCGTGTCCCGTGCCGTGACCGAAGTATTCGCGGTAGCCCTTCTCGGCGATGTACGACCGGCAGACGTCGTCCAGCTCCCTGCCGGTGATGCCGGGGCGGCAGGCCGCCACACCCCGCTTCTGTGCCTCCAGCACGATGCCGTAGATCTCCCGCTGCTTGTCCGTAGGTTCCCCAAGCATGACGGTGCGGGTCATGTCGGAACAGTAGCCCTGGTACACGGCGCCGAAGTCGAAGGTGATCAGGTCGCCGACCTCGATCGCCTTGTCGCTGGCCACGCCGTGGGGCAGGGAAGAGCGGGCGCCGGAGGCGACGATGGTCTCAAACGCCACACCCTCCGCTCCCAGCTTCTTCATGCGGTACTCCAGTTCCGTGGCCAGATCCCGCTCGATAACGCCGGGCTTGATGAGCGGCAGGATCTGGGCGAAGGCCTCGTCGGCGATCTCGGCCGCCCGGCGCATCAGGGCGATCTCCGTCTCGTCCTTGATCATGCGCAGCTCTTCGACCAGCCCGGAAACCGAGGTCCACTGGCACCCGGCCAGAAACTGCTGGTAAGTCTGGTGTTCGTCCACCGTAAGGAAATCGCCCTCGAAGCCGATCCGCTTCACGCCCCACTCCTCTACCAACCGGGTCAGGACCGCCTGGTTGGCGCTCTCCGCCTTGATCACCTCGAACTCCGGGGCCTGCGCCGCCGCCTGTTCGACGTAGCGGAAGTCGGTGACCAGGGCCGCCCGGTCGGCCGTGATCAGCAGCAGGCCGGCGCTGCCGGTGAAGCCGCTGAGGTAGGCCCGGTTGTGGGGCTTGGCGATCAGAACGGCGTCGAGACCCCGTTCTTCGAGTCGCGCCCTGAGGCGCGCCAGGCGCGCTTGGGACATGCGTCAGTTCCTCCTTTGTGCGCGGTCGCCCTGCAGCAGGTGCGCGAGGGCCCGCAGCCCGAGACGGTATGACTCGGCTCCGAACCCTGCGATGGTGCCTGCGGCCACCGGGGCGATGACCGAGCGGTGGCGGAACGGCTCGCGCTGGTAGATGTTGGAGAGGTGCACCTCGACCACGGGCAGGCCCACCGCGGCGACGGCGTCCCGAATCGCCAGGGAATAGTGGGTGTACGCCCCCGGGTTCAGGAGGATGCCGTCGAAGCGGCCCCGGGCGTCGTGGATGGCGTCGATGATGGCGCCCTCGTGGTTGGACTGAAACGACTCCACCTCAACCCCCAGTTCACCGGCTAGCTCCGAGAGCATGGCGTCGATCTCTGACAGGGTGGTGGAGCCGTAGACCTCGGGCTCGCGCGTGCCCAGCAGGTTGAGGTTCGGGCCATGGATGACCAGGATGCGTACCATGGGCCGGGCCTCCTCTCCAACGAAACCTGCATTATCGTACCAAAATCTTGCTCCGGCGCGCAAGAGGCGCCGCTGCGCGGGGCCTGTCAAGCCAAAGTGGGTACGTCTCACTTCCAAAAGTGTTCTGTATAAATCTGGTTCTTGAACGGACGCTGACTACCGTTCTCGTTTTTTACCTGGTCACCAGACCCGCAAACCCCCTGAACGTCTTGGAGTATCCTCCGCTGTTGTTGCGACCGGCGTTCAGGATCGGCATGCGTGCATGCCGGGCAGCATCGACTCCCCGGCCTACGGTCTCACGAACCCGATGGCGGACTTTCTCCGCAGCCGCGTTCACAGATTCAAGCCCCAACGCACGCTCAACGTACTGTACGGCCCCCCGTAAAGCGCCGCGATAATATGCTGCCATCACCTGCAGCATTGCCATCAGGCCACTTTCCGACCAGCTCCGCCCCACCTTCCGCAGCCGTGCCGAATACCGCTCCACCGCCCCTTCCGCGGCGCCCACGCCGCGTAACCCCTCAACGTTGACGCCCCGCTCTTGCAGCCGAATACGGTAATCTCGAATTGACTCCGGCATCGTCCTGAGGTCGGCCAGCAGCCGGCGCATCTTCCCACGACGATCCGTGTCGGTCTCGGCTTTATGCGCTTCATCCAGCACCGCCAGCAACCGTCCAGCATCGTTTGCTTCAAGTGCAGCGTGTGCCTGCTCTAAGCGCTGGGGCCGGTGGCGCAGCACATGGTTTAACTCCCGCTTCAGGTGGAACCGATCGATCTGGTACAGCGCCTTGGGAAACCACGTCACGCCCTCCCGGATCCACAACGCCCGGTCCCCGTTGATGATCACCCAGGTCTCGCTTAGGTCGTACTCGCTCTCCAGAAGCTCGCTCAACTGCTCCCAGCTATCCCTGCCCGGTTCGGGCACGAAATCGCGCCGGTTCACCAGGCTGTACTCCTTACTACCTGGGCCTCGCTGGATCCAACCCTCATGAATCACAAACAGCCGGACTTCTGCCTTCTTGCCACGCTGACGAGCTGGCCAGAACCCGTCTGCCTCGATGAACAAGACCCGCACACGTCGGGTACCGGCCAACGTCATCTGCTGCTGTTTTTCCGCCGCTGCAAGCGCCCTTCCGGTCTGCAGGTTCCACTGCCGAATCGCTTCATGGCTGACAAACACCTGGCAATCCCGCCGCTCCAGCTCTGCCGCAGCACCCCGGTACGATCCAGCTGTCACAGACGCTTCAACCGCATCTGCCCTTACCGAGTCACTCACCCGCTGCCGTTTCGCTATTCCCAACACCTCATCCAGCAGGAACACGAAACGCTCTTCCTCGCGGTCCCAGTAGTAGCGGCGCTGGAACGTGATCGGCCCGAACTTGGTGACGACGCTTCGGGACCGCATTTCCTTGTACACATACCGACTCGGGTCTCGGCTCTCGTACAGCGCCGTGTCAATCGCAGAGAGCGCCTCGACCAAAGCCTCGCGGAAGCAGTCGAGTGTCTGTTGCCAAGCCAAACGTTCAATCTCCTGAAAGGAGAAATCCACCGCAGCACGAATTTGCTCCATGACGAGAGATGACCCTCCTCGTGTTGGTATTGGCCAATCTCAACACTTTGGAAGGGCACATCTCTCGTCCTGCTATTTCAGGAGAAAAAATGTGTTGTACCCACGAAAACTTTACTCACACCGCTGCGCGCCTCCGTCCGTCTCCTACGGCAACAGCGTCGACACGTGCTTCAGGGGCAGGACGCCCGCCACCACCAGGCCGACCAGCACGCCCAGGGCCGGGGCGGCCAACTGCCGCCAGCCGCCGCGCTCGCCCGGAACCCCGGCCACGAACGCCGCCAGCAGTCCGCCCAGGAGGCCGCCGATGTGCGCGTAGTTGTCCACCCGCCCGTACACGAAGCCGAATAGCAGGTTGATGGCCACCGGAGCCAGCAGCCCCTGCCAGTCGACGCGCCGGTTGCGGACGGTGGTGGCGAAGTAGATCAGCGCGCCCATCAGCCCCAGGATCGCGCCCGACGCCCCGACGCTGATCACCAGGCCGGGACGCACGGCGACCGAGGCCACCCCGCCGATCACGCCGGCCACGAAGTAGATGAACAGCATCCGCGCGGAGCCGTAGATCAGCTCGCAGTAACGGCCCACCTGCCAGAAGGCCCACATGTTGAACGCCAGGTGCATCGCGCCGCCGTGGAGGAACAGGTGGCTCACCAGCCGCCACTGCTGCGTCCGCTCGGCCAGCGTGAGCAGGCTGTAGTTCGCGCCCCAGATCACCAGGGACAGGGTGTCCGGCCCGCTGATCAGGTTCAGCAGCCCGCCGCCCATCCACACCGTCCAGAGGTAGTAGGCCACGGTCAGGGCCAGGATCAGCCGTGTCGCGGGAAACCGGTCCAGCCCCGGCCAGGGGCGCCGGGCCTCGTACCGCGGGCGGACCTCCACGAACCGCCGCTCGGGCGTCTCGGGCACATCGGTGAGGATGCGGGCCACGGCCTCATCCACCGGAGGGAACCCGGTGTGCTGGTCCAGCAGCCCCACCGCCAGATCCGCCGACCAGGGGATCACGCCCCACCGTTCCCCGGGGTCCCGCTCCTCCAGCGCGGCGATCGCCTCCGCCTCCTCCTCGCCCACCGTACGGTCGAAGGGGAACAGCAGGATCATGTGCCAGACCTCGTCGCCGCGCGCCTCCCGCACCCACGCCCCGCAGGCTTGGGCCAGGGACTCCCGCTCCTGCGGGTCGCTCGGGTTCAGCTCTGCGGCCAGCGCGAGCAGCAGCCTCCCCCACTCCTCCTGCCGGGAGACCAGCAGCGCCAGACGTCCCTGCAGCTCCGGCGGCACGGCCTGCACCTCGAAGCCCCTGTCCGCCAGCTGGCTGCCGACCGATTCCACATATGCCGAGTAGTTCACGGCCCACCTCCGATACGGCCGACGGCGCGAGCGCCATCGCCCGGAAAGCTGTCCTTATCGAATTCACCGCCTGCCACGGGCTTACCTTTCCCCGGCGGCAGATTCGCCCGACCGGGTGGCCCCGCCTGCCCGGCCCGGCGCCTCCCGCCCCTGAGGCCCGCCGGATCACGCCGAATCCCGTCCCGCCGAATCCGACCGGGCGCTCAACAAGCGCTGCGGTCTATACCGTGCGCTCCGCCCGCGATCCGCCGCGCACGATCAGGACGCCGCTGATCACCATGTAGAGGGCCACCGCGGCGGAACCGCCCAGGTCGACGTAGCGCGCCGCCGGGGAGGCGGGCGCCAGGGCCAGGGTGGCCAGCGCGGCTGTCACGCAGCCGTCCACCAGGGTCTTCGCGCGGTAGAGCCGGCTCTGCGCCGCCAGGATGGCGCTGGGCTCACGCCGGTCCAGGGTGCGGTACCGGAACCAGAACCAGCCGTTGGTCGTCACGCCCAGGCCGGCGATGACCAGCCCCGGGATGACGTTGCCCTTCTCCGCGCCGCCGCTGAACAGCGCCAGCACCAGCATGGCCGCGCCCGAGAGACACATGGCCCCGCCGACGAACCCGTTGGCGGTTCGCTCCAGCCGCCGGCGGCGCGCGGAGTCCGGCTCGCCGCCGCGGCGCAGGACGCGGTAGACGGCCCAGGAGACCACGATGGCCGCGAGCTCCGCCGTACGGCGGATGAAGTCCGCCAACTGGGTGGAGGAACGGCCGATCAGGAGCCCGGCCCCGACGACGATGGGGCCGGGAGAACTGAGCAGGACCGAGAACGGGAGGGTGCGCTCCCCGCTCTGCCCCTTCACCCCTCACACCCCCAGTGCCCGCACCAGCGGAATCAGCACCGCGGCCGCCGCAAACGGGCAGGTGATGGTGTCCATGCCGTCCCGGGTGCAGAGTTCCACGGCAGCGGAAACGGCGGCCGTCACCGCGGCGATGGGCGCCGAAACCCGCCAGTTCCCGGCGCTGTGGACCAGGAGGACGGCCAGCACCGACAGGAACGACACCAGGAACATGGCCAGCGTCCCCTCGACGCTCTTGCGCCCCTCCACGAGTCTTCCCTCAATAAAATGCGACCCGAAACGCTTGCCCACCAGCGCGGCTGCGGCGTCGCCCAGGCCCCAGGCCATCACCGAGGCTGTCACGAGGTACCGCTCGCCGAGCCAGCCCCAGCCCACGGCGGCCAGGGTCGCGTACATGGCAAAGACAACGACCAGGCTGCGCTTGATCTCACCGGCCTTGCGCTCGGTGAGCAGCTGCGAGTAACCCGGCAACCGTTCCGCGGCCGCGAGCGCCGGGTAGACTGCCGCCACGAACAGGACCGCGGCGAGGGCCGAGGCCGTCCACGTCCCGAAGCCGTACAGGAAAACGAACAGGGAACCCAGGAGGATCAGATGCAGGGTCTTGCGGAACACCTCCGCCGGTACCCGGACGAACCGGCGCAGGGCCAGCGCCCCGATCACGCAGAGGCCGTAGTAGACCACGAGTTTGCCGAAGCCCGCAACAAGGTCAGTGAGCATGTCGTATCCTCCGTTGGTCCCGCAGGGTATGTCCGGCTCCGGAGTAGAGACAGAGGCGACGCGCTTCACGGGTGGTTGGACACCCATCGCCGCGCGCCCCGGCGGTCAGGAAAGCTTCACGCCTGCTTTGTCGATACAACTCATCATTTGAGGTTAAACCAACTTGCCGGGTTGCTGCAACACCCCACAAGGCGGCGATCCATGAAAAAAGCCCCCTTGCCCGGGGCGCTCAGCGGATCCCAGGCGAAGGGGAGCGTCCGTGGACCATGTCGCCTGTCCCTGTCCTGTGTCTCACGGCCCGCGCCGCTGGGCAGCAGGCGATCGTCGCGCATGGGCGAATGAGTTTTCTGACCGGACGGGCGGGGGGGATGGTACTGCGCCCCCTCCCCGCCTGCCGGCGCGCTGACTCGACACCTGCGGGAGGGATGGCTGCTTGGTGCAGGAGCGTGCACAGGTCATGGTCCTGGGCACTTTCCACATGGAAAACCCGAACCTGGATTACGTCAAGACCGGCTACGGGGACGTGCTCAGCGAGCCGTACCAGCAGCAGATTCAGGAAGTGGTGGCCCGGCTGCTCCGCTACCGCCCGACGCACGTGGCGGTGGAAGCTCCACCTGACGCGGCGCCCGCGCTGCAGGAGCGCTACGACCAGTACCGTGCCGGGGGGTACACGCTGGGCCGGAACGAGATCGATCAGCTGGGCTTTCGCACGGCCGCGGCGATGGGCCATTCCCGCATCTTCGGCATCGACTACCGGCTGGACTTGGATTTCAGCGCCGTCCTGGACGAGGCTGGGAAGCTGGGGTTGACGGGCTTCCTGAACGCGTTTGAGCGCATGACCAGGAGCGTGGCAGAAGCGCAGGAGAGGGCCGAGGCCGACGGCGGCGTCCTGGGGCTGTTGCGCTACCTCAACTCCCCGGACCACGATGCCATGCACGGGGTCTATCTGCAGATCGCCGCGGTGGGGGCGGGGGCTTCGTACGTCGGGGCCCGCCTGGTCGCCGACTGGTACCGACGGAACCTGTTCATGTTCAGCCACATCGCCGACCTGGCCCGGCAGCCCGAAGACGGGATCCTGGTGCTGGTCGGCGCCGGGCATCGCCCCCTGCTCAGGCAGTTCATCACGGAATCCCCCGACCTCGAATACGTAGACCCCCTGCCCTATCTCACCTGATGCCCTTCTCTCTGCAGGCCTGCCCTTCCCCCGGACCTGCGGGAGATCTTGACTTTGCTCGTGGGCCAGGTGAAAGTTCGTCGGAGTTCCCCGGCGGTCCGCCTGCGGATTCCCCCTGGCGGCTTCAACAGGTCACGTCGCGAGCCACACTTGCGACAGACGTGCACTTCGTCCGCGGGCCAAGTGAAAGTTCGTCGTACTTCCCCTGCGGCCCGCCCGCGGATTTCCCCCTCGCGGCTTCAACAAGTCCCGTGGCGAGCCACACCTACGACCAACTTGCACTTCGCCCACAGGCCAAGTGAAAGTTCGTCGTACTTCCCCTGCGGCCCGCCCGCCGATCCCCCCTGGCGGCTTCAACACGTCACGTAGCGAGCCACACCTGCGACCAACTTACACTTCGCCCGTGGGCCAAGTGAAAGTTCGTCGTACTTCCCCGGCTGCCCGAATGGCATTCACCTCTTGACGGGCTCGTCCTACTTCCATCGTTGGGGCTCCTGTGGGTTGACCTCTCGTGGCTTCAACGAGTCCAACGTTGGGTCACACCTACGACAGATCTACGCTTGCCCCCCGGCCAACGAAAAGAGCCCGCGGCCAAACTTGGCATGGGCCAACGGGAAGGCAGGGGGCCCGGCAGACGCACACGCGCAACCAGGGCGCTGCTGAGGCGGCGCCCTGGTTGCGCGTGTCCCGGGATCAGGCTAAGCGCCAGAAAACCACGACCAGCATCCCGGACTAGATGAGCCCGAGCTCCCGGCCCACCTTCGCGAAGGCAGCCAGGGCCTCGTCCAGGTCCTCCTTCGTGTGAGCGGCGGTGACGATGGTCCGGACCCGGGCCTTGCCCCGCGGCACCGTCGGGAAGGCGATGCCCTGGGCGAAAACGCCCTCCTCCAGCAGCCGGTCGGACAGCTGCATCGCCTTGACCTCGTCGCCCACGATCACCGGGGTGATCGGCGTCTCCGACTTCCCGGTGTCGAAGCCCAACTCGGTAAGCCGCTCCTTGAAGTAGCGGGTGTTCTCCCACAGCCGGTCGATCCGCTCCGGCTCCTGCTCCATGATCTCGATGGCCTTCAGGCAGGCCGCCGCCACTCCCGGCGGATGGGACGTGGAGAAGAGGAACGGCCGGCCCTTGTGCCAGAGCAGTTCGATCAGGGCGCGCGGCCCGGCCACGTAGCCGCCCAGCACGCCCACGGCCTTCGACAGCGTGCCCACCTGCACCGTCACCCGGCCGTCCAGGCCGAAGTGGTTGACGGAGCCGCGGCCGTTCTTGCCCAGCACGCCGGAGGAGTGGGCGTCGTCCACGTAGGTCATGCAGCCGTGCTTCTCGGCCAGCTCCACGATGTCCGGCAGCGGGGCGATGTCGCCGTCCATGGAGAACACGCCGTCGGTGATGATCAGCCGGCGCCGGTACTGCCCGTCGGTCTCCTTCAGCACGCGGGCCAGGTCGTCCATGTCGGCGTGCTTGTAGCGGTGGATCTTCGCCTTGGACAGCCTGCACCCGTCGATGATGGACGCGTGGTTCAGCTCGTCGGAGATCACGGCGTCGCCCTCGCCCACCAGAACCGGGATCACGCCGGAGTTGCAGGTGAACCCCGACTGGAAGACCACGGCGGCCTCCACGTGCTTGAACTCGGCCAGCTTCTGCTCGAGCTGGTTGTGGATCGTCATGGTGCCGATGATGGTCCGGACCGCGCCGGACCCGGCGCCGTACGCCTCAGTGGCCTCGATCATCGCCTGCTTCAGGCGGGGGTCGTCGGCCAGGCCGAGGTAGTTGTTGCTGGAGAGGTTGATGACCTCCCGCCCGTCGATGATGGACCGGGGGCGCTGGGGCGACTGCAGCTCCTTCAGGGGCCGGTAGAGCCCGGCCTGCTTCAGGCCGTTGAGCTCTTCCACGAGAAAGTCCGTCAGAGCCATCCGCATTGACCTCCTCTGCGGGAAATCACGCCTTCAGGTCAGGCACCAGCACTATCTTGCCGCTCTGGCCGGAACCCATGAGCTCCATGGCGGCGTCGATCTGCTCCAGCGGCATCCGGTGCGTCACCAGCGGCCGCAGCCGCTCCGCCAGCCCGGCCCGGTAGAGGGAACGCACCTGATACCAGGTCTGCCACATCCGGCGGCCGGTGATGCCCTGCAGCACCAGGCCCCGCATGATCACGTCCGCTGCCAGGTCCAGCTCCAGCGGCCGGCCGGGCAGACCGAGGAGCGAGATGCGGGCGCCGTTGCGGGCGGCCTTCAGCCCCTGCCGGATGGCGGTGGGGTTACCCGACATCTCCAGCACCACGTCGGCGCCGTAGCCGCGGGTGTAGCTGCGCACCACCTCGACCGGATCCTGCTTCGTGGGGTTGATGAGCACGTCGGCCCCCAGCTGGCCCGCCAGCTGCAGCCGGTATTCGTTGATGTCCATCGCCATCACGATCTCCGCGCCGGCCATCTTGGCCACGGGGACCGACATGATGCCGATGGGGCCGCAGCCGGTGATCAGCACGGACCGGGCGGTGAGGTCGCCGTTCAGGGCCGTGTGGACCGCGTTGCCCAGCGGCTCCTGAATCGACTGCAGCTCAAAGGGGATGTCCTTGTCGTTCACCCAGATGTTCTGCTCCGGCACCGCGACGTACTCGGCGAAGGCGCCGTCCGTGTCCACCCCCAGGATCTTCGTGTTCTCGCAGAGGTGGTACTCCCCCATGTGGCAGCGGGGACAGCGGTTGCAAACAATGTGCGTTTCGGCAGAGACGTAGTCGCCCACCTTGCATGCGGTGACCTCGCGGCCGACGGCCACCACCTCACCGGCCAGCTCGTGCCCAATGGTGAGCGGCGGCTTCACCCGGCCCGCGGACCACGGATCCCAGGTGTAGATGTGGTAGTCCGTGCCGCAGATCGAGGCCGCCCGGACCTTCACCAGGACGTCGCGGGGGCCGATGGTCGGGATCGGAACCTCCTGCAGTGTCGCGCCAGGACCAGCTTCCAGTTTTCGCAAAGCACGCATCGTTTCTGCCACGGCTGCCCACCTTCTTTTGCCCCGCGGGCATGGATGCCGCAGGGAGGTTTGATGGCTACCCCTCACTACTGTATATCACTTGCGCGAGCAGTCGCAAGGGTACGCGGGATCGGCGCGCCGCACGCTCCCGCCACACGCAGAAGACCTTCATTTTCAAAGAGGTAGAAGGAACCACAGGTCTCATGATCCAATTCTGTCCACTCTGATAGTATCTATAGACGCGAAATGTCTAGCTATTTATGTTAGGTATGGAGGGCTCCGCTATGGGTCTGCGAGACCGGCTTCAGCGCTATGAGCAGGCGACCAACCGGACCGTCACCCTCATCCTGTGGATCTGCCTGGCGCTGGTGGTGGCCACCATGCTGCCCCTCGCCGGGCGGACGGGGCTCCCCCGGGGACCGTTCCTCGGCTGGGCCCTGGGCGCGGCCGTCCTGCACACCGCCGCGACCGTACTGGTTCACGCCGGGTGGGCGCCGCGCGGGCAGAAGTTCGTGCTGATCGGCCTGCTCGCCGCGGTGCTGATCGGCATCGCCTTCCTGGTGCCCGGTTCCAACCAGCACATCGGGATCTGGTTCCTGCTGCCGACGCTCGCCGGCCTTTACGTCGAGCGCTGGGTCTCCGTCGTCGGCACGCTCCTGGCCCTGGCGGGCTGGGGCGCCGTCCTGCTGTTCCACCCGCCGGACGTGCCGCCTTCGATCACGCTTGGCCGCATCGGCCTCGTGGGCGGCGTCATGCTGGCCCTCGTCGGCATGGGCATCTACGCGATCGCCTGGCGCAGCCGGCAGCTGCTCGAAGCGCTCGCCGAGGCCGCCGCCCAGGAGGACGTCCTGCATCGGCTCGACGCCGTGGTCGCCGGGGCGCGCCGGACCACCCGGGAGGTGTCGGCCGCGGTGGCCGATCTGGCCCGGGCGGGCGAGGACGTGCGCACGGAGATCGAGGTGCGGCTGCGCCCCACGGTTCTGCGGCTCACCCAGGCCAGCGGGGACGCGCGGTCCGCAGCCGCGGAGAGCCACGACGCCCTCGTGGAGCTCACCCGCAGCGTCTCCGCCGTGTCCGAGGGGGCGCGCACGCAGGCCGCGCACACCGACCGCGCCCTCGCGCTGAGCCGGAGCATGAGCGAGGTGGCGGACGCAATCACCGCCCTGGCCGGGGAGGTGGCGGCGCAGGCCGAGCAGGCGCGCCGGGCAGTGGACGATGGCCGCCGGTCGGTGGAACGCGCCGCGGAGGGCACGGCCCGCCTCGCCCAGGCCACGGCGGAGGCCGCCGACGCCATGGTGCAGCTGGCGGGCTACTCGGCGCAGATCGGCCAGGTGGTCACGACCATCGAACAGTTTGC
Organism: Symbiobacterium thermophilum IAM 14863; assembly: GCF_000009905.1. Classification (GTDB taxonomy): domain Bacteria; phylum Bacillota; class Sulfobacillia; order Symbiobacteriales; family Symbiobacteriaceae; genus Symbiobacterium; species Symbiobacterium thermophilum. The sequence goes on from NC_006177.1 coordinate 2,015,967, forward strand.
GGGCCAGACCCGCATGCTGGCGCTGAACGCCGCGATCGAGGCCGCGCGCGCCGGCGCCGCGGGCCGGGGGTTCGCCGTGGTAGCCGACGAGGTGGGCAAGCTGGCCGCGCAGTCCAGCCAGGCGGCGGCCGAGATCGGCCGGCTGATCGGCCGGGTCCAGTCCGGGATCGCGGCGGCGCAGTCCGTCATGTCCGGCGCCCGGGAACTGGCCGCCGAGGGCCTCGCCCTCTCGGCTTCCACCGGCAAGAGCCTGGCGGAGCTTCAGGCCGCGGTGGGCCTCACCGCCGACCGGATGGCCGCCATCACGGCGCAGACGGCCCACCTGTCCGACCACAGCCACCAGCTGGCCGAGGCCCTGGACCAGCTCACCGCCATCGCGCACGAGAACTCCGCAGCGGCGGAGCAGATGGCCGCCACGGCGGAGCAACTCGCCGCAGGTGCGCGCGTCGCGGCGGAGACCGCGTCCACCAGCGCTGCGGTGGCCGACGAGGTGGCCCGGGCGGCCGATGCCCTGTCCGACCTCACGGCCATATCCAGCGCCGGCGTGGAGCGGCTCCGCCGCGCGGCTCACGATCTGTCCGCGGCCATCTCCAATAATCGGTAGGCGCGGCTCACCGGGCGCCCACGATCCGCTACTCGCCCCGGGACAGGGCGTAGCGCATGCCCGCGATGGCCCCGCCGTCCACCAGCAGGTCCGTCCCGGTGATGAACGAGGCAGCGGGGCTGACCAGGAACTCGACCGCGGCGGCGATGTCGTCCGGCGTGCCGATGCGCCCGGTGCCTGAGGCGGCGATCATCGCGCGAATCATGTCCCCGGACGGGCCGCTGAGCTCCTCCTGTCCCATGGGCGTCGAGATGATGCCCGGGCTCACCGAGACGACCCGCGCGCCCTTGCGCCCCCACGCCAGGGACGCCCACTGCACCCGCAACTGGTTCGCCCGCTTGGCAATACTGTAGGCGGCGCCCCGGTCCAGCTTCTGCGGGTCGAGCACCGGAAGCGAGGCCAGCTGGTCGGTGGGCGTGGCGGCCAGGGCCCGCTCCACCTCCGGCGGCAGGGTGGCCATGGCCCCGGCCATGCTCGCGATGCACACGGCGACGCTCTGCGGCCCCGCGAGCCGGAGGAACTCGTCCAGCACCAGCGCTGTGCCGACCACGTCCACGGCGATCACCCGCTCGGGCGGCGCCTGGACCGGCGAGACGCCGGCGGTGTGGACCAGAATCCGGAACGTGCCCAGCGTCTCGGCCGTGTCGGCCAGGCTCTTCACCGCGGCCGGATCCGACACGTCGGTCTGCTGGGCGTGCACGTCGAAGCCCTCGCCCTCAAGCTGTTTGACGGCCTGCTGCAGCACGGTCTCCGAGTAGTCGGCCAGCAGCACCCGCCGGCCGGGCCCCAGACGGCGCGCAATGGCGACGCCCATGCCTCCCGCGCCGGTGATGACCACGACCTCGCGCGCTGGCGTGCCCATCCCGTTCATGTGCATTCCTCCCCTTTCGTACACACCAGGATTCCCTCCACACCGCGGGCACAACCCACGACGGCATGACTGGTTCCTTGCTTCCAATTCTACCATATAGATATTTCGGGTCAACAAAATAACTCGCATGCGCTGAAAGCGTCATGCACCGGCCGGGCCAACAGGGACCCATCAGGTAGACCCCGAACATCTATGACTGGGACGTTCAACGGCTGCGTGCTTCGCGTCCCGCACCCGCCACCTGCGCAGCGAGAGGTGAGATTCTGCCATGCACACGCCCGAACAGCACCTGGAGCCCAAGCCCGCCCGCCTGAGCGCCTGCGAGATGACGGAGATCGTCATGCCCAACGACGCCAACCCGCTGGGCATCATGCTCGGCGGGCGGCTGCTGCACATCATGGACATCGCCGCGACCATCGCCGCGATGCGCCACGCCGGCCATCCCTGCGTCACCACCTCCTTCGACTCGGTCGACTTCCACACGCCCATCCACATCGGCGAGGTCTGCATCGTGAGGGCGCGGGTGACCTGGACCGGCCGCACCTCGCTGGAAGTGGGCATCGACGTCTTCGCGGAATCGCCCATCAAGGGCGAGCGGCGTCACACGACGTCGGCGTTTGCGACCTTCGTCGCCCTGGACCAGGAGACCGGCCGGCCGACGCGGGTGCCGCCGCTGCTCCTCGAAACCGACGAGGACCGGCGTTGCTTCGCCGAAGGCGAACAGCGGCGGCAGCTGAGGCTGGCGCGCCGGCACGCCAGGGGTTGACAGTCGGCTTCTGTCACCTTGCGGGGCATACTCATGAAAGCACAACCCCGCGGAGGTGACGCGCGTGGCCAGGCCGATCCTGCTCTTTGACCTGGACGGCGTCTGCTGCAACCTGATGAAGAAGTGGCTGGCCGTGTACAACCGGGACTACCACGACAACCTGCGCCCCGAAGACATCACCTCGTGGGACTGGGAGACATTCGTCAAGCCGGAGTGCGGCAAGCGGATCTACCATTACCTGAACCGCCCCGGCTTCTTCGCCGACCTGGAGCCCATCGAGGGCTGCGTGGAGTCGCTGGGGCGGCTCGCGGCGATCTGCGAGCTGGTGGTGGTCACCGCCAGCCCCCGGCAGGCCGCAGGGGACAAGATCGCCTGGGTACGCCGGCACCTGCCCATGGTGCCCAAAGGCAACATCGTCATCACCCACCGCAAGGACCTGGTGCGCGGCGACTTCATGTTCGACGACGCGCCCAAGAACCTGCGCAACCACCCCGCCATCCGCATCCTGATGGACTATCCGTACAACCGTCATTTTCACGATTGCTACCGCGTACATTCCTGGGCGGAGGCGGAGCAGTTGATCCACAGCCTCGTCGCCCGGCAGCAGGGTCGGAGCCGCCATCCGTCGGCCCAGTGGGCCATGCAGCCGGACCACGGAGACGCTTCGGGCGGCGACTCGTCCACTGTGTAAAACTGCTACCACTCCAACTTCATAACACGCAAACGAAAGCGCCCCCGGGTTCGTCTAAGGAATATCAAAGCTCGAAACCGGAGGCTGTCCGATGCGCAAGCCGTTCTTTTCCGCAGTTGTCCAGTCCGTCCTGCTTGCCTCGCTGTTCGTCACTGCCTGCAACCTCCCTTCCGGCGGGGGCGCCACGCCGCCCGGACCGTCGGGTCAGGTGCCCGTCGGGAACATCACCGGCCCCGGCGGACAGGATCCCGGCGGAACCACCGACCCCGGGGCCGACGATCCCGGCACCGCCGCCCCGGGCGGTGCGACGGACCCGGGAGCGTCCGCGGACCCCGGCGGATCCGGGAACGCACAAGCGCCGGAGAACGGCCCGCAGCCCGGTGACGGACCCGCCAGGCCCGCCCGCGAGATGCCGGACCCGGTCCGGGGGCTGCACCTCTCGGGCTGGTACGCCGGCTCGCCCGACCTGGTCTGGCCGCTCCTGGACTGGGCGAAGGAGGCCGGGATCAACACGATCGTGCTCGACCTGAAGGCCGAAGACGGGTACCTGTCCTGGGAGTCCGACCTCCCGCTCGCCCAGGAGATCGGAGCCAACATGCGCAAGATCGCCGACCTCCCCGCGTTCGTCGCCGAGGCCCACGAGCGGGGCTTCTGGGTGGCCGGCCGGATCGTGGTCATGAACGACCAGTGGCTTTACAAGGCCCGGCCCGAGTGGGCGATCCCCGGCTTTGACGGCGGCGCCTACTCCTTCATGGACCCGGCCAACGAGAACGTGTGGAAGTACAACGTCGACGTCGCCAAGGAGGCGATCGCCGCCGGCGTCGACGAGATCCAGTTCGACTACATCCGCTACTCCGAGCACCTCCGGGAAGGGTACAACGGCAAGGACACCACGGCGGAGCAGCGGACCAAGCCCATCAACGACTTCCTGCGGTACGCGATGGCCGAGCTGAAGCCGCTGGGGGTCGTGGTCGGTGCGGACGTGTTCGGCCTGACCACCTCGGTGGCCGAGGGCGACGACATGGAGATCGGCCAGGATTACCGGCAGATCGCCGAGATCGTCGACTACATCGCCCCCATGGTCTACCCCTCCCACTACGCGCCTTACACCTACGGCCTGGACAATCCCAACGCCCACCCGTACGAGACGGTGTACAACTCGATGAAGAAGGCGCTGGAGCGGACCGAGGGGCTGCCCATCGAGAAGCACCGGCCCTGGATCCAGGACTTCTCCCTGGGCGGCATCACCTACGGCGCCGCCGAGGTGATGGCGCAGGTGCAGGCGTTGAAGGACCTCGGCATTGAGTCGTTCATGCTGTGGGATCCATCCAACAAGTACAGCCGGGACGTCTCGTTCAACTGATCCAACGGACGTCCGGGCGCGGAACTCCCGTTGCGCCCGGTGCGCGCCGGAGCCACCCCCCACTGCCGGAGGGTGGCTCCTTCGTCTTCCCCGCTATTCCAGGCGGCGCAGCCGCTTGTAGGCCAGGATCACGAGCAGGATGGCCACCGCCGTGAAGACCACCGTGCCGCCCGGCGCCAGGTCCAGGAAGTAGGCCAGGGTGAGCCCCGCCAGCACCGAGGCGACCCCGAAGGCGACGGAGAGCGCCAGCGCCCCCCGGAACGAGCGGGCCACCTGCAGGGCGGCCCCCACCGGGACCACCATCAGGGAGGAGACCAGGAGCGCCCCCACCACCCGCATGGTGACCGCGACGGTCAGCGCGACCAGCACGTAAAACGCCACGTTGATGCCCCGGATCGGCAGGCCGCCCACCCGGGCGTACTCCTCGTCGAAGGTCGTGGCCAGCAGTTCCTTGTAGAGGAGCAGCAGGCAGAGCAGCACCGCGGCGCCCAGCGCGGCGATGACGCGCACGTCGGTGGGGCTCACCGTCACGATCGAGCCGAACAGGTAGGCCATGATCTCCCCGGTGCCGCCCGAGGCCAGCGAGAGCAGGATGACCGCCAGGGCCAGGGCGCCGGCGAGCACGATGGCCACCGCCATCTCGCTGTACCGGCGGTACGACTGGCGCAGCCAGTCCATGCCCAGCGAGGCGGCCACGGCGAAGAGGAGGCCGGTGGCCACGGGGTAGGTGTGAGCCAGCATGCCCGCCGCCACGCCGGCGAGGGTCACGTGCGACAGCGCATCGCCGTAGAGCGCGAGTCGGCGCAGCACCAGGAAGAGGCCGATGGACGGGGCGACGACGGCCACCACCAGCCCCGCGATCAGGGCCCGCTGCATGAAGGCCAGCGACAGCATCTCGCTCACGGGCCGTCTCCCTCCCCGCGGTGGTGGTGATGGTGGATGCGCAGGACATCGTGACCGTAGAGTTCGCACAGCTGCTCCTCGGTGCCGAAGTCCGCCGGCGAGCCGTGGTAGAACAGCCGGCGGTTCAGGCAGGCCAGGGCCGAGACCTCGTGGGTGATCGCGCCGATGTCGTGGGAGACGAGGATCACCGTCAGCCCCATCTCCTCCCGCAGGCGGCGGATCAGCCGGTAGAACTGCCCCTCCGCGGAGGCGTCAACACCCACCGTGGGCTCGTCCAGGATCAGAAGCTCCGGCCGGCTGACCAGGGCCCGGGCGATGAACACCCGCTGCTGCTGCCCACCCGAGAGCCGGCCCACCAGCCGGTCCTTGTACGGGAGGAGCCCGACCCGGTCCAGGGCTTGGCGCACGGCCAGCCGGTCCGACGCCGTGAACCGCCGGAAGAGGCCGCGCCGGGCCGTCAGGCCTGTGCTGACCACCTCCTCCACCGTGGCGGGAAAGGCGGAGTTGAAGGAGGCGGCCTTCTGGGCGACGTAGCCCACCCGCCAGCGCTCCCGGAACTGCTGTACGGGCGTGCCGAAGAGGCGGATTTCGCCCTGCGTGAGGGGCAGCAGCCCGAGGATCAGGCGGAGCAGGGTGGTCTTGCCGGAACCGTTGGGGCCGATCAGCCCCAGGTACTCCCCGCGCCCCACCGTCAGGCTGACACGGTCCAGCACCAGATCCTTACCGTAACCGAAGCTGACGTTCCGCACCTCGATGACCGGACTCGTCGCAACCATCACCGGCACCCCAGTGCAATGCGCAGGTTGGCGAGGTTCTCCCGCATGACCGACAGGTAGTCCTCCCCGGCGGCGACCTGCTCCGGCGTCAGCCCCTCGAAGGGGTTGAGCACCAGCGTCTCGGCGCCGATCTCGTCCGCCACCACGCGGGCGACCCTGTCGCTCACCAGCGTCTCGAAGAAGATGTACCGGACATCCTGCTCCCGGGCCGCGTCCACGACCGCCTTCAGGGCCCGCGGGGTCGGTTCGGCGTCCGGGGCCAGCCCCATGATGGCCCGCTGTTCCAGGCCGTAGCGGCGGGCCAGGTAGCCGAAGGCGGCGTGGGTGGTGAAGAAGGTCCGCCGCTCGCACTGGGCGAGACCTGCGGCATACTCCCGGTCCAGCGCCTCCAGCTCCTTCAGGTACGCCGCAGCGCTTGTGCGGTACACGTCCGCGTTGCCCGGGTCGGCGGCGGCCAGCCCGTCGCGGATCCGCTCCACGATGTGGGCGGCGCCGGTCGGATCCAGCCAGATGTGGGGATCCAGGCCACCGTGATGGTGGCCCTCGTCCGCCCCCTCCTGGTGATCCCCGTGCAGGCCTTCATCGTGGTCGTCGTGCGCGCTTTCGTCACCGTGGCTCGGGTTCCCCCCCAGAAGGGCGAACCCGGCGCTGGTCTCCACGGCGATCAGGTCGCGGTTGTCCAGCGAGGCGAGCGCCTTGTCGATCCAGTGCTCGAAGCCCGCGCCCGCGTACAGGAAGACCTGTGCGCCGTTCAGGGTGCGGATGTCACCCACCGACGGTTCCCAGTCGTGGGGCTCGGTGCCCGGCGGGACCAGGTTGACCAGTTCGATCCGGTCTCCGCCCACCGCCCGCGCAAACTCGTATATCGGATAGATGCTGGCGACCACCCGCAGCCTTCCGTCCTCCGCGAAGCCGGAGGCCCCCCTGCGGGCGCCGTCGGCCGTCGCACAGCCCGCCAGCAACAGCAGCGCCGTGACCGCTGCCACGAACCCTCTCAGTCGGCGCATCCTCGTGCAGCCCTCCTCCAGCGATGAATACCGGATCTTCTGCGCCCCCACTGCGGCATTCTGCACTTGGCCCTGGCTTGCCGTCAAGTAGGAATTTTATTGTCTGCACCCGGTGCGCATGCGGGACAGTAGCCGAACAGCTCGATGCGGTGGGCGGAGATGATGAAGCCGTGCTGCTCCAGCGCCACCGCCTCCAGCTCCTTGATGGGGCAGTGCGCCAGGGGGATCTCCGCCCCGCACTCCAAACACACCAGGCTGTGGTTGTGGAGCTCCCGGTTCAGCGAGTACTGCGCCGTCCGCCCTGTCAGCTTCACCTCGGAAACCACGTTCAGCCGGGCCATCAACCGCAGGTTCCGGTAAATGGTGTCCAGGCCGATCTCGGGATAGGTCTGCCGCACCTGCTGGTAGATCTCATCGGCGGTCAGCGCGCCCTCGCCCGCGCTCAGGAGGACCTCGACGATGAGCCGCCGCTGGGGCGTCAGCTTGCAGCCCATGTCCTTCAGTCGCTGCAGAACCTGCTCCACCTGCATGGGGCACCCTCCCTGCTCCGAACCAGTAAAATTCCTATTTGAGTTTAGCCGCCCGCACCGCCCCTGTCAACACGAAGACCAGGGCCAGCGCCCTGGTCCGCCATGTGCGCCAAGTTGTTCAGTCGCCCAGCACGTTGGTGCCCAGCACCAGGTCGATGTCATCGGCGGCGGTCGGGTCCGGGGCCATCCGGATCACGACGCCGGGAATCACGCTCTCCAGGCGCTGCCGCACGCTTTCCTCGTCCAGCTCCGGGTCGCGCACCAGTGCCATCGTCACGGAGAGCACCGCCTGGCTCTCGTGGACCCGCACCCGCATTCCGGCGGCCTCCAGGCCGGCCACGTAATCCCACGCAGCCCCCTGGCCCGTGGCGTCCACCACGTAGACCGAGGCCCAGGCACCGGCCGTCTCGTCGGCGGTCCCGTCCGGGCCTTCCGCGGCGTCGCCGCCCAGGCCGTCACCGGTCGGATCCGCCACGGTCTCCCCGCTTTCCCCGTCGCTGTTGGCGGCCTCCTCCTCGGCCCGGGCGGCTGCGGCCGCCTGAGAGCGGGCCACCTCCCGCTGCAGCACGGACTGGTACTCCTGGTTGTCGGCCTGCGCCCGGGCGAGGAAGTCCTCGCCGGGCGGCTCGCCCACCAGGAGCTCGTAGGCCGTGGACCGCAGCTTCACCAGATCGGCGCCGAAGTAGAAGACGCCGTCGATCCAGTACTCGTCCGCCTCGATGGTGCCCGTGACCGGGGACTTGGTCAGGGCCTGGCGCCCGGTGGTGGCCAGCTTCAGCATCTCCCCCACCGTCATGTCGGTGCCGATGGTGTGGTACAGGGCCGGGATCAGCTGGCCGGCCCGGGCGAACAGGGCCGGGGACGCCGCCTTCTTCATGGCGGCCTGGATGATCTCCTGCTGGCGCCGCATGCGGCCCACGTCGCCCTGGGAGTCCGACCGGAACCGGGCGTACTTCAGCGCGGTGAGGCCGTCCATCACCTGCGGCCCGGCCTGAATGTCGATCACCAGCCCCTCCGGGCCGAAGCGCCGGTCTGCGGGATCGACGTAGTAGAGCGGCTCGGGCGGGTTCACCTCCACGCCGCCCAGGGCGTCGATGACCTCAACGAACCCGTCGAAGGAGATGGAAACCCAATGGTCGATGTCCATGCCCAACAACCGCTCCACCGTCTCCACCGACAGGGTGGGGCCTCCGAAGGCGTAGGCGTGGTTGATCTTGTCGTACCCGCGGCCGGGGATGTACGTCCAGAGGTCACGGGGAATGGAGAGCATGGCGACCCGCTGTTCACGGGGGTTGTACGAGACGACCATCAGCGAGTCCGATCGGCCCCACTCTCCCTCCATGCTGTCCACGCCCATCACGAGGAAGGTCTGCAGCTCCGGCAGCGTGTGCAGCGGGGGCTGTTCCTCCGCCGAGCCGTCCGGGTTCGTGGGATTGGACCTGCCCGGATCGGCGGTCGCCGGCGAGTCAAACGGTCGGTGAAGCGCCACGGCGCGGACTGCGGCTGCGAGGGCGAGAAGAAGCACCAGAGGGATCACCCAGTGCCACCGCTTGCGTGTGGACTTCTTTGATGTTGAGCGCACGGGCCACCCTCCTCGTTGCGGAGTTTACCTGTCTTACTATAGCAGAGAAAAGAACGTTATCGGATAGGGATCTTCATGAGGGACCTACCGTAGTTTGACGTGCCTGTCGCCGGTTGGGTTTCTGCGCGCGGGTGGCCGCCCCCTGCCGTAGGGGGGCGGCCACCGGTGTCAGCGCCCGCCTGTCAGGGCCGCCGGTCGGTCGCCAGCGACCGCGTCCGCCGGCGAGGCTGCGATCGGCCGCCTGGCCACGGCGCCCGCCGGCGAGGTCGCGATCGGCCGCCTGGCCACGGCGCCCGCCGGCGAGGTCGCGATCGGCCGCCTGGCCACGGCGCCCGCCGGCGAGGTCGCGATCGGTCGCCTGGCCACTGCGCCTGCCGGCCCGGGCGGACGTTCAGTCATCGGCGCCCTGCGCCTGTTGAGCGGGCGGGGATTCGAGTTCGGTGCCGTTGAGGTAAAGCAGCCGGCCGTCCTCCCGCTTGAACTCCGACCGTTCGGTGAACGAGTCCTCGGGCCGTCCGGGAATGCGGAACCACGCCGTCAGCGTGCCGCGGGAGATCCCGTTCTCGTCCTCCGACTCCGTCTGGTGGATGACCAGCCGGGTGAAATCCACTTTGGAGCAATAGAGCAGCGTCTCCCGCTTGAACTGGGCCTCGGTCTTGCCCGCCCGTGCCGGGTTGTCGGGATGGGTCGTGCGCCAGAGGTAGTCGACGTCGCCGATGGCATAGGCCGTGAAGCGGCTCCGGATCAAGCTCTCCACGGTGTCCGGGTACTGGATTCGGGCATGGTAGAGGCCACAGCAGGTCTTATACTTCCTGCCGCTGCCGCAGGGGCAGGAGTCGTTCCGTCCGACTTTCTGCAACAGGTCCACCTCACAGTTACTGTTGACGAGTGCCTATGGAGCCGGGCGCGCACGCGCACCCGCACGTATTCCAGTATAGTATGTCCGTCAAGTATCCAGCAGCCGTAATCTGTTGACTGTGATAGAGACGTGCCCGCCCCGGCGGTCGACGCGGCCCAGGGCGGCCAGCGGCGGCCGCGGGTCGGTGAAGATCAGATGGCCGTAGCGCTGGTAGACGTCTTCAAAGATCGTGAGGTCGATCAGCCCCGTCTCGTCCTCCAGGGACAGGAAGACGACGATCTTGCCCGACCGGGTCGGCGGCCGGTGCGGGCAGACGGGCAGCCCGGCCACCTTCACCAGCTCCCCCGCCCGGCGCTGCCGCACCTCCTGCGCGGTGAGGTACCCCTCCCGGGCCAGCCGCTCCCGCACGAAGCGCATGAAGTGGGTCCGCACCATCAGGCCCGTGAGCTCGTACTCCTTCAGGTAGCGCTCGGCGGCGCCGAAGTCGGCGATCGCAGGTGTCCCCTGCGGCGACGCGGCCTCCAGCGCTTCCGCCGCCTGCGCGCCCAGCCCGGGCGCATCGCCGTCCAGCAGGCCGGCCTGCCCCGCCCCACGCTCCTGCCGGATCCTTTCCGCCTCCAGCAGGTGCGCCACCTGCCAGAGCGCCGCCCGCCGGTTGGAGTGCAGCCGATCGAAGGCGCCGGCCAGCACCAGCGCCTCCAGCGGCCCGCGCGGCACCGCACCCCCGGTCCGTCGCACCAGGTCAGCCAGCGACCGGAACTCGCCCCCGTCCCGGGCCGCCAGGATCGCTGCGGCCGCCGGCTCCCCCACCCCCTTCACGGCCCGGAGCCCGATGCGGATCGCCTTGCCTGTCGCCGGGTATTCGGGGGCAAAGGGCTCCATCCCCCAGAAGGCCTCCCAGGCCTCCCGGCTCCACTCCTCCACGGTGAAGGCTTCCTCCGACCGGTTGATGTCCACCGGCAGCAGGCCGACGCCGCGCCGGCGGGCCTCCACCGCCAGCGTGTTGATGGGGTAGTAGCCCATCGGCTGTGCCGACATGAGCGCGGCGAAGTACTCGGCCGGGTAGTGGCGCACCAGATAGGCGGTCTTGTAGGCCGTGTTGGCAAACGCCGCGGCGTGGGCCTCGCAGAAGCCGTACGAGGCGTAGCCCTGGATGTAGGAGAAGATGGTGTCGGCCACCGCCGGATCCACCCCGGCCGCGGCCGCTTTCTGCCGGAAGAGCCGGCCGATGGCCTCCATGTCCTCCCGGTTGCGGGCGTGGGTCATCACCCGGCGCAGCTGGTCCGCCTCGCCGGGGGTGAAGCCCGCCACCGCGGTGGCGATCTCGATCACCTGCTCCTGGAAGAGCACCACGCCGTAGGTCTTCTCCAGGATCGGCTTCAGCTTGGGATGCAGGTAGGTGACCTCCTCCTTCCCGTGGCGGCGGGCCAGGAACGGCTCCACCATGTTCCCCTTGATGGGCCCGGGGCGGATGATGGCCACCGAGGCGACGATGTCCTCGAACCGGTCCGGCTTCAGCCGGGCCTGCAGCGCCCGCTGCGCCGGCGACTCCAGCTGGAAGACGCCGATGGATTCGCCCACGCCCAGCATCTCATAAGTGGCCGCGTCGCCGTGGGGGATCTGCTCGTAGTCGATATCGCCGATGGCCCGCACCGCGTCGTCGACGGCGGTGAAGGTGCGCAGGGAGAGCAGGTCCAGCTTCACCAGCCCCAGGTCCTCCACGTACTCCTTGTCGAACTGGCAGACCACCTGGCCCTTCGCCGCCATCTGCAGCGGCGTCACCTCCAGGAGCGGCCGGCGGGAGATCACCAGCCCGCCCAGGTGGGTGCCGATGAAGCGGGGGAAGCGGGCAACCCGCTCCGCCGCCTGCACCAGCTGCTCGAACTTGTGCCAGGGAATGCCTGACTGGCGCAGCTCGGGGTAGCGGGCCATGACGGTGAGGATCTCGTCGGCCCCGGCGTGCCAGGGAATGCGCTTGGCCAGGTAGTCCAGATCCGCCTCCTGAAAGCCCATCGCCTTGCCCAGGTCCCGCACCGCCGAGCGGGCCTGGAAGGTGTTGTAGGTGCAGACCGAGGCCACGTGGTCGGCGCCGTACTTGCGGTAGACGTAGGCCGCCACCTCGTCCCGCCGGCGGGCGTCGAAGTCGATGTCGATGTCGGGCTTCTGCGCCCGCTCCAGCGACATGAAGCGCTCGAACAGCAGGCCGCGCTCGATCGCGTCCACGTCGGTGATGAAGAGGCAGTAGGCCACCGCCGAGTCGGCGGCCGAGCCCCGCCCGGCGCAGCGGATCCCCCGCTCCCGGGCGAAGCGGACCACGTCCCAGACCAGCAGGAAGTAGTCCTCGTACCCCAGCCGGGTGATGATGGTCAGCTCGTGCTCCAGCCGGCGGCGGATCCGCTCGGTGATGCGCCCGTAGCGGCGGGCCGCCCCGTCGTAGACCAGGTGGGTGAGGTAGGCGGCGGGGTGCGAGCCGTCGGGGGTCTGAAACTCCGGGTGGAGCCGGGCGTCCAGGTCCAGCACCGGTCGGCACCGCTCGGCGATGGCGAGGGTGTTCTTCACCGCCTCCGGAAACTCCCGGAAGCGCTCGATCATGACCTCCGGCGGCTTCAGGTAGCGCTGGTCGTTGAGCGGCCGCTCCGGGTGGGGCTGGTCGATGCGGGTGAGGGTGCGCACGCAGGTGAGCAGGTCGTGCACGAAAAACTCCTCGCGCGTGCGGTGGTGCACGTTGGACGTGACCACCAGCGGCAGACCCAGCGCCTCGCCCAGGTCCCGCAGGGCGCGGTTCAATGCCTGTTCGCCGGGCAGCCGCTCGTCGTGCAGCTCCAGGTAGAAGCGTCCGGGGAACCAGGCCGCGTAGCGCCGGGCCGCGGCCTCCGCCTCGGCCAGCCGCCCCCGCAGGATCAGGGAGGGAATCTCGCCCCGCCGGCAGCCCGAGAGCGCGATCAGCCCGTCGGTGTCGTGGCTGAGGGCCGACAGGGGACACGCCGGCTGCAGCCGGTCGTGGCCCGGGGCCAGGGCGAACATCGCCCCCGGCGTCGCGCGGGGCTCCTGCCCGAGATGGGCGGCGGTGATCAGCCGGTTCAGGTTGGCGTAGCCCTTGGGCCCGGTGGCCAGCAGCGTGAGGTGGTAGCCGCCCTCCAGGGTGAGCTCTGCCCCCTGAATCGGCTGGATGCCGGCCTCCTGTGCCTTGCGCTGGAAGCGCACCGCTCCCGACACGTTGTTGTGGTCGGTGAGGGCCAGGGCCGGCATCCCGTGCAGGGCCGCCTCCGCGATCAGGTCATCCAGCCGGGAGGCGCCGTCGAGGAACGAAAACGGCGAGTGCACGTGCAGGTGGACGAAGCTCATGAGCGGCGCCTCCCTTCAAAGTCGTATTCCCCGGCCGCAGGGTCCGTGCCCCGGGACTCCCCCGGATGACCTGGTGCGCGGATCCCCTGTGTTCCCACCGTCACGCGCAAAACCTGAACCGCCTCCCCGAGTCCGGGTGCAGATTCTGCGCGTGCCTCCCCTTCTGCCCCGGCGCTCCCGCGCAAAACCTGAACCGCCCACCCGAGCCCGGGTGCAGATTTTGCGCGTGCCTCCCCTTCTGCCCCGGCGCTCCCGCGCAAAACCTGAACCGCCTCCCCGAGCCCGGGTGCAAATTTTGCGCGTGTCCCCCCTTCTGCCCCGGCGCTCCCGCGCAAAACCTGAACCGCCTCCCCGAGCCCGGGTGCAGATTTTGCGCGTGTCCCCCCCTCTGCCCCGGCGCTCCCGCGCAAAACCTGAACCGCCTCCCCGAGCCCGGGTGCAGATTTTGCGCGTGTCCCCCCTCTGCCCCGGCGCTCCCGCGCAAAACCTGAACCGCCCACCCGAACCCGGGTGCAGATTCTGCGCGTGTCCCCCCCTCTGCCCCGGCGCTCCCGCGCAAAACCTGAACCGCCTCCCCGAGCCCGGGTGCAAATTTTGCGCGTGTCCCCCCCTCTGCCCCGGCGCTCCCGCGCAAAACCTGAACCGCCCACCCGAGCCCGGGTGCAGATTCTGCGCGTGTCCCCCTTCTGCCCCGGTGCTCCCGCGCAAAACCTGAACCGCCTCCCCGAGCCCGGGTGCAGATTCTGCGCGCCGACCCATGTTCCACCGCGGATCACCCTTCTACTGGGATTGAAATGGTGGAGCGGGATGCGCCTTCGCCCGCACTGCCCGGAGCGCCCCGATTCAACCGCCGGAATGCGACGTTCCCGCAGAGCGCCCTGAAACCGCTGGGCCAATCATCCCCCAATGACGCCGTACCCCCCTTCCGGGGGGCGCTTCAGTCGTATGCCTTATAGAGCAGCCAGCGCTGCTCCCGGGGGATGAAGTTCAGTTCGAAGACGCCGCCGCTCTCGGTCTCCACCCGGTAGGCAATCAGCTCGGGCTCCTGCTCCCACCAGCGGCCGGTCTCCATCCAGGTGTCCAGCACCGCGCAGACCCGCTCCCGCCCGCCGGCGAAGCGGAAGGCGGCTGGCCGCCCGTCGGGGCCGGTCGTCACGTCCACCGGCCGGTTGAGGATGCGCGACACGGTCCATCACGCCTTTCGGGACCAGCGGTAGGGGTCGGCGTACTGGAGCATCTGCTCACGCCAGGAGGTCGGGGTATGCATCCCCAGGCCGATCACCCGCGCCGGGAAGCGCTGGTGCAGCAGGGACAGCGCCCCCTCGATCCGCTCCCGCCGCTCCCGGAGCAGCCGGTCGTCCCACAGCTCCATCTGCCGCCAGTCGACGGGGCCGATCAGCCCCACCTCGGCGGTGACCGCCGCCACCTCCACCGACTCCCTGAGGCCGTCCAGCAACTGGGTGAGCAGGGCGTGCAGCCCCTGCTGGATCGGGTAGGCGGTGTGCCGCAGCCGGGGCAAAGTCCGCTCGGCGTGCAGCACCCGGCCGTCGGCCAGCTCCAGGATCAGCCCAACCTGTTGGCAGCCCTCGCCCCGCCGGTCCAGCTGGGCGGCCAGCAGGGCGGCCGAGCGGCTCAGTTCCCGCTCCAGCGGATCCCGGTCCCGCACGCCGCCCAGCTCCGACCGCCGCGCCAGCCGTCGGGGCGGCCAGGCGGGCTTCACCGGCTCCGGATCGATGCCCCGGCTCCAACGGGAGATCTGCCGCCCCTGCAGCCCCAGTTGCCGCGCCCATTCGTCCTCGCTCACCCGCGCCGCCTCGCCGATGCGTGTGATCCCCAACTGCTGCAGCCGGCGCTGCACCTCGGGCGGAAGCGGCAGGAAGGTGACGGGCAGCGGGGCGAGAAAGCGGGCCTCGGCGCCGGGGGAAACGATGGCGATCCGCACGGCCGGGCCTTCCAGCCGGCGCACGCCAGCGCGCCGGCCGGCATCCTCCCGGCCGCCTTCCGGCCGTCCGATGGCAAGTCCGCCCGCGTGCCGGCTGCCTATCCCCCCGCCGCCCGCCTGACGGGGGGCGATCACCTGCGCGCCCTCCAGCCGCTGCGGGGCCGTGCCGGGCCGCCACTCCAGGAACTCCGCCCGCAGGGCCCGTGCCGCCGCACGGGCGACCACGCGGGAGGAACCGGCGCCTGCGAAGGCGGCGAAGCCAAAGGACGCGGCCGCCTCCGCCAGCGCCTTCAACTCCGCCTGCAGCCGCCGGTC
This sequence comes from Symbiobacterium thermophilum IAM 14863, assembly GCF_000009905.1. Lineage (GTDB taxonomy): Bacteria > Bacillota > Sulfobacillia > Symbiobacteriales > Symbiobacteriaceae > Symbiobacterium > Symbiobacterium thermophilum. Next base: position 2,031,521 of record NC_006177.1, read on the forward strand.
CGCCGCCTGCCTCCGGCCGCCTTCCGCGCCCTGCGCCCGGCCGCCCGGAGCCCATCCACCCGGAGCCCATCCACCCGGAGCCCATCCGCCCGGAGCCCATCCGCCCGGAGCCCGGCCGCCCGGAGCCCGACCGCCCGGAGCCCATCCGCCCGGAGCCCATCCGCCTGGAGCCCATCCGCCTGGAGCCCATCCACCCGGAGCCCATCCGCCCGGCAGGCCGTCCGGATCGTCGGGCAGGGGCAGCCCCAAAAGCGCCTGGTGCGGCTCCACCGGCTCGACGTAGGGCGTGTGGGCGAGGCAGCGGTCCCAGAAGGCACGGGCCCGGGCGGTGGCGTCCACATCCGCCCACTCCACCACGGTTGCCCCCGGGACGTCGCACAGCACCTGGCGGGCGGGGCTGCCCAGCCGCAGCCCCGCCGCAAAAGCCTCGCGGCAGCCGTCGAAGACCCGCCCCCCGCGCAGGACCACGACCGGACGTTCGGCCTCTGCCAGCCCCGCCTCCCGGGCGGCCGCGGCGTAGAGGCCCTGAATCTCCACCCAGCAGATCCATCGCATGCCGATCCCTCCGCCGCTTTACGGGTTGCTCATTCCGGCTGCCGAGAAAATCGAACGTATAATCTCCAAACACCTGTTCGTGACGTACATCTATTCTAGTTGCTGCTGTCGGGGAAGTCAAGGGGGCTGGCGTGTGACGCGAAAAGCCAATTGACGCCATCCCCCGCCGGCGCGATACTCCTGTGGGGTTGAAGAAAACTGCCGCAAATTTCCAGACGTCGCCACCTGGTTCTCCAACCCCCGGGCGCCCGCCGCCCCGCGCGGCCGGGTCCATGCCCGGGTCTGCCGCAGATCAAGGAGGCCCATCGAAGATGAGTACCGCTCAGTGGCTCTACATCGCCTTCACCCTGGTCTACACCGGCCTGTTCCTGTTCTTCACCCGCATCCTCTACCTCCGCCACTACGCCAACCGCCACTACTACGGCAAGCGGCCGCCGCGGCTCTCCCTGCAGCACCTCGCCCGACTCGCCGCATCCAGGGGCCGCGACCTGCCTTACTTCTCGATCTTCATCCCGGCCCGCAACGAGGCAGACGTCATCGCCCGCACCATCGACCACATGGGCCGGCTCCACTACTCCCCCGACCACTACGAAATCCTCGTCGTGACCGACGAAAAAGAGGCGATGGCCGCGCGGAAGACCCGCGCAGCCATTGCCGATCGCTTGATCCGCCTGCTTACGGACGGCGGCGAATGGGACGGGACGGAGCAGGAGGAGGCGACCCTGCTGGCCCTCCTCGCCCGCCTTGCCCTGGACGAGGCGGATCTGGACGCCCTGCATCCGCTCACGCTGCAGGAGCAGGCCGCGTGCCTGTTCGAAACCGCCCGCGCCCTGCTCTGCGCCCGGGGCAAGGCCGATCCCCAGCAGATCCGGCAGATCCTGCGCCGCACAGCCCCTCGTCTGCAGGAGCGGCAGATCGACCGGCTCTGCCCCGCCCTCCTCGCCCTGGCGCTGCCGGTCATCGAGCTGCTGCTCCGGCTGCAGCGGAAGGACGGGTCCGCGCTCGTCCACCAGCTGCTCGCCTGCGCGACCGGCGCCCAGCAGCCCCTCACGCAGGAGGTGCTGGCCAACCTGACCTACACCCTGGAGCAGCGCATGGCCGAGCTCCTGTGTCACGCGTCCGCCGCCGAGCTGCGCCGGCGCCTCGCAGACGCCTTCCGAATCGCTCTGCCGACCACCCAGGAGATCGTGGAGCGCAAGCGGCTGGAGTTCGCCGCCCACCGGAACCTGCCCGCCCTGCGGCACGTGCAGGTTCCCTACGACTTCGACGGCCGGCTGGGCGGCGAGTGCACGGGCCACGAGGTCCCCTCGACCAAGGGGCGCGCCCTCAACTGGGCCTTCCCGTTCGCCGACCCGCGCAGCGAGATGTGGGCGTTCTACGACGCCGAATCCCGCCCGGACCCCGACGTGCTCCGCTACGTCGCCTGGCGCCGCCTGACCGCCGGGGACCAGTTCCAGATCGCCCAGGGCCCGGTCTACCAGATCCGCAACTTCTGGCAGACCGGCCCCATCTCCAAGGTCGCGGGGATCTTCCAGGCCATCGCCCACGAGTGGATGATGCCGTGGCAACTCCGGGAGATCCCCTTCATCGGCGGCACCAACATCTTCGCCACCCGGGAGCTGATCCTGCGGATCGGCGGCTTCGACCCCGCCGTCCTGACCGAGGACATGGACCTGGGCGCCCGGGCCTGGCTGCAGGGCGACACCTGGCCCGAGTTCCTCCCCTACGCCTCCTCCGAGCAGACCCCGCCTACCTACCGGGGGTTCTTCCGCCAGCGGCTGCGGTGGGGCTCGGGCTACCTCCAGGTCTGCGAGAAGATCAAGGCCGATTCCACCGCGCCGGCGGAGAAGCGGCACTACCTGCTGCGGATCTACTGGTGGCGGGGGCCGGTCGCCTGGACGCTGTGCCAGCTGCTCGCCCTGCTGCCGCTGGTCGCCATGGCGCTGGGGCTGACCGGCCACCTGGACGCACGCGCGGTGCCGGACTGGGTCCACACCGTCCTCTCGTCCTACTCCGTCTTCTACCTGGCCTTCGCGCTGTTCTGCCTGCTGCACTACCGCCGGTTCATGGACCCCGCGCCCCGCAAGGTCCAGACCGCCGGCTTCGCCCAGATCTTCCTGCTGCCGATCTCCGCCTTCTTCCTGCCCCTGCCCTACTCGGCCTCCCTGCTGCTGAAGCTGCTGCACAGGGCCCCCACCACCTGGGTGAAGACGCCCCGGACCCGGGAGTGAGCAAAAAGCCCTCACCTGCCCGGATGGCCGCAACCGTCGCCGCGCCTCCCCGGTCTAAAGTGGTACGTCGGACTCGTGCGACAATCCCCGACGCCTTCCGGGGGATGCGCGGGCCGCGGAGGCTCGGCCGTCCCGCGCCATCACAGAGTGGGGGGCTCCAACATGGCATCGTTTGACAGCAGGACCTTTCGTGACACCCTCGGCCAGTTTCTGACCGGCGTGACCGTCGTCACCGCGGCCGCGCCGGACGGGACGCCCTTGGGGCTCACGGTGAACTCCTTCACCTCGGTTTCCCTGGACCCGCCGCTGGTCCTGTTCTGCATCGACAAGAGCGCCGGCTGCTACGAGGGGGTCGTGAACGCGCAGGGCTACGCCGTCCACATCCTGGGCGGCGACCAGGTGGACCTGGCCAACCGGTTCGCCACCAAGGGCACCGACCGCTTCGCCGGGCTCAACTACACCCGGGGCTTCTACGGGGCGCCCATCCTGCCCGGCGCCATGGCCCTCCTGGAGTGCCGCACGGTGCAGCGGGTGGACGGCGGCGACCACACCATCCTCATCGGGCAGGTGGAGCGGCTGAACCCCGGCAGCCGCACCCGCAAGCCGCTGGGCTACTTCCGCGGGCGGTACACGGCCATCGCGGACTAACACGCTCCTGAGCCGTTCGGGGCGGTGCGGTCCAGCCGCGCCACCAGGTCCTCCAGGTCCGCGGGCAGCGGCGCCGTGAACCGCACCGGCTCGCGCGTCACGGGGTGGACGAACGCGAGGGTGGCCGCGTGCAGCGCCTGGCGCTGGATGAGCGTCCGGCTTCCGCCGTAGAGCTCATCGCCCAGCAGCGGGTGGCCGAGGTAGGCCATGTGTACCCGGATCTGGTGGGTCCGCCCCGTCTCCAGCCGGAGTTCCAGCATCGTGGCCGCGGGCCAGCGGCGCAGCACCCGCCAGTGGGTGACGGCCGGCTGGCCCGCGGCCGTCCAGTCCTCCCGCAGCGCCCGGCCCTGCGCGGCCGCCTCCGCCAGCAGCCGCTCCTGCTCGGGCGTGCGGGGTCCTTCCGCCACCTCCCGGGCGACGGGATGGCCCCAGACCCGCCGGATCGGCCGGTCCACGGTGCCCGCGTCAGCCGCCACGGCGCCCTCGACCACCGCGACGTACCGCCGCTCCAGCTTCTGCCGCTCCAGCTCCCGGGCCAGCAGCCCCGCGACGGCGGGATCCTTGGCAAAGAGCACCAGGCCCGAGGTCTCCCGGTCGATGCGCTGCACCGGCCGGGCCACGGGATCGGAGCCGGAACGGAGCAGGTGATGGGCCACCGCGTTGGCCAGGGTGCCGGAGACGTAGTCCCGCACCGGGTGGACCACCATGCCGGCGGGCTTGTCCACCACCAGCAGCCAGGGGTCCTCGTACACCACCTGAATCGGGATCGGCTCGGGCTCGACGCGCCCTTCCTGCGCCACCCGGACCTCCACCACCTCGCCGCCGGCGAGGACGAGGCTGGTGCGGGCGGGCCGCCCGTCCACCAGGATGCCGCCGCTGGTCTTCGCCCTCCGCACCACGGTACGGGAGAGCTTCAGCCGGTCGAACAGGTACTGGCTCAGGCGCAGCCCCCTGGCCGAGGGGTCCACCACGAACCGCATGCGCGCACCTCCGCAGTGACGATTTTCCGCCGCTCCCGCCCGCCCCCGACAGGGAGCGGGCAGGGCGGTGTCCAATTCTTTACCTTGCGACAAGGCCGACGTCCAAAGGGGGCTGGTTCCGGTGATCGTTCGCAACGTGATGACCGAGGATGTGACCACGGTTTCGCCGGACGACACGCTTCAGCAGGCCTACGAGATCATCCAGACCAAGAACTACGACTGTCTGCCGGTCACGGCGAATCGGCGGGTGGTGGGCATCATCCAGCTCACCGACATCTACGAGGCCTGCATGCGCGACGGCCGCCAGGCGGCGCTGCCCCGGCCGGTGAAGGAGTTCATGGTGCCCGATCCGGTGACGGTGCGCCCCGACGACCTGGTGGAGACGGCCGCCAAGCTGATGTTCAAGCGGGACATCCCCCTGCTGCCGGTCGTCCACGGCGAGCGGCTGGTCGGCGTGATCCACGAGCACGACATCTTCCGCGCGTTCGCGCACCTGCTGGGGGTAGACTCCGGGACCATCCGGCTCACCCTGGTGGTGCCGGACCGGGTCGGCCAGCTGGCGCGCATCGCCGAGCTCATCCGCGATGCCGGGGTGGCCATCCGGAACGTGGCCACCTTCCGTTCGTCGGTGCTGGACCAGTATCAGATCATCATCCGGGTGGAGACGGAGGCGTCCCGCCCGCTCATCGACCTGCTGGAGCGGCACGGGTACAAGGTGCTGCACGTGCTGGAAGACTGAGCTCCCAGCAATCTCCATTCGCCGGGGCGGCGTGGTCGCCCGGCTTCCGGGGGATACCTAGAATATCCCGCTGAAAAGGAGGCCGGGCGATGCGCCGCTTCTTCGCGGGCGCGCTTCTCGGATGGATTCTCTCCCTCTGCGCCCTGGCCCTGGGGTGGCGGTGGTTCGCCGCCCAGCACCCCCCCGGCACGCCCGCCCCCGGCGGATCCGCCGGGGCGGACTCCGTGCAGCTGGGACTGGTGCCTGAGGGGCAGGCCGAAGAGCCGGAAGGAACAGCGCCCGCCTATGTGCTGGTACTCGGGGTGGACGAGCGGCCCGGCGATCCGGGCCGATCCGACACGATGCTGCTCGTGCGGGTGGGCGGCGGACCCCTGCGGGTGCTGTCGCTGCCGCGGGACACCCGCGTGACGTTGGAGGGCGTCGGGGAGGCCAAGCTCAACGCCGCCTACGCCTGGGGCGGGCCCGAACTGGCCACCCGGACGGTGTCCGAGCTCCTGGGCCTGCCCGTAGAGCACTATGTAAAGGTCAACCTGGCCGGCTTCCGCCGGCTGGTGGACCTGATCGGCGGCGTACCGATGCACATCGAGGCGCCGATGCGCTACGTGGACCCCGACGACGGCCTGGTCATTGACCTCCGACCGGGCCATCAGGTGCTGGACGGGGCCCGGGCCGAGCAGTACGTGCGGTTCCGCAACGACGCCGCCGGCGACGACCTGAGCCGCATCCGGCGGCAGCAGCAGTTCCTGCGGGCGGCCGCGCGGCGGGCCCTGCAGCCCGCCAATCTGCCGAAGTTGCCCGCCCTGCTGCGGACCGCCGCCCGGTACGTGGACACCAACCTGCCCCTGACCGAGCAGATCCGGCTGGCCACGATCGCGATTCGCACCTACCACGAAGGCACGCTGGTGACGGAGACCCTGCCCGGATATGCGGCGTACGTGGGCCCGGTCTCCTACTTCCTGCCGGACACCCAGGAGATTCAGCGGCTGCGGGAGGCCTGGCTGCCGCCGCACGCTATGGACAATGCAGGCGCCTCACGGTAAAGTAGACCTCGAGTCCTTCCTAAAGGAGATATGCGGCCTTGGGCAATCTGGGATTTACGGAGATCCTCGTCATCATGATCGTGGCACTGGTGGTTTTCGGGCCCAACAAGCTTCCCGAGCTGGGCCGCAGCATGGGCCAGGCGATCCGCGAATTCAGGAAGGCGACCCAGTCCATCACCACCGAGGTGACCCGGGTCGCCTCCGATGAGGTTCGAGAGAAGATCGACAAGGCGAAGTCGCCTGCGGATCGCTAGCGCGCCGGCCAGTTCTCCTCCCCGATCAGGTCCACCCGGTCCGCGCCCGCCCGGCGCATCTCGCCGGCGATCGCGACCGCCTCATCGGGGTCGTCGGCGCGGGCCACGACCAGGGTGCGGCCCCGGCGGACCTGGTCGCCCCAGCGGCGGAACACCGGAGCGCGGCTGCCCGCCAGGTCCAGGCCGGGGTCCGAACCGGCGTCCAGGCCAACCTCCATGCCGACGTCGGCAAAGGCGGCCAGCAGCCACGCGTCGGTGTCGCTGATCCGGGCGCCGCTCATGGCGCCCAGGTCAGCCTCGCCGATCACGTTCAGCCTGTCCGCGTCCAACGCGAATGCGTCCCGCAGGTGGGCCGCCGCCAGGTCGGCGTCGCCGCTGTGCCGGAACAGGCCCACCACCGTCTTGCCCATGCCATCGCCTCCTCGGCCCTAGTGTGGCCGGGGAGCGGGCGCGTTCATGCCCCGTCGGGCGGAAAGGCGGCCCAGGCGTGCGCCTCAGCGGCCCTCCTGCCGGCCGGCGACGGGCGGGGCCTGCACGGGCCCGGGCGGCCGTCCGGACGACTCGCCGCCATCGTGGCGGGGGAACAGCGGCACCAGGAGGAGCAGCCCCGTCACCGCCTCGCCGGCGGCCCAGAACAGGGGCAGACCGGCGTGATCCATCGCGCTCAGGACGACCCCCAGGAGGCCGGCGGGGAGCAGGAACCACCCGGCGCGCAGCCGCGGCCAGTTGCCCGCCGCCACACCGCCCAGCACCCAACCGGCCGCGCCGATGCCCGAGAAGCAGGCGCCGAGCACGCCGAACCCGAGCCAGCCGGGGGCGATGCGCGGCAGGACGGCCAGTCCCAGCGAGCCCACCGCGAGCAGCAAGGCGGCGATGGTGTAGAGCAGCCTGCGCACCGCCATCCCTCCTTCCGGCAACCCGAAAGCCGTTCCCCGCTGCACTCACTCACCATGATACAATAGGTCAGTTATTTGAGAAAAGGTGGGCGGCATCGTCCGCCCAAGGAGGGCAACGCAGCACCCGTGACGAACAACCTCGAACACAGCTTCTGGCCCCGTGCCCTGGGCGCGCCGCTGGTGCTCCTGACCGACTTCGACTTCACGATCTCGCTGGTAGACGTCGGCGACCTGATCTGCGGCACCCTGGCGCCCTACCCCGCCGACGTCCTCGCCCGCTACGCCCGCGGCGAGGCCGGTTCCCGGGATCTCTGGCTCGCCTCCTTCGCCCACGTGGACCGGGACGAGGCGGTCGCCCTGGCCGATCGGGTGGACATCGACCCCGGCTTCCGGGACCTCGTCGCCTGGGCCGAACGGGAAGGCATTCCCCTGGCCGTGGTGAGCGACGGCTTCACCCTCTACATCGAGCACATCCTGGGCCGTGAGGGTCTCGGCCACCTGCCGGTGTTCGCCAACCGGTACGTCGAGCGCGGCCGGCTGGAGTGGCCCAACGGCAATCCGGCCTGCCCCCTGTGCGGCTGCTGCAAGGCAGCCGTGGCCCGCCGGCTGAAGGCGTCCGGCTCCCGGGTGATCTATTTCGGCGACGGCTCCAGCGACGTCTACGGCGCCAGCTTCGCCGACTGGGTCTTCGCCAAGAGCACTCTGGCCCGGTTCCTGGAGCAGAACCGCTCGCCGTACTTCCCGTTCACGGGGTTCGCGGACGCCCTCGACGTGCTGCGGCAGAACCTGGACCGGTTCCGCGACGGCACCATGCAGCCGCGCAGCACCCTGCGCCCGCACCCCCGCTGCCGGTTCTGACGGCGCTCACGAGTCCCCCTCCGTCCCCTTCTCCACCGGCTCCACCCGGCCCAGGAGCGCCAGCTCCGGGCCGATCAGCAGCACCTGCACCGAGAGCTGGTAGGTGATCCCGTCGATCTCCAACAGCCGGCCGTGGTAACGGCCGTAGAGGATGACCGGGGAAACGTTCTCCAGCTGGCGGCCGACCTGTTCGGCCGCCAGTTCCTTTTGGATGCGCCGGGCCGCCTCCAGCGCCACCCGCTCGTCCGGCCCCTCGATCTCCGCCCGCACCCGCGCGACCTGGCAGACGACGGGCCTTCGCCGCTCCGCCTGCTCCAGCCTGGCCACCTCCGCCTCCAGGGTCTCCACCCGGGCGAGGCAGAAGTCCCGCTCCAGCCGGAGCCGCTGCACCGTCGGCCCGGCCATGACGGGCAGCAGCCAGATCGCCACGGCAAAGCCCATCGCGAACGAGGCCAGCAGGGGCAGCGCACGCTGCCACCGGCTCACAGCCGCCGCCCCGCCACGGTCTGGATAAGGAAGTAGGCCACGTTGGCGCCGGCCATGGCGACCACCAGGGCCACCACCTGCCGGACCAGGGCGCGGCCCTGCCCGAACAGGAGCCCCTGCTCCAGGGTGCGGAGCGGCTCGAAGGAGCCGCTCACGGCCACCAGGATGCCCCAGAGCCGCAGGTCTTCTGACAGGTAGCGGAGCCGGTCGAGCGGGTGGCCGCCGGACAGCAGCGATGCGGCGGCGCCCGAGAGCGAGCCGCCCAGGGTCACGCCCAGGGCGATCAGGAAGTTGGAGAGCAGCTTGGCCGCAAAGCCGTCATCCATCGTCCCATCCCCCTCTGGGGGGAGAGTACGCCCCGGGGGACGAGTCCAGAACCAGGAGGCGTGCGGCGCCCGCCGGCTCGTCCACCCGGTTGGACGACACCGGGCCCTACCGATCCTTCACGGGACATGACCAGGCTCGCGCGGCCGGCAGCCCGCCCATGCTGGCCGCGTGGCGCACGGCGTTCAGCACCGCCCGCTCCACCGCCAGGGCGGCGGCGACGCCGGCGGTCGTCACGTCCACCTCCGGCCCGCCGGTAGCCAGGCAGAAGAGCGTGTCGCCGTCGAACATGGTATGGATCGGGGAGATGGTGCGGGCGAGGCCGTCGTGGGCCATGCGGGCCACCTTGTTGGCGCCCTCCTTGGAGAGGCTGCCGCCCACCGCCACCACGCCGATGGTGGTGTTCTCCGCAAGGGGTCTGCCGGCCGCGCCCTGCAGCAGCAACGCCGTGGTGTCCAGGTATGTGCCGTCCTCCCCCCGGGGTCCGGCCAGAATCCGGCCGGTCGCGGGGTCGCGCACGTCGCCGAACGCGTTCACCGCCACGATGGCCCCGACTGCGACGGCGCCCACCTTCACACAGGCGGTGCCGATGCCGCTCTTGACAGCGCGATCCATCCCCAGGGCCTTGCCCACCGTGCACCCGGCCCCGGCCCCTATGCAGCCCTGCTCCACCGGGCCGTCGGTGGCCGCCTCGCAGGCGGCGTAACCCATCGCCTCGTCCGGGCGCACCTGGGCCGAGCCGACACCCAGGTCGTAGAGCACGGCCGCCGGCACGATCGGCACGGTGGCGTAACCCGTCGGCAGGCCGATCCCCCGCTCCTCCAGCCAGCGCATCGCCCCGTGGGCCGCCGCCAGCCCGAAGGCGCTCCCGCCGCAGAGCAGCACGGCGTGGGCCTGCTGCACCAGGTTGCAGGGCCGGCACAGGTCGGTCTCCCGGGTCCCCGGCGCCGAACCCTCCACGGCCACCCCCACCACGGCGCCATCCGGCGCCAGCACGGCCGTCACTCCGGTCAGCGCCTGCAGATCGTGGGCATGTCCCACCCGGATGCCCGGCACGTCGGTGATGCCGCTCAGCCAAACCGGATCCGTCATGGGCAGCACGTCCTTTCCGCGATGTTCGAAAGGCCGCCCTCCCCGCGGAGGGCGGCCGCCATAAGCGCTCTAGGAGTTCTGACCGGAAGGCCGGTAAGCGACCCGGATATAGCCCGCCCGGTGCAGGGCCAGACCCACCGTCACAACGGCAAAGGTGCCCACCAGCAGCTCCAGCGGGGCGTGGGTGACGGCCACCGTCCAGACCACCTCGGGTGGCCAGTATCCCCGGAGCAGGATCATGCCCAGCACCAACCCCGTGTTGGTGAGGGTGCCCACCACGCCGGCGGCGGCCAGGGCCAGGGTCAGGTTCCGGCGGCGGAGGGCGGCGAATGCGTACGCCGCGAACACGCCGATGAACAGACGGGGCAGGATCGAGACCAGCGGATCAGCGAAGGCCGGGTTGGTCGCCCGCAGGAACGAGGTGAGGCCGAAGATCAGGCCGACGAACAGGCCCACGGCGGGACCTTCGGCGACGGCGGCCAGCACGACCGGGATCTGCATGATCGTGACCGCCTGACCGGTGGGGAACGGGATGAACCCGAGCCCCGGAACCAAACCCAGCGCAGCGGAGACGGCGCCGAGCAAGCCGGCCACCGCCATCTTACGGACCGACATATTCATGGTGCATCCCTCTCCCTTAGAAGTGGTGACGCCCATATGGGTTTGGTAACAGTATAAACACTCTTCCACCGGTTGTCACGGGGCCATCGCGCGCGAAAGCCCCTGCTCGACCCAGGTAACCATGTCGGCCAGCTCCTCCGGCGAGATCGCGTGGCCCATCGGGTACGTGCAGGCCGTCAGGTCGGCCCCGGCCGCCCGCAGCCGCTTCTGCCCCTCCAGGGCGAGTTCGTAGGGGATGGCCGGATCTCGCTCCCCGTGGCCCCAGAAGATCCGGGTGCCCCTGACGCTGACCGGGGTCACGGCCGCGTCCGGATGCACCGGCAGGAAACCGCTGAAGTTGATGACCATGGGCACGGCGCCGGGGTGCATCAGGGCGTACCCCAGGCTCATCACGCCGCCCTGGGAGAAGCCGCCCAGGATCACCGGACCGGGCCTCACCGGCAGCCGGGCCGGCAGCTCGGCCAGGAACTCGGCCAGGGCCCGCTGGCTCTCCCGGAACGACTCGGGCTCGGGGATCCCCCGTTCCTGCAGCCGGTACCACGCCCAGCCCGGGCCGTAACCCCACGGGGCCGCGGGGAAGGGCGCCTCCGGCGTGACCACTAACGCGGAGGCCGGCAGGTACGGCTGCAGCCCCATGAGGTCGCCCTTGTAGCTGCCGCGCCCGTGCAGGAGCACGAAGAGCGGCGCGCCGTCCCGGGCGTCGGACGGAACGTACTGGTCGTAACGCAGCACAGCCTCGCCTCCCTAGTCAATGGGCTTCAGTTTGGCCTCGATCTCCGCCCGCCGCGGCTCCAGGAAGGGCGGAAGCGCCAGCTTCTCGCCCAGGACTCCGGTGGCTCGTCGATGGCAAAGCCCGGGCCGTCGGTGGCGATCTCGAAGAGGATCCCGCCCGGCTCCCGGAAGTAGAGCGACCTGAACCAGAACCGGTCCACCGGGCCGCTGTTGCGGACGCCCAGCTGGTTCAGCCGCCGGAGCCAGGCCTGGTACTCCCGCTCGTTGGGGGTGCGGAAGGCCACGTGGTGGACCCCCCCTGCCCCGGCCTGCGCGGCCGGCAGGTCCGGCTGCGCCAGCACGTGCAGCTCGGCCGCCGGCCCGCCCTCGCCGAAGGCGAACACGTGCAGGACGTGCCGCCCGTCCTCGGGCGAGGGCAGGTCCCGCACCCGCCGCATGCCCAGCACCTGGATCAGCACGGCGGCGGTGGGGCCCGGGTCGGGCACGCTGAGCACCACCGGCCCCAGGCCGCGGAGCTGATACTCGGGAGGCACCGGGCTCCGCCCCCAGATCACCGGGTCCGGCCCCTGCCCGCCGTCGTCCACCAGGGCCAGCCGCTGCCCTTCCGGATCCTCGAAGGGCAGGGTCGGGCGCCCGGCCCAGTCCATGACCTCCCCCACGGCGAGGCCGGCGTCGGCCAGCCGCCGCTGCCACCAGGAAAGCGCTTCAGCGCCGGCGACCCGGAACATGGTGCGCACGATCGATCGGGTGCCGCGCCGCTCCGGAGGAATGTCCCAGTCAAAGAACGTGATATCGGTGCCGGGACTCCCGGCGCCGTCGGTGTAGTACAGGTGGTAGGCCCGCACGTCGTCCTGGTTGACGGTGCGCTTGGCCAGCCGGAGGCCCAACACCTCCGTGTAGAACCGCCGGTTCTCCCGGATGTGGGCGGTCATCGCCGTGAGGTGGTGAAAACCGGTAAGCTGCATCCCGACCCCTCCTCGGCTCGGGCAACTTTCATATCTATGACGTTTAGATTGGCGTAAGGGAGACGCCCAGGCGCCGTGCAGGGGTGTCCGCGAGCCTGGACAGCCTGCCGGAGGACCGCGGCACGGCGGTCGCGCGAGGTCATCCAGTACGGCACGATCTCTTCTGTGGTACCCCTCAGCCGCGATCCGAATACGTACAACGGCCAGCCGCTGGCCTGCATCTTCGTCGCCTCGCAGAGGGACCAGGCGGTCACGAAGACGGAGTACGGCTCGGAGAGTTTTTCTCGACCGGTCTGCTCCGAGGATTCCCGCAGGGTGCCGCACCAGAGCCAGCGAAAGGATCTGCATCGCCCACCTCAGATCTCCGAAGGAGGAACCTTGCAAATGCCACGCACCCCCGAAGAGGGCCGCGCCCTGTTCGACCGCTGGGCGCGCACCTACGATCTGGATCTGGCGGGACAGGACGGTCCTAAGGCAGGCCCGCTGGTCGGCTACGCCGAAACCCTGCGGATCGCCGCCGAACAGGTGCCCGTCGCCCCGGGGATGTCGGTGCTGGACGTGGGCATCGGGACCGGCGCCTTCGCCGCCCGCTTCCGCGGGCGCGGCGTCCGCGTCTCTGGGGTGGATCCGTCGCCCGCCATGCTCGACGCCTGCCGGGGGAAGCACCCCGGCTTCACCCTGCGGGTCGGGGATTTCAACGCCATTCCCTTCGACTCGGGCGAGTTCGACATGGTCATCTCCAGCTTCGCCTTCCACGAGGTCCCGCCCGGGGGCCGTCTCGCGGCATGCAGGGAGCTGGCTCGGGTGCTGAAACCCGGCGGGGCGCTCTGCCTGGTGGACATCCTGTTCGCCTCCCCGGCGGCGCTGGCCGCGGCCAGGGAGGCCATCGGCGAGCGCTGGGACGACGAGGAGGACTACCCGCTGGTCGGCGACCTGGACCAACTGCTCCACGAGGCCGGCATCGGCGGTTCCCGGTGGCGGCAGACAGCCCCCTGCCACTGGATGGTGCTCGCCCGCAAGCCTGCGTGATCCCTGCATGTGGCCGTAACCGGCGCCGGTTGCCCCGTTGTACCGGGCAGGAGGTGATCAGCGCGATGAACCGGCGACACCGCGTTCACCCGCGGATCCTGCCCTGGCTCCTGATCGCCGCGCTGCTCGTCAGCGGCTGCAGCGCCGGAGGGCCCGACCCCTCCGCGGCTGCGCCCACGGACCGGACCGAAAACCCGGGACAGACGGCTGATCCCCAGATGCCGGAGGATCCGGCCGGGCCTGACAGCGCTGCGGACGACCCGCCCGTGGCCGGCGCCGTCCCGGCGGACCTGGACGGGGACGGCGCGCCGGAGTGGATCCGGGGCCTCACCGATACGTGGACCGCCGACCCCGTGGAGATCTACGACGCGCAGGGTGAAAAGCTCCTCACCTGGGAGACCTTCGGATAGGAGCGGAAGGTCTCGCTGCACAGCCTGCCTGGCCAGCCCCGCGCCGTGCTGCTGGAGTGGCGCCGGTTTGAGGACGGCCAGACTGCCGTAGGCATCCAGGCCTTCGTCCGGCGGTCGGGCACCTTCGCCCACGACCGGCTCTACGGCTGGGGGTTGAAGCACGCGGAGACCACCCCGGCGCACCGCGCGTCCTTCACCGAGGACGGGGCCCTCCTGGTGGAGTGGGACATGGGCGACCCGGCGCGCCACACCCGGATCCGCCGGTACGCGCTGAACCTGGAGCAGGGCAGCGTGGCCATCGTGGAGGAGCGGTTTGTGCCGGAGGGCAGCGACCTGGTGTACCCCGAGGCTCCGGAGGCGGTGCTGCACGCCGCGCAGATCGCGGCGGCGTACCGGCTGGAGGATGAGCTGCCCCGGTACTTCGCCTCGACCGACGTGGCCGGAGCCTTCCTGGAAGCCATCCCCCCGTGGCCCTACGAGGTGACGGGCGTTGAGCTGGCCAGCGTCACCGCATTCGACGAGTACTGCGTGCCGACGACCGAACCGGCGCAGCCCGACGCCGACGGCAAGGCGCCGTTCGTGGTGTGGTTGGCCGGTCAGATCAACCTGATCGTGAAAGTGGGCACCGTGTGGTTTGAAACCGACGACGCCGGACGAACCATCATCCGGGACTTCCGGCTGGACGAAGGGTGTGCGTGATGCGACATGTTGAACCATGGGATCGGGTTCTCCCTGGAAAGGCTGCGCCTGCGGCCCGCCGCGTTCTGGGCGGCCGGAGCCGCGAGCGCCGGCCTGTTCGTCGACTGGCTGCTGCGGGTCGAATCCTTTTCCCCGCTGGATGAGAACAGCGGGAAGGCCCTGCTCGGGCTGACGTTTCTGGCGGCCGGCCTCTTCGGTTGGGCCGTGCTCATCGCCATCGGCGAGTGGGCGCTGCGGCAGCGGATCCGCTCGCCCTGGGCCCCGCTGGCCTGGGGTGCTCTGCTCACCCTCCTCACGATCGGCTGGTTCCCGCCGGGTGCGATGCTTGGCTCCCTCTATGTGGGGACGCTGCTCGCGGACCGGCTGGGGGCGACGCGAAGGGTGCCGTGGCCGGTGGTCTGGCCGTTCTGGCTGGCGGGGTCTCTGGGCATCACGTTCGCCATTCTGCGCTTCTTCGTTTGATCCGCACCGGCCGGCAGCGCCTGAGAGGGCAAGAAGAGGAGCACGCTCAGGCGCGCTCCTCTACGCCAGCGGTACGCTGTTTTGCCGAGTACCCTTCTTCCGCGGCGACCTTATCACCACAGTAACCACATACGTAGGATCGCGCCCCTACGTTCTGAAGATTTGTCCAGTATCCACCCTTCAGTTGATCCACGACCGCTGACATTTAAGTCTTCCCCCTACGTCGTTGGTCCAAGGATGGCTCTAGGCCGTGGCCCACTCCTGCGACAGCACCTCCGCCTGCTTCAGCACCAGGTTCGTCGCCGCCTCCTGCCGGTCCGGCGGGTACTTATACCGTCGGAGCAGCGTGCGCACCATGACCCTCAACCGGGCCCGCACCGTCTCGCGGCGCGCCCAGTCCACGGTCACCGACTTACGCAGCCGCTCCGTGAGCTCGACAGCCATCTTCTTCAGCACCTCGTCGCCCAGCTCCCGCACGGCCGACTCGTTGCTGGCCAGGGCGTCGTAGAAGGCGAGCTCATCCTCGTTCAGCCCGAGCTGCTCGCCCCGCCGCGCCTCCTCCTGGAAGCGCCTGGCCATGGCGATGAGCTCCTCGATCACCTGCGCCGTCTCGATGGTGCGGTTCCGGTAGCGGGTGAGCGCCTGCTGGAGCAGGTCCGAGAACCTCGCCGACTGGACCACGTTGGTCTCGAAGCGCGCCTTGATCTCGTTCTTGATCAGGCGCTGCAGCAGCTCGACGGCGAGGTTGCGCTCCTTCATCCGGCGCACCTCGTCGAGGAACTCCTCCGAGAGGATGGAAATGTCGGGCTTGCTGAGCCCCGCCGCGGCGAAGATGTCCACCACCTCGTCGGAGACCACCGCCTGGGCGATGATCTGCCGCAGGGCCGCCTCCTTGCGCTCATCCGCCACCTTCCGGTCGGTTTCCGCGCGCTTGGAGAGCGCCGCCTTGACCGCCTGGAAGAAGGCCAGCTCGTCCCGGTAGGCCAGGGCGCCCTCCAGGGTGCAGCAGAGGGCGAAGGCCCTGGAGGCGGCCACCACGTGGTCGGCGAAGCGCTTCTGTCCGTCCTCCAGCCCCAGGATGTGGTTGGCCACCTTGGGCAGAAGCGCCATGGCCTCGGTGCGGAAGGCCGAGTAGTCGCAGCCGTGGAGCATCGCCCTAAGCACATCCATCTTCTCGCGCAGGATGTCCAGGGCCCGCTCCGCATCGATGGCCGGCTCGCCCCGGCCCCGCGCGGCGGTGTACTCCCGCAGCGCCTGTTTCAGCTCGTGCGAGATGCCGATGTAGTCCACCACCAGCCCGCCGGGCTTGTCCCTGAAGACCCGGTTGACCCGGGCGATGGCCTGCATCAGGTTGTGGCCCCGCATCGGCTTGTCGATGTACATCGTGTGCAGGCAGGGGGCGTCGAAGCCCGTGAGCCACATGTCCCGCACGATGACGATCTTGAACGGGTCGTTGGGGTCCTTGAAGCGCCGCTCCAGCCGCTTGCGGACCTCCTTGCTGTAGATGTGCGGCCGCAGAAGCGGCTTGTCGGCGGCGGAACCGGTCATGACGATCTTGATGACGCCTTTTTCGGGATCCGGGTCGTGCCACTCGGGCCGCAGGGCGACGATGGCGTTGTACATGTGCACGCAGATCTCCCGGCTCATGCACACGACCATCGCCTTGCCGTCCATGGCCGCCAGGCGCCGCTCGAAGTGGGCGACCAGGTCGGCGGCCACCTTCTGGATGCGAGGCGGCGCGCCCACCAGCTTCTCCAGAGCCGTCCAGCGGCGGTACTGAGCGGCCCGCGCGGCGTCGTCCTCCTCGTCCTCGGTCAGCTCTTCCACGGCCTCGTCGATCCGGGGGATCTCCTCCTCCTTCAGGTCGAGCTTGGCCAGGCGGGACTCGTAGTAGATGGGCACCGTCGCGCCGTCCTTCACCGCCTGCAGCACGTCGTAGATGTGCACGTAGTCACCGAAGACGGCCCGGGTGTTCCGGTCCTCCAGGGCAACGGGGGTGCCGGTGAAGGCGACGAAGGTGGCCCCCGGCAGGGCGTCGCGCATGTGCTGGGCGTAGCCGTAGCGGACGGCGTAGTTCCCGCCGGGCGTCTCGGCCGCGATCTGGTCGGACAGGTCGCCCCCGGACCCCATGGGTGCGGTCGCCGGGCGCCTGCGCCGCTCAGGCAGGCTCAGCCTGGCGGCGAAGCCGTACTGGCTGCGGTGGGCCTCGTCGCAGATGACGATGATGTTGGTCCGCTCGGAGAGCACCGGGAAGGTGTCCTCGTCCTCGCCGGGCATGAACTTCTGGATGGTGGTGAAGATGATGCCGCCCGACGGCCGGTTGGCCAGAAGCTCCCGGAGGCGCGGCCGGGTCTCGGCCTGCACAGGCGTCTCCCGCAGGAGTTCCGTGGCGCCGGCGAAGACGCCGAAGAGCTGGTTGTCCAGGTCGTTCCGGTCGGTGACCACCACGATGGTGGGGTTTTTCAGGTCCGGGTGGCTCATCAGCCGGCCGGCGAGGCAGGTCATCTCCAGGGACTTGCCGGCCCCCTGGGTGTGCCAGACGACGCCGCCCTTGCGGGAGCCGCCCGGGGCCGATGCCTTCAGCACGCTCTCCACCACGGCCCGGACGGCGTGGAACTGATGGTACCCGGCCACTTTCTTGACGAGGTGGCCATCCTCTTCGAAGAGGATGAAGTAGCGCAGGTACTCCAGCAGCAGGTCGTGCCGGAAGGCGCCGCGGATCAGGGTCTCCAGCTCCCGCATCTCGCCCAGGGGGTCGATCTCGTGGCCGTCGATGGTCCGCCAGGCCATGAACCGCTCCCGGTTGGCGGTCAGCGACCCCATGCGGGCGGAGAGGCCGTCGGAGATGACCAGCAGTTCGTTGTAGACGAAGAGGTCGGGGATGTCCTCCTTGTAGGCCTGGAGCTGGTTGAAGGCGGCCCAGATGTCGGCGCTTTCGTCCGCCGGGTTCTTGAGCTCGATGACGACGATGGGCAGGCCGTTGAGGTACAGGATGATATCCGGCCTGCGCACCTTCTTCGGCCCCTGAATGGAGAGCTGGTTGACCGCCAGCCAGTCGTTGCGACTCGGGTCGGTGAAGTCCACCAGCCGCACCCGGTCGCCCCGGGTCTCCCCGTCCTTCTGGAACTCGACCGGCACGCCCTCCACGAGCCACCGATGGAACTGCCGGTTGGCCTGCACCAGACCGGGGATGTTGGGGCTCACCACCTGCCGGAGGGCGTCCTCCTGCGCCGAGGCCGGGATGTGGGGGTTGAGGCCGCGGATGGCCTCCCGCAGCCGGCCCGTCAGCACAACCTGGCGGTAGGACTCCCGCTCGGTGCCGGGGGTGTTGGCGTCCACGGGGGAGATGTCGGGCCCATGTGCGACCGCCCAGCCGAGCTCGCGGAGCCATTCGAGTGCGGCCTGTTCCAGGGTCTCTTCGCTCAGGACGGGCATCACAGCACCTCCTTCAGGGCCTCCTCGGCCTCGGGCACGCGAAGCTTGCCGGCGATGAGGCGGGGGAGCAGGGTGTCGCGGAGGTTGACTAGTTGCATTCGGTATCGTTCATTGGCCGCTATCCTTTCTAGTACTGTCTGGGCAATCTGGGTAAAGCGGTTGACCAACTGCGCCGGAGGCACAACGAGCTTGATCTTGCGGAACGCAGCCTTGCTAATTTCCATGAATGTAGAGCCGTTTGCGTGCTGTTTGATCGTATCGAGGTTGTAATGACTCCAGAACAGCATGTACTCCGGAGATAGCTGCCCAGCGGGCGGCATGGCAATGAACCCCTGGTTGATCGCTGTGGGGATCTTCGTAATGGCGAGGTAACCGATCGGCGCACGGGACGACAAGAGGAGTGTGCCTTCTGGCAGGAGTCCGCTGCTGATCTTTTTCAGGCCAGCCTCGGAGATCATCCGCTCAGTTGTCAGCAGTACGGGCGTGGACTGGCCTGAAAGGTCCTTGGGCGTTACCCAGTGGTATTCCGGTGGGTTCCAGTAGGCAGGCTCCTTGGTGCTGGGTGTCGAGCCCCCCACACACGAGATAACGCTGTCAATGGTGTCGACACGCCATCCTTTGGGAATTGGGCCTAGTTCCGAATCCTGAAACTCCTCCGGAAACCACGCTGCCGTATCCTCGTCCACGCCTTCCGGATCCCGGCCTTCGGCCTTGGCGCGGACGGGGTCAAAATCAACAAACCATGACTTAAAGATTGCCTGGCCTATTGACTCGAGGCAAATGTTCGTGCTTTGCACGTTCGCGATTCTGGAATCTAGCGTTCCAAGAACATCGGCAATCTGCTTTTGAACCGCGAGCGGCGGGACTTTGACGGGAAGTCGGTAGAACTCCTCCCTGCTGGTCGAAGGAATCGCCGACCCGCTGTCCATCCCGTTGATGTCTTGTGTAAGCAACTGGTAATAAGCCCAGCGAATGTCCAGAGGTTGCTTCGGACTGATGTAGAACGCGGTGTCTATGACCCAACAGGGAGAGGGCGATAGATGAACTCCACGGTAGGCGCCCTTACGCCCGATGATGACGGTCGGAAAGGGGCAGAGGGGCTTGTTTGTCCAGCCAATCGGCCCGTTGGTCCCGTATACCGGAACGGAACCGGTGCTGGTCTTGTAATCCCTGAGGGCTTTGCCGTACTCCAGGGTAGCCAACTCACCCCAGGTCGCCTCGCGCCAATTAGAGGTCATAACCTAACCTCCCCAGTATCTGTCGAATCTGCTCGTCCAGCTCGGCCCCCTTCTTCATCTGCTCGGCCAGCTCCGCCGTGAGCCGCTCCATCTTCTCCGCAAACGTCTCGTCGTCGTCCTCCACCTCTTCCGCCCCGACGTACCGCCCAGGGGTGAGCACGTAGCCGTTCGCGGCGATCTCCTCCAGCTTGACCGCGCGACAGAAGCCCGGCACGTCCTCGTACACCTGTCCGGGCGGCGCCTCCCGGTCCTGCCGCCAGAGGTGCACCGTGTTGGCGATCTTCGCGATCTCCTCGTCGTCGAGGACCCGGTTGACACGCGTCTCCATCCGCCCCATCTTACGGGCGTCGATGAAGAGCACCTCGCCCCGGCGATCCCGGCCGTTCTTGGTCTTGTCCTTGCACAGGAACCAGAGGCAGGCCGGGATCTGCGTGTTGAAGAAAAGCTGCGGCGGCAGTGCCACCATGACCTCCACCACATCGGCTTCCACCATGTTCTTGCGGATCTCGCCCTCGTTGTTCTGCTGCGACGACATCGAGCCGTTGGCGAGCACCACGCCCGCCTGGCCCGCCGGAGCCAGGTGCCAGAGGATGTGCTGCAGCCAGGCGAAGTTGGCGTTGCCGGCCGGCGGCGTGCCGTAGATCCACCGGGGGTCATCGACCAGCCGCTCACCGCCCCAGTCGGACATGTTGAACGGCGGATTGGCCAGGATGTAATCCGCCCGCAGGTCCGGGTGCTGGTTCCGGTGGAACGTGTCGGCCGGCTCCTTGCCCAGGTTGAAGTCGAGCCCCCGGATCGTCAGGTTCATCGCGACCAGCCGCCACGTGGTAGGGTTGGCCTCCTGACCGTAGATCGAGAGGTCCCCGAACCGGCCGCCCCTGCTCTCCAGAAAGCGCTCCGCCTGCACGAACATGCCGCCCGAGCCACAGCACGGGTCGTAGACCTTCCCCTTGTAGGGCGCGAGAATCGCGACCAGCAGCTTCACCACTGAGGCGGGCGTGTAGAACTGGCCGCCCTTCTTGCCCTCCGCGCTGGCGAACTGGCCCAGGAAGTATTCGTACACCTCGCCGAGCACGTCCCTGGCCCGGTGCTCCTCGCCGAACCCGATGGTGGAGATCAGATCGACCAGCTCGCCCAGCCGCCCCGGCTCCAGATGGGCCCGGCCGTAGCGCTTGTCCAGGAGCCCCTTCAGCCGCGGGTTCTCCTCCTCGATGGCCTCCAGGGCCTGGTCGATGCGCGCGCCGATGTCCGGCTGCTTCGCGTGGGCGCGGATGGTCTCCCAGCGCGCCTGGTCGGGCACCCAGAAGACGTTGTCCATGGTGTAGTACTCCCGTTCCTCCAGGGCGGCCTCCCGGTCGGCCGGGTCATCCAGATATAGGTCGGACGCGGGGTCCGCAAGCACCTTCCGCAGCCTCTCCCGCTGCGCCACGAAGGAGTCGGAGATGTACTTCAGGAAGATCAGGCCCAGCACGATGTGCTTGTACTCGGCTGCGTCCATCGACGACCGCAGCTTGTCCGCCGCGGCCCACAGGGTGCGCTTCATCTCGTTGTCCATCCGTTCAACCCTCTCGCCACAGTTCTTCCGATTGCAGCCTGCTGGCAACCGGTGAGGCCAGACCCTGGATACGCAATCCCCGGCTCAATGGCACTCTGACCGAACAGGCCTGCAATTCCAAGTCATTGATAGTCAGTTCGGTACACGGAGGGCGGCTCCCTGCCGGAGCCTGGCTGTGCCGGCCAGGGCAGGGCGGTCAACCCAGCCGTGCACGCGGCCCCCCTCCATCCTCATCCCTTCCGCGCCTCGCCGTCGCTCCGGTGGCGCCGGCGGACGACCACCGTCCCCAGCGCCAGGAGCAGCACCGCACCGACGGCAACCCCGACAGCGGGTGCCCAGCCGCGCTGGGCCCCGGCATCGGTGGGCTCCGCGGCCCCGGGCGCAGGGGTCTCCCCGGCCGGCGGTGAAGGCCGGTCGGCCGGATCGGCCGCAGGCGGCTGCGCCGCGCCGCTTCCGGCCGTGGCCGCGCGCCGGACCGCCCCCGCGGCCAGCCGGTCAGCCCGCTCAGGCGTCAGCGCCTCCCCGGCGTTGGCCTCAACCCAGGCACGGGCCGCGTCTTCCGAAGCGAACGTCCCGGGCATGACCTCGGTCAGGAAGGCGGCGATCGCGTCCTGGGTCTCGGGACGCCACGGGTAGCCCGCCAGCTCCTCCTCCGCCCACGGCCGCCACCGCTGCACGTACAGCCGGTCGGTCATGCCGCGGGCGACCGCCTCCCGCAGGAAGAGGGCGAGGTGGTCCTCGCTGCGCACCCGCCAGACCCAGTCGGCCGACTCCCACACCAGCGGCAGCGACGTCTCCCGCAAGAGGAGCAGGTACTGCACCCGGACCTCGTCGTCGTCGGGATGCTCTGCCAGGAACGACTCGGCCGCGGCCAGTACATCCGGCAGCAGCCGGTCAGCGGCCTCGCCGGGCAGGCTGCCGTCCCGCAGGGAGGAGTTCATGCCCATGTTCCCGGCCTCGGCCAGGCTGCGGGTGGCTTCGATTACCGCGGTCAGCGCCGCAGGGTCGGCGATGCCTGCCTGCAGCATCTCCCGGATCTCCACCCCCATGTCGCGCCAGTAGGGGTTCTCCAACACCACATGGATATCGAAGTCCGGCTCCACGTCCTCCCACACCCAGCGAAGGGCGCCGTCCTCCAGCACCCAGCCGGGGGTCGTGATGCGGAAGGGGTTCTCCTCCGACCGGATGTCCTCCGCCCGGATCGGCCGGTCCATGGCCAGCACCGCCTCCGCCCGGCCGATCGTCCCGGCCCAGTGGGCGCCGGTGCGCAGGACGTAGGCGACCCAGAGCGGCGCGTCGTAGCCCTTGCCGTACGGCAGCACATTCATGGTGTAGCTGACCACCATCTCCAGCGGCTGGCCCGCCCGGAAGGTGACCGGAAAGACCGCCCAGTTCACGGGACCGGCATCGGCGTCCTGGTGCACAGCGGACTCGCGGACCTCCGTGGCCACCTCCCGTCCGTCGATCTCCACCCGCAGGTTCTCGATGTGGGCGCCGAAGATCGCCTGTTCGGGGTCGAAGATGAACAGCGGGAAACCCACCATCATCTCCTCGTCCGCCTCGGGCTCGAAGCGGAACCAGATGCGGTACTCGCCCACCGCGCTGGTGCTGAGACGGTCATCGTGCCGTGTGTCGCGGCGCAGGAAAATCTCGATGCGCTCTTCCGCCAGCCGGACGGTGGTGGAGTCCAGCGGCTGGACGTGGGGCCCGACGGGGGCCAGGGGTGCGCTGTCACCCAGGCAGGTTGCGGAGAGGCCAAGGACGAGGAGCAGCGCGATCCAGAACCGGCGCAATTGCCGTCACCTCCTGTTGGGCTCGTGCCAGATGGACGCAGGGAAGCTGGCGGACCCTCCATACCTTCAGGCGCGTGGCCGGCGCCTTGCGCGGAGGACGGCGCCGCCCTCCGCCAGGAGCAGGCCGAGACCGGTGATCCAGCCCCCGACTTCCCAGGGGCCGGACTCAGGCCCCCCCGGGGAAGGAGCCTCACCTGTGCCGGACTCCGGCGTCCGCGCTCCCGCTGTGTCCCCCGCGTCCAGGACCCGGGTGAGCGGCTGGCCGATCGCCTCCTGCGTCTCCGCGGGCCACTGGCGGCCCGCCATACCACCCCTCATAACGGTAAATCCTTGAAAGGGTTACGCCCGTGCGGCCGGTTGGCCCAGGATGCAGGCCAGTGACGCCGAGCAGAAGAAGGGTCCGGTGCCTGCGCACCGGACCCGACGGCGCCGTCGGACTCAGGAGAGGCTCTTCGCCTCGTACACCCGCTGCCCCTCGATATACGTGGCCAGCACCCGGGCCCGCGCCCGGAAGGGGTGGTCGCTCCACAGCACGAAGTCGGCGTCCTTTCCCGGCTCCAGGGACCCCACCCGGTCGGCGACGCCCAGCATCTCGGCGGGGCTGAGGGTCATCGCCCGCAGGGCGCCGGCCTCGCTCATGCCCTCCCGGACCGCCAGGGCCCCCTGGATGCGGTGGTGCGCGATGGGTACGAAGGGGTGGTCGGTCATCAGCGAGACGTGGACCCCCGCCTTCTCCAGGATGCCCGGGTTGCGGAAGGTCAGGTTGGCCGTCTCCACCTTGGACCGGCCGCCCAGCATCGGCCCCAGCGTGACCGGGTACCCGGCCTCGGCCAGGGCGTCCACCACCATCCAGCCCTCGGTGCAGTGCTCGATGGAGAGGTCGATGGAAAACTCCCGGGCGATGCGGATGGCGGTCAGGATGTCGTCCGCCCGGTGGGCGTGCAGCCGGAGCGGGATCTCCCGGTCCAGCACCTTCCGGGCCAGCTCCAGCCCCAGGTCCCGGCCCTTCTCCGGGTCATACGCCCGGGCCCGGGTCAGGAACTGCCGGATCACCGCCGCCACGCCCATGCGGGTCGCGGGCGTCCGCTTGTGGTTCTGCCCGTGCAGCCGCTTCGGGTTCTCGCCCAGGGCCCCCTTCAGCCCCGACGGCCGGCGCAGCACCATCTCGTCGGCCGTCCGGCCCCGGGTCTTGATGACCACCATCTCCCCGCCGATGGGGTTCCCCGACCCGGGCAGGGTCTGCACCGTGGTCACCCCGGCGGAGCGGGCGTCCGCGAAGGAGACGTGGAACGGGTTGATCGCATCCAGCGCCCGGACCTGCGCCGTGGTCGGGGAGGTCCACTCGTTGCCGTCGTAGGCGGGCGGGCCGTCCCCCTCGCCCCAGAGGCCCACGTGGGTGTGGGGGTCGACGAAGCCGGGCAAGAGGTGCAGCCCCCGGGCGTCGACCACCTCCGCGTCGGACGGGATCTCCACCAGCCCCACCGCCAGGATCTTCCCGTCGCCCACCAGCAGCGTCGCGCCTGCCATGGGCGGCCGGCTGATGGGGTAGACCGTCGCACCGGTGATCGCCAGCTTGGTCATCGCCCGTTCACCTCCCCGCAGGGCCGGCCCGGCTCCGGGCCTTCCCGTCCGTCGTGTCCCCAGCCGCCGTGGGCGCTCCCGCGGTCGTCATCCATGTAGACCACCCTGCCCTCCACCATCGTCCAGGCCACCCGGGTGGTGAGCTCCAGCGGGTCGCCGTCCCAGAGCACCAGGTCGGCGTCTCTGCCGGGGGCGATGCTGCCGACCCGGTCCGCCACGCCCAGGATCTCCGCCGGGGTCAGGGTGACCGCCCGGAGCGCCTCCTCCGGCATCAGCCCCTCGCGCACGGCCAGGGCGGCGGCGACGTTCAGGTACAGTTGGTCCAGCTGGGGATGGCCGGTGACGATCGCGGTGGGCACCCCGTGCCGGTGCAGCGCAAGCGGCAGGTGGAAGCCCACGTCCCGGGTTTCCTGCCGGCCCCGGGCGGCCAGGGACGGCCCCGCCGCCACCGCGGCCCCCGCCTCGGCGATGAGGTCGGCCACCAGGTGGCCCTCGGTCGCGCCCAGCAGCGTGATGCGGATGCGGAACTCCCGGCCGATCCGCAGGGCGGTGACGATGTCATCCGCCCGGTGCGCCTCCACCAGCAGCGGCAGCTCGCCCCGCAGGACGGGCAGCAGCGCCTCGCAGCGCAGGTCCCGCTCCTTCCCGGGGTCGTACTCCTGGGCCTTCACCAAGGCCTCCCGCAGGACGGCGGCGACGCCCATGCGGGTCGCCGGCATCCGCTTCTCCCCGCCGTAGGCGGCCTTCGGCCGCTCGCCCAGGCCGGCCGCCACGCCGGTGGGGTGGCGGAGGACCAGGTCGTCGGCTGCGACCGCCCTGCGCAGCTTGATCGCCAGCGCCTGCCCCGCCAGGACGTTGCTGCCGCCGGGCACCACGTGCACCGTCGTGACGCCGCCGGTGTGGGCTTCGGCGATGCCCCGGTCGAAGGGGTAGAGGCCATCCAGGGCGCGCACGTGGGCCGTGTTGGGATCGGTGGACTCGTCGGCATCGCTGCCCGCCCAGCCGAGCCCCTCGTTGATCAGCCCCAGACGGCTGAAGCCGTCCACCAGCCCGGGGGTGAGCGTCCGCCCCCCGGCATCGATCATCTCTGTTCCCTCCGGTACGTCGACCCGTTCCCCGACCGCCGCGATCCGGCCGGCGTCGTCCACCAGCACGGCCCCGGACGGGATCACGCCGGCGGAGACGGTCAGGATCCGTGCGTTGACAACGGCGAGCACCGCGCTCCTCCTCTCGCTGTGGCCTGTGCTCCAATGATTCTTCGTGCGGTTAACCATCCCTCCAGGGGCCGTAGACCTGCGCCCTCGGGCGGACGCCCTGCCCAGGCGCAGCGGCAGGGCAGACCCCCGGCGGAAAGCCCGCAGCCATAACAGGTTGCGGGCGCGCCTCGACAGAAAAAGGGGCAGGAATCCGAACTGCCTGTCAGCGCGACGGAAGGGGGAAGCCCGCCGTGTTCCGGGTCGAAGGAGAGCTCTGCGGCCACTGTCCCGGCGCAACCGTCTACCAGGTGGGGGCGTTCCCGGGGCCCCGCATCGAGGGGCAGCCCGTGGCCATGGACACCCTGGAAGGGCCTGGCCGGTTCACGCTGGACCTGCCCGACGGCGGCTGGTACCTGCACGCGGTGGGCGGCATCCCGGACGACCGGGGGACGCTGAACGGGCTGGGCTGGGGCAGCCACGGGGGGATCTACGGCTTCGGCCGCCCGGTTGCGCCCGGGGAGCCGGTCCGCATCCACGTGAGCCCTCTCTGGCGGGACCTGACCCACCTCCCCCTGATCCGGGGCGCCATGCTCTCCGACGACCAGTGGCACGCCCTCCACCGGGCGATGGCCCGGCTACACGAGGACCTCAGCTGCAACATCGAAGGCGACCTGGAGCGGGCGGCGTCGCTCACCCGCACCCGGCTGAGCGCCCTCTTCCGGCGGGGCGTGGGGGTGACCATGGAGGAGTACCGCACCCGGGTCCGGCTGGAGGCGGCCAAGGCGCTGCTGGTCCTCTCCGACGCGCCGGTCCGCGACGTGGCACTGGAGGTGGGTTACAGCGCCCCGGCGCAGCTGCGCCGCATGTTCCTGCGGTACCTGGGCGTCACGCCCGGGGAGTTCCGCCGCCTGGCGCAGGCCGTGTCGGAGTCCGGGCCTGCGCAGCCCCCGGCGGCCGGTTCCGCGCGCCGGTATGGCCTGGCCGGGGCCCTGTCCCGCTGGCTCGGCCCGCCCCGGACCGGGACCGTGCGGGGCGAGGTGCTCTACCGGGGCGACCGGGAGGGAAGGGCGCTTTACATCGGCCTGTTCCCCGGCCCTCTGCCCGACACCTACCCCGCCGTCTGGACCGCCATCCCCGCCCCGGGGCCCTTCACCCTGCGGCGGGTCCCGGAGGGGCGCTACTACGTGCTGGCCGCGTACCTCGCCGCCCGCATGCGCTACCCGGGGGACCTCGGCTCGGGCTTCGCCTACGGCGGTTACGGCGATGTGGACACCAGCGGCGACCTCGCCCGCTGGAACCCCGTCCCGGTGACGGTGCGGCCGGGCGACGAGGTCGCTGGGCTGCGCATCGAGCTGGTGGACGGGGAGATCATCCGCCGGTTCGGCGGCACCTGGCTGCGCGCCTTCCTGCCGGATGGAAGGTAATGGCAGTGCGTGGAGAACCTCCTGTCCGGGCCCGTGCCGTTAACATATGGATCAGTTGATCGTATAGGGAGGGACGGACATGGAGGCCGTGGAGACGCAGGTGCTGGTCAAGGCCCCGCAGGAGGTCGTCTGGTGGGCCTGGACCCGCGCGGAGCGCATCACCCAGTGGTTCGCCCCGGCGGCCACCATCGACCCGCGCCCGGGCGGGGCGTTCGAGCTGTTCTTCAATCCCGCGGACCGCAGCCGGGACTGCACCGCGGGCTGCACCTTCACCGCAGTGGAGCCCATGACCCGGCTGGCGTTCACCTGGAAGGGCCCGGACCTGTTCGCCGCGGTGATGAACCACCCCGACCGGCTGACCGCCGTCACGGTGACGATGGAGCCGGTCGAGGGGGGAACCCGGGTGACGGTAGTCCACGCCGGATGGGGCGAGGGCGACGGCTGGGCGGAGGCGCGCCGCTGGCACGCCGCGGCGTGGCGGCAGGTCCTGGACAGCCTGAAGGGCGCGCTGGAATCCGGCCGGGGCGACCTGTGCTGCGCGCCGGACGAGGATCAGAACCAAGCGACGGTCGAATGAGGATGCGCCGGCAGGAATCCCCCCTGCCGGCGCTGCGCGTCGAACCGGCCGGTGCGCGCCCCCGCGGTCTGGCGATGCGCCTGCCGTGCACTATAATATCGCAATGGTGCTGTTCCAGAACAAAGGAGGGCGCCTGCGATGGACTTCACACACCCCACGTACGTCATCCTGCCCATCAAGCCGCCCGTCGCCGACCAGGTGCTGCGGATCCGGGAGCGGTACGGCCACCCCTCCCCCAACCCGGTGGAGGTGACCGTGGCGGGATCGAGCGGGGTGGACGTCCTGGAACCCGACCAGGATCCCGCCGCGGTGGTGCAGGCGCTGGAGCGGATCGCCGCGTCCACGCCGCCGTTTCAGACCGAGTTCGGCGAGGTGCGGCGCTTCCCGGGCACCCACATCTACTGGCTTTCCCTGAAGGACGAGGCGCCGTTCCGGGCGGCTGAAGAACTCCGGCATTCGCTTCCGGCCCAGCCCCTTCCCCTACCAGCCCCACTGCACGCTGCAGGTGCGGGAGCGCTCCGAGGAGGAGGCGGCGGAGCTCCTCCGCCTGCGAGTTCCGGGCACGGTGGTCTTCGACGAGATCGCCCTGGCGGCGGAGGTGGTGCGGGAGAACCGGCCGGTGGAGGCCCGCATCCTGTGGACGGCCAGGCTCACCGGCGCATGAGCCCGCAGGGACACGCAAGCCAGGCGGACCCGCCACGGGGATCCGCCTGGCTGCATCCGTGTGCGTGCGGATGATCGCCCGCCGGTGCCAGCTGCTCCTGGCCGCTAGTCGGCGTAGAGCGGGAACCGGGCCGTGAGCTCGTGCACCTCCGCCCGGATCCGGTCCAGCTCCGCCTCGTCGTTCCGGTGGGTGATGGCCCGGTCGATGAGGTCGGCGATCTGGACCATCTCGGCCTCCTTCATCCCCCGGGTGGTCATGGCCGGGGTGCCGATGCGGATGCCGCTGGTCACCATCGGCTTCTCGGGGTCGTTGGGGATGGCGTTCTTGTTGACCGTGATCGAGACCCTGTCCAGCAGGTGCTCCGCGTCCCGGCCGGTGATGCCCTTGGGCCGCAGGTCCACCAGCATCAGGTGGTTGTCGGTGCCGCCGGTGACCAGCCGGTAGCCCCGCTCCAGCAGCGCCTGGGCCAGGGCCTTGGCGTTCTTCACCACCTGGCCGCAGTATGCCCTGTAGTCCGGGTCGGAGAGCTGCTTGAAGGCCACCGCCTTGGCGGCGATGATGTGCATCAGGGGGCCGCCCTGCATGCCCGGGAAGACCGCCTTGTCGATCTCCTTGGCGAACTCCTTCTTGCAGAGGATCGCCCCGCCCCGCGGCCCGCGCAGCGTCTTGTGGGTGGTGGTGGTGACCACGTGCGCGTGCTCCACCGGGTTCGGGTAGTAGCCCGTGGCCGCCAGGCCGGCGAAGTGGGCCATGTCCACCATCAGGATGGCGCCCACCTCTTCGGCGATCTCCCGGAACCGCTTGAAGTCCAGGACCCGCGGGTAGGCCGAGTAGCCGGCGACGATGAGCTTGGGCCGGTGCTGCCGGGCCAGCTCCGCCACCTGGTCCATGTTGATCCGCTCGGTCTCCGGGTCCAGGCCGTAGGGCACGAAGTTGTAAGTCCTGCCGCTGAAGTTGACCGGCGAGCCGTGGGTCAGGTGGCCGCCCTGGGCCAGGTTCATGCCCAGCACCGTATCGCCGGGCTGGAGGAAGGCGAAGTAGACCGCCGTGTTGGCGTTGGCCCCCGAGTGCGGCTGGACGTTGACGTGCTCCGCGCCGAAGGCCGCCTTCAGCCGCTCCCGGGCGATGTTCTCCACGATGTCCACGTACTCGCAGCCGCCGTAGTACCGCCGGCCGGGATAGCCCTCGGCGTACTTGTTGGTGAGCACCGTGCCCGCCGCCTCGAGGACCGCCTTGGGCACGAAGTTCTCCGAGGCGATCAGCTCAATGTTGCGCTGCTGCCGCTCGACCTCCTGCTGAATGGCCGCGAAGACCTCGGGATCATACCGCTTCAGTGCATCCATGGAGTGAGCCGCCCCCTGCTTATTTTCTCATGTTCCAATTATCACACCCGTACTTGGCCTCGACAAGCGTCTGCGCCTCTTTTTCCTCCCTCTCCGTGAGCTGGCCCGGGGTCAACGTGAGCCCCAGCGCCCGGGCGAAGCCTGCGGCGAAGGCGTCCCGGGCCTCCGCCCAGCTCACGGGCCGGCCCAGCGCCTCGGCCAGGGTGGTGGACTTGGCGCGAAAGCGCGCCATCAGCCGCTCCGCCGGGATCCCCTCCGGCAGCCGCATCAGCCGGAAGAGCAGGGGCACGTCGATATCCAGCAGGATCGACCCGTGCTGCAGGATCACCCCGTCCCTCCGCGTCTGGGCTGAGCCCGCGACCTTGCGGCCGCCGACCTGCAGCTCGTAGGCCGAGGCCGTGTCGAAGCACGCCGTGTGGAACCCGTCGGGATCCGCGCGGCGCGGATCCCGGTCACCGCCGGAGAGCGCGGCCGGCACGCCCAGCTCCGCCATCCCGGCCAGGAGCCCCCGGGAGATCTCCCGGTAGGTCTCGATCACCCCGCCGGGCAGGAGCTCCTCCCGGATCACCACGCTGTACGTGAGCTCCATGTGGTGGAAGATCAGCCGGCCGCCGGTGGGCCGCCGCACGTAGCCGTAGCCGCCGGCCCGCACCGCGTCCAGGTCGACCTCGCCCAGCATCGACTGGAAGTAGCCGATGGACACCGCCGGAGGGTTCCACCCGTAGAAGCGCAGGGTGGGCGGCACCTCCCCCCGCCCGTGGGCCATGGCGATCGCCTCATCGATGGCCATGTTCTCCGGCCCCGGGCGGTGCCCGGTGTCCAGCAGCCGCCAGTTCGTCTCCATCAGCGCCATCGGTCACCGTCATCCCTCTCGTCGTGAAAACGGGTGGGGCGTGCCCTGCGGCACCCCCACCCGCTTGCGTCAGCTCGGGTTCGCCCGGTAGCGCAGGTTCGGCCGCCTGGCCGCCAGCGCCTCGTCCAGCCGCCCCACGGGCGTCTTGTGGGGGGCAGACTTGACGTACTCGGGGTTGGACCGGGCCTCGTCGTGGATACGGATCATCGCCTCGATGAACCGGTCCAGCGTGGCCTTGTCCTCCGTCTCCGTCGGCTCGATCATCAAGGCCTCCTCCACGATCAGCGGGAAGTAGATCGTGGGCGGATGGACCCCCTCGTCCAGCAGCCGCTTGGCCACGTCCAGCGTCCTGACGCCGGTCTCCTGCTTCAGGGTGCGGGCCGACAGCACGCACTCGTGCATGCAGTACCGGTCGACGTAGGGCTCGTAGTAAGGCTTCAGGCGGGCCAGGACGTAGTTGGCGTTGAGCACCGCGTGCTCGGAGACCTCCTTCAGCGCCGGCCCGTGGGCCAGGACATACGCGTAGGCCCGCACGATGACGCCGAAGTTGCCCCAGAAGCCGTGGATCTTCCCGATGGACTGCGGCCGGTCCCAGTCCAGCGCGTACCGGTCGCCCTGCTTCTCCACCACCGGCACCGGCAGGAACGGCACCAGGTGGGACTTGACGCCCACCGGGCCGCTGCCGGGCCCGCCGCCGCCGTGGGGCGTGGAGAAGGTCTTGTGCAGGTTCAGGTGGACGACGTCAAACCCCATGTCGCCCGGGCGGGCGTAGCCCATGATGGCGTTGAGGTTGGCGCCGTCGTAGTAGCAGAGCCCGCCCGCCTGGTGGACGATCTCCGTGATCTCCCGGACGTGGGGATCGAAGAGCCCGAGGGTGGACGGGTTGGTCATCATCAGGGCGGCGGTCTTGGGGCCGACGATCTGCCGCAGGGCGTCCACGTCGATGGAGCCGTCGGGCCGGGACTTCACCGGAACCACCCGGTAACCCGCCATGGCGGCGGTGGCCGGGTTGGTACCGTGGGCCGAGTCGGGCACGATGACCTCGTTCCGCTCGGTGTCCCCCCGGGACTCATGGTACGCCCGGATCAGCAGGATGCCCGTCAGCTCGCCGTGCGCGCCCGCGGCCGGCTGGAAGGTCATCCGGTCCATGCCGGTGACCTCGCAGAGCCAGCCCTCCAGGGTGTGCAGCAGCTGCAGGTTGCCCTGCACGGTCTCCTCCGGCTGCAGCGGGTGGGTCAGGGCGAACCCCGGGATGCGGGCCGCCTCCTCGTTGACCTTGGGGTTGTACTTCATCGTGCAGGAGCCCAGCGGGTAGAAGTCCACGTCCACGCCGTGGTTCAGCCTGCTCAGCTGCGTGAAGTGGCGGACGACCTCGACCTCGGAGAGCTCCGGCAGCGCCGCGGGCGTCTGGCGGATGAGGTCGGCCGGGATCGCCTCGCTCAGCTCCACCGTCGGCACGTCCGGCGCGGGGAAGGTGACCGCCCGCTTGCCGGGGGTCGACTTCTCGAAGAGCAGCGGTACGAGCGCCATCCTACTTCACCTCCCCGAGCGCGGCCACGAGCCGGTCGATCTCCGCCCGCGTCCGCTTTTCGGTGACCGCGAAGCTCAGCGCGGCCGCCGGGCCGCCGGCGGAACCGGCCGCGCCGCCCAGCAGCTCCGGATAGTCCGCGCCCACGTCCAGGCCGCCCAGGATCTTCCGATCCACCAGGCGACGGCTGACCTCCGCCGCGGCCGCGGGGGCCAGCACGGTGAACTCCTTAAAGAAGGGCGCGTCGCCGGCCAGCCGCCAACCGGGCAGCCTGGCGATCTGTTGCGCCGCGTAGTGCGCCTTCTGCAGCGAGAGGTTGGCGACCTCCCGGAGGCCCTCCTTGCCCACCAGGGCCAGGTAGACGGTGGCCGCGAGGGCGATCAGGGCCTGGTTGGTGCAGATGTTGGACGTGGCCTTCTCACGCCGGATGTGCTGCTCACGGGCCTGCATGGTCAGCACGAAGCCCCGCTGGCCGCGGTTGTCCACCGTGGCGCCGGCGATGCGGCCGGGCATGCGGCGGGCGAACCGGTCGCGGGTGGCCAGAACGCCCAGGTACGGGCCGCCGTAGGAGAGGGGCACGCCGAGCCCCTGGCCCTCCGCCACGACGATGTCTGCGCCGTAGCTGCCCGGGGCCTCCAGGAGGCCCAGGGAGATGGGGTCGACGGCTACGACGAAGAGCCCGTTCTTCGCGTGCACCAGCGCCTCGATCTCCCGCACCTTCTCCAGGTAGCCCAGGTAGTTGGGCGTCTGGAGCAGGAGGCCGCCGACCTCCTCGGTCATCAGGGCCTCGAGCCGGTTCAGGTCCAGCGTCACGCCATCCAGCGGCACCTCGATGAGCTCGACGCCGATGCCGTGCATGTAGGTCTGCACGACCCGGCGGTACAGCGGGCTCACGGACCGTGCGACCAGGAGCTTGGACCGGCCGGTCTGGTTCACCACCATGCCCGCGGCCTCGGCCAGGGCCGAGGCGCCGTCGTACATGGAGGCGTTGGACAGGTCCATGCCCGTCAGCTCGCACATCAGCGACTGGTACTCGTAGATGGCCTGCAGTACGCCCTGAGAGATCTCAGGCTGATACGGAGTATACGCGGTGAGGAACTCCCCCCGGCGAATCACCGCGTCCACCGCGGCGGGCACGTAGTGGTCGTACGCGCCGCCGCCCAGGAAGCAGGCATACTCCCCCGTGTGCGCGTTCTGCGCAGCCAGCTCCCTGAGGTGCGCGAGCAGCTCCATCTCGGTGAGCGCCGGGGGCAGGTTGAGCGGCCGGTTCAGGCGTACCTCCGCCGGGATGTTGGCAGCAAAGAGCTCCTCGGTGGAACTGACGCCGATCTCCCGCAGCATGGCCGCCTTGTCGGCCTGCGTAATCGGGACGTATCGCATTTAGCCCTCCTTGGTAAACGCGTCGTAAGCCGCCGCATCCAGCAGGTTGTCCAGTTCGGCCGGGTTCGAGAGCTCCAGCTTCAGAATCCAGCCCTCGCCGTAGGGGTCCTGGTTGATCAGCTCCGGCGAGCTCTCCAGCTTCGTGTTGACCTCCACCACCTTGCCGGAGGCCGGGCAGTACAGGTCCGAAACGGTCTTGACCGACTCCACCACGCCGAACTGCTCGTTCTGCTTCAGTTCACGCCCCACCTCAGGCAGCTCGACGAAGACCACGTCGCCCAACTGATCCTGGGCGAACCAGGTGATGCCCACGATGCCGATGTTGCCTTCGACCCTGATCCACTCGTGCTCCTTCGAGTACTTGAGATCCGCCGGTACGTTCGCCATGTTCCGCGTCCTCCCTGTGCGTAATTCTCAACCGTGCCGGTTATCGTCTGTGCGGCGACCGGTAGAAGGGGGTCTCCACGACCCGCGCCTTCAGCGCCCGGCCCCGGATGATGACCTCCACCTCGGTGCCCACGGCGCTGTGGGCGACGGGCACGTAGGCCAATGCAATGTTCTTCTCCAGCGTGGGCGAGAAGCTTCCCGTGGTCACCTCGCCGACCACCTCGCCCCCCACGGCGACGGGGTAACCCTGCCGGGGCACGCCCCGGTCGATCATCTCGATGCCCACCAGCTTCCGGGTCGGCCCCTGCTCTTTGATCCTGGCCAGGGCGTCCCGGCCGATGAAGTCCACGCCCTTCTTCAGCTTGACGGCGAAGCCCAGCCCCGCCTCCAGCGGGTTGTGCTGGTCGCTGATCTCGTGGCCGTAAAGGGGCAGCTTCGCCTCGAACCGCAGGGTGTCCCGGGCGCCGAGGCCGCAGGGCAGGAGCCCCTGCTCGTCGCCCGCCTCCAGCAAGGCCTCCCAGAGGGCGGCGACGTCTTCGGCCTTCACGTAGATCTCGAAGCCGTCCTCGCCGGTGTACCCCGTGCGGGAGAGCACCAGGGTCGGCACCCCGGATACCGTGACGTTCTTCGCCAGGCTGAAGGGCTCCAGCTGCGACAGCACGACGCCGGTCGCGAGCGGCTGCAGGATCTCCTCCGCCTTCGGCCCCTGCAGGGCCAGCAGGGCGATCTCCGCCGACCGGTCGATGAGCTCCAGGTTGTGCAGGCCGGCCCGCTCCCGGGCGGTGTTGATCCATTCCCAGTCCTTCTGGGTGTTCCCGGCGTTGACCACCAGCCAGTAGCGGTGCTCGTCCAGCCGGTAGATGAGGATGTCGTCGACCACGGTGCCGTTCTCGTAGCACATCAGCGCGTACTGAACCCGCCCGACCGCCAGTTTGGCGGCGTCGTTGGTGCTCACCAGCTGGATGAGGTCCAGGGCCTGGGGCCCCCTCACCTCAAACTCGCCCATGTGCGACACGTCGAAGAGGCCCGCCGCCTCACGCACGGCCCGGTGCTCCTCGATGACGCTGGAGTACTGCACGGGCATCTCCCAGCCGCCGAAGGGCACCATGCGGGCGCCCAGCTTCAGATGCAGCTCGTACAGGGGCGTCCGTTTCAGCGACTCGTTCACCACCACACCTCGCTTCCGCTTGCATAGTCTGGCCAACGAGCCAGGGGGGCTACTCCCCTCGGGAGCGTGCAAAACGGGGACAGCCCCTGCACCCGGGCTTCGGCCCGCTGTGCGCTCTGTCCCCGCCGGTCCACTCGCAGACCTCTTGTGGGGATTGCCGGTAACAATATTCCCTGCGGGCAACCAATACTCCTGCTATGGGAAAGCCCTCACCAGGTCCCCCGGCCGGGTCTCCCCCATCGCCCCGGCCGGGAGTTCCAGCACGGCCCGGGCTCCGGGAACGGCCGGACTGATGCGCCGCGGGGGAAAGGACGCCAGCGCGCGCAGGACCCGCCCTTCCGCGTCCAGGAAGAGCAGGTCCAGGGGGAACCGCATGAAGTGGGTGTGCACCTGGCAGCAGGGCTCCAGCCAGAGCCCCTCGCCCGGCTCCAGCCCCGGGCGGAACATGAGGCCGAGCAGGCGCAGCCGGAAGGTGTCGGCCCGGCGGATCCGGTCGCCCAGGACAAGGCCGCGCGTAAGGTTGCGCACGATCACTGGCGGTCGACCTCCCCTTTGAGCGGTGAGCGGTGGGCCGTGGGCGATGCGCCGTGGGCGGTGCGCCGTGGGCGGTGCGCCGTGGGCGGTGCGCCGTGGGCGGTGGGCGGTGCGCGCTGGGCGGCGGGCGGCGGGCGGTTGGGGTCTGGCAGCGGAGTACAGCGAAGTGTTCGACGAACGCAATTCCACTTCCTGCCACGAGACGGACTGATCTCAGCGCCGCTGGTGCAGGTCCTCGCGTCGTGACGACGCTGCGCATGGAGCCATGCCGGGCACACCACTGTGCCCGGCATGGCTCATCCAGGTACGCCGTTGTACCCGCAGCGCGGCACCTCGTTGTGCCTCTGGTGCGGCAGGCGCCCCGTTGCGCCGCCGCACCGGATCACCGCCCGTTCGGGCACGCCGTTGTGCCCGTCATTCCCCCGCTTCCGGCCGCCAGACCCGCGGCTCATCCACGGCCCGCTCGCCGTCCCACCGGAGCAGGACCACGGCGCCGGGAGGAACCCGCCAGTCCCAGAGTCCCCTGCCGGTCAGGTGGGCAAGCACCGTGCGGATCACACCGCCGTGTGTGACCACGACGGCCCCGTCCTGCCGGGGCAGGGCGGCCAGGGCCCGGCTCCGCAGCGACGCCAGGCTCTCCCCGCCCGGGGGCGGCGCGTGTTCCGGGTCGGCCAGCCAGGCGGCGAGCTCCTCGGGCCACTGCCGGGCGATCTCCTCGTACGTCAGGCCGGAGAAGCGCCCGAAGTTCAGTTCCCGCAGCCTTGGGTCGGGCGCGGGCGTGAGCCCCGTGGCCCTCCCGATCCGCTCGGCGGTCTGGCGGCACCGCATGAGGTCGCTGGTGCGCATGCCGGTGAGCCGAAACCGGCTCAGGTAACGCGCAGCCGCTTCCGCCTGAGCGAGCCCGTCTGCGCTGAGCGGGTGCTCCTCCCAGCCGACGTACCGCCCTTCCGCGTTGGCAGCCGTCGCGCCGTGGCGCACCAGGAAGAGGGTGCAGGTCACGGCGCCTCCTCCTCCAGGATGCTGCGCAGCAGGGCGATCAGCCGCCGGTTCTCTGGCCGGGTGCGCACAGCAAGCCGCATGTGATGCTCCGTCAGCCCGGCAAAGGAGCGGCAGTCGCGTATCAGCACACCCCGGGGTCCCAGCCGCCGCTGGATCTCGTGGGCGGGCAGCGGCGCCCGCACCAGCACGAAGTTGGCAGATGGCGGATAGACGATAAACCCCGGCAGGCTCGCCAGCTGCTCGGCGAGATAGGCCCGTTCCACGGCCACCCAGTGCCGGGTGCGGGCGGCGTAGGCCTCATCGCTCAGGGCCGCGAGCGCAGCGGCCTGCGCCAGACTGTTCACGCTCCAGGGGTCGCGCGCCGCGTCCAACTCGGCCACCATCCAGCGCGGGGCCACCGCATACCCGACCCGCAGTCCGGGCAGGGCGAAAAACTTCGTGAGCGACCGCACCACGACCAGGTTGCAGCGGTGGGGCACACGGGCGATCACGGAGCCGGCCTCGCCCGCGGCTGTGAGGTCGATGAAGGCCTCGTCGATGAGCAGGGTCGCCTCCGTCCGCTCCGCCGCCCGCAGGAGCTGCTCCGGCGTGAACAGGTGGCCGGTGGGATTGTGGGGGTTGCAGATGATCCACCAGTCCCCCCGCCCCAGCTGGGGCGGCGGATCGGTGCGGTCGTGCGCGACGGGCAGCAGCTCGGCCCCTGCAGCCCGGGCGGCGCGCGCGTACTCCGCAAAGCCGGGTTCGGGCAGTGCCACCCGGAAGCCTGACGCCAGGCGGAGCAGCAGGTACAGCACCTCCGCCGCGCCGTTTCCCACCAGCACCATCGACTCGTCCACCTGGTGACGCCGGGCCAGGGCGGCCCGCAGCCGGCGGGCGAATGGCTCGGGGTAGTGCGCGATTCCGGCTAGGGCCGCCTGCGCCGCGGCCACCGCGCCCGCGGGCGGGCCCAGCGGGTTGATGTTGGCGCTGAAGTCGCAGAAACCCCCTGGCGGCTCGCCCCAGCGGGCCCGCGCCACAGCCAGGTCGCCGCCGTGCAGGGTCATCATCCTGTCCACCTCCCTGTCTGCAGAGCGAAGCAGGCGATCGCCGCCAGTTCCGCCAGCTCGCACAAGGCTCCGTAAGTGTCGCCGGTCAGGCCGCCGAGTCGCCGCGAGAGCCACCGCCCGCCGGCCAGACCGACCCCGAGGGCGGCGAGCCACGCGCCCAGCCCCCGCAGGGCGGAGACCGTCACGGCTGCCGTCAGGCCCGGCGGGGCTGCCGGGCTCTGCCCCCACCACGCCAGGAGCCCCGGCACCCCGACAGCCAGCGTGAGGCCGCCCAGAAGCGCCCCGGCCAGCTGCGCCCCGCCCACGTGCCGGCCGAAGGCAGCGCCCATCCCTTCGGCACGGGCGGGCGGCCAGCGCACCGCCGCCAGGGGGATCACCATCCGCCCCACGGCCGGGGCCACCAGCAGGGCGGCTGCTGCCCGCGGCGGTGTCAGCTCCAGCAGCAGGGCCCACCGCAGCATCAGGGCCAGGGCTCCCGCCGCTGCGCCCATCACGCCGACCCGGGAATCTTTCATGATCTCCAGCATCCGCTCGCGGCTCCGGGCGGAGAGCAGCCCGTCGGCGGCGTCCATCAGGCCGTCCAGGTGGACCGCACCGGTCGCACCGAGGCCCGCGGCCACGGCCGCGACGCCCGCCACGGCAGGCCCGAAGAGCAGCCTGCCCGCAAGCCAGGCGATCAGGCAGATGGCCCCCACCAGCAGGCCCACCAGGGGGAAGAACCCCGCCGCGCGGCCGAGATCCCGCATGTAGTCCGGGGTCTCAAGTCGGCCCATGGGAATCCGGGTCAGAAAGGAGAGCGCGATGCGCACCCGGTCACCCCCTCACGCCAAGAACCAGAGCGTCAGCGCCCCGAGGCCCGTCCCGAGCAGGGTCGCCAGCCACATCCACCGCACCGCCTGCACGATGTGACCCGGCTGCAGCATCTCCAGCGGATCGCCCATGTGGGCCCGCCGCTCCGGCCTCCCGCCGTAGTGGTTGAGGCCGCCCAGCTGCACCCTCAGCAGGGCCGCCATCGCCGCCTCCGGCCAGCCGCTGTTGGGGCTGGGGTGGCGCGGCGCGTCCCGCAGGGCGATGCGGAGGGCCTTCGGGCTCAGGCCGGCCAGGGCCAGCAGCAGGGCGCTGAGCCGGGCAGGCGCCAGGTTGACCAGATCATCCAGCCGGGCGGAGGCCCAGCCGAACTCCAGGTAGCGCTCGTTCCGGTGGCCGACCATCGAATCCAGGGTGTTGGCGGCCTTGTAGGCCATCGCCAGCGGCGCGCCGCCGACCAGCCCCCAGAAGAGCGGCGCGATCACGCCGTCGCAGGTGGACTCGGCCACCGTCTCCACCGTCGCCCGGGTGACCTCGGCGGCGTCCAGCCCGGCCGTGTCCCTGCCGACGATGTGCGCCACCCGGCGCCGCGCCTCGCTGAGGTCCCCGGCCTTCAGCGGGCGGTAGACCGCCAGTGCGTGATCGGCCAGAGAGCGGGCCGCCAGGCAGGTGCTGAGGAGCCAGACCTCGGCGGCCACACCGAGCCAGGGATGCAGGGCCGCGGCCAGCCGGATGAGCCCCCAGGTGAGGCCCCAGGCCGCGACCGGCAGCAGGAGGGCCAGCAGCACCCCGGCCGCCCGCAGCGGCAGCCGCGTCCGCCGCAGTCGCGGCTCGGCCCACGCAATCACCCGGCCCATGAGCGCCACCGGATGGGGCAGCCGGGCGGGATCGCCCACCGCCGCGTCCACCGCGAGGGCCGCCAGCGGCAGGTACCAGGGCGCCGCGGGAAACATTTCCGCCACGCTCACTCCGGGATCACCGTACCGATCCGCCTCAGGTCGACGGCGATACCGGCCACGCAGGCGTAGACCTGGTCCGCCTCCCGCGCCAGCCACTGATTCAGCCGCCCCTGGGCGTCGCGGAAGAGCCGCCCGAGCCGGTGCTCGGGCACCAGCCCCGCCCCGACCTCGTTGGACACGGCGATGAGCAGCGCGCCGCGCTCACGGGTCAGGCTGAGCAGCTGCGCCAGCTCCTGCCGGGCCCGGGCTTCGAACCCCTCCTCCCCCTGCAGCAGGTGGTTGGAGATGAGCAGGGTCACGCAGTCCAGCAGCACCGCATCCGCCGGCGCCTCGTGCAGGGCCTGCGCCAGGGCGGCCGCCGGCCTGAGCTCTTCCTCCACCGTGCGCCAGTGGGCCGGACGGCTCGCCCGGTGCCGGGCGATGCGGTCGGCCATCTCCGCATCGCCCGCCCGGCCGGTGGCCAGATAGACCACCCGCCGGAACGGCGAAGCCAAATGCTCCGCCCAGCGGCTCTTGCCGCTCCGCGCGCCGCCTAGCACCAGAATCACACCCGCCATGCGCATCGCCTCGCTCCCTTCGGGAAAGCGCCCCATCGGCCCGGTCACTGCTCGAAGAGCTCCGGGTGGAGATTCCGGGCGAACCACTGGAGCCCCTGAATCAGGCGGGGGCCGGGGCGCACCACGATGTTCTCATCCGGCAGCCCCAGCACCCGGCCTTCCTTCACCGCCGCGATCGACTCCCAGCCAGGCCGCTCCCGGACCTCCCGGGCCGCGGCCTCCGACGCGGTGACGATGATGTCGGGGTCTGCGGATACCAGTTCCTCCAGCGAGATAACCGGCCAGGGCTCGCCGGCGAAGGATGCGGCGTTGGTGCCGCCGGCGATGCGGATCATGTCGTCGATGAAGGAGCCCGGGCCGGCGGTGGTGATGGGATCGTGCCAGACCTGGTAGAACACCACGGGCCTGTTCTCCGCCAGCGCGACCTTCCCGGCGATGGCCTCCACCTCACGCTGCATGTCCGCCACGAGCGCCTCCGCGGCCTCCTGGGCGTTCACCACCTGGCCCAGGGCGAGGATCCCCTCGTACAGCTCCTCAAAGTTGGAGGGGTTCAGCACGAAGGTGGTGAGCCCATAATCGTTCTCCAGCTTCTCCCGCGCCTCCACGGAGCCGCTGGTCAGGAGGAGCAGGTCGGGCTCCAGCGAGATGATCTTCTCGTAGTCGGGCGAGTAGAAACCGCCGATGGACTCGATCTCCTGCGCCTCGGGGGGATAGTCGTCCCAGTCGGAGCGCCCGACCAGCAGGTCGCCCTTGCCGAGCGCGAACATCAGTTCCGTGTTGGAGGGGGCGACGGAGATCACCCGCCTCGGCTCGGCGGCGATGGTCACCTGCCGGCCGGCGCCGTCGGTAATCGTGAGGGGGTAGGCCGTCTGCCGGGGTTCGGCCTGCCCGGCGCTCCCCGTGCCGGCCGCCCGGTCTGCGGGCTGGTCGCTCGACTCAGCCGCCGGGGCTGCGGGCGGGCTGTCCGGGTTCACCGCCGTCTGGCGGCCTGCGCAGCCTGTCAGGATGCCGACCACGAGCAGAAGGGAAAGCATGAGGGCTGCCAGCGAACGCTTCTTCATGGGATGTACCTCCGTAAGTCCACTGTTCTACTTAAATGAAGATGCCGCTGAGGGCTGGTAAGCAGATCCGCCAACCATCGTCCTATCGAAGCTGCGCGACGACCGCCCACGGCTGGGTGAGCGTGAGGGCCAGCCCCTGCAGGGCCGACGGCGCCGCCGCGACCAGCAGACAGGTGACCGGACCCGCCGACTTCCCGAGGGGGAAACCCGCTTCCGCCGGGGCCCACTCCACCTCCAGCCCCGCGCTGGCGGCGAGATCCTCCGCCTCGGCGCGGATCCCACGGGAGCCCACGGGCAACAGGTCGTGCACCAGCGGGTCGCCGGCGAGCCGCCGGACCAGGGGAAGATCGGGCAGTTCGGGGTCATCCAGCCGCACCTCGGCCCCGACCTTCGGCCGCCCGATGGCGACGACCAGGTCGCCCGGCCGCGCCGTGCGCAGCGACCGGCCCGGGGCCAGGTAACCGATGGCGGTCACCCCCAGGCCCGTCTGGACCGTCGGAATGTTCTTCTCGAAGGAGCCGTTGATCTGGTCGGCGGAAAGGCCCGCCAGGGCCGCCTCGTCGCAGATGCCCTGCAGGATCTCCCGCCCGGTGGGATCAGGCTCCACGCAGGTGTTGTTCACCAGGTGGAGCGGCTGCGCGCCGGCGGCGAGCAGATCCATGAGGGCCACCCGGGCAGTGAACCGCCCGATGACGTACCCGGCCACCCGAATCACGTCGCGCTCCTTCGGCCCGATGCCGCCGGCGGCATCGCAGGCGATGACCAGCCGGCCGCCGCACGGCAGGTCCACCAGGGTCAGGTCCCGCCACCTCATCCCTCGACCCCCGCCCGCCTCAGGCCCAGCACCACCAGCAGCGCGACGGCTGCGTTGGCTCCCGCAGCGACGGTGAGCGGGAGGGCCAGGGCCGCGAACAGACCGAGCCCCAGCGGGTTTGGCAGCAGAGCCAGCAGGGCCGGTGCCAGGATGCCGTTGGCCACCACCAGCACCGCCGCGCCGGCCACCAGACCGAAGCGCCGGGCTGCAAGCCCGCCCAGGCAGCCCACGCCGGCCATGGCCGCGGCGCTGGCCAGATGAAACGGCAGGGTGAGCGGAAAGCCGGTGACGGCCGCCACGGCCACATGCCCCAGACCGCAGATCAGGGCGCCGGCCGCGGGGCCCATGAGGAGCGCAGCCACGAAGCCGGCCATCGCGTCGAAGGCGATGGAGCTCGGCCCCAACTTGATGTAGGCGCCCAGCACGCTGAGGGCCAGCAGGATTCCGAGCCTCACCAGGGTGTTTGTCCTCGCCAGCAGCACGAGCAGACCTCCTCTTCCCAGTAGCAATCGCTTGGTGGGCACGCCGTTGTGCCCGTACTCGGCGGCGCCTCGTTGCGCCCTGCTTTCGCCGGTGCCAGTCCGGCAGGCTACTGTGCACCGATGCTTTGGTGCTCCGATTCCGCTGGTCGTCGTCAGGTGTTCCAGGGGCACGCCGTTGTGCCCGGCCTCTCAGGCACCGCGCTGTGACCGAGAGACCGATAAAGAAAACCCCCGGGCTCAGCCCGAGGGAAAGAAATGACAGATCGAACGCATGGACAGCCATGCGAACGCCTCACCCTTTCACCCGAGGGTCGAGCAGCGCCAGCGCGGCAGGCAGGTTTCCTGACTCCGGATCCTCGCCGCCCCTCCGCCTTCCCGGCCTTCGGGCCAGTGGCACATCCCGAGGGGCGACTCCCCGTCACAGTGGCGGGACCGTGCCGGACTTGCACCGGCTTCCCTTTTAACTCCCGACCGCAGGGTCGGGAGCACCTGCCGCTGTTTGCTCTATGCAGTTGCCCTCCCAAACCGGCACGCTGTTGTGCCCAGAACCCGCATGGGTCGTTCCCTTCGTCCGGCACCTCGCCGCACCGGAGCGCCCGCCCGTCACCGTTGCCGGGCAAGCAGCTCCAGCACCTGGTCCACCCGGGCGTGCCGGCGCACGTGGTCGGCCAGCCGGTCCAGGGCCCCCTCCCGCGCCGCAGCGGACGGCGCCGGGGCGCTCACATCGGTCAGGCCCGCCGAGTCCTCCTCATCGAGGCCCAGGTCGGCCAGGTAGGGAATCACGCCGATCACCGGCAGGCCGGTGCGCTCCTCCAGCCAGCGCACGCCGTCCTCGAAGAGCGAGGCGTCGCCCCGGAAGCGGTTGATCACCAGCCCCTTCACCCGGGCCCGCTCGGCCGGGGGCAGCAGCTCCAGGGTGCCCACGATCGAGGCGAACACCCCGCCCCGGTCGATGTCGGCCACCAGCAGCACGTCGGCGTCCAGCAGTTCCGCGGTCTTCATGTTGGCCAGGTCACGGTCCCGCAGGTTCACCTCCACCGGCGAGCCGGCCCCCTCGGCCACAATCACCTCGAACTCTGCCTCCAGCCGGGCAATGGCCTCCCGCACCGCCTGCAGGGCCACAGTGTGCAGATCGGCCGTGTACTGCTGCCAGGCCATCTCGCCCAGCGACCGGCCGTTGACGATCACCTCGGAGCGGAGCTCCGTCCGGGGCAGCAGCATCACCGGGTTCATCTCCACCCGGGGGGCCACCCCCGCCGCCTGCGCCTGCATGGCCTGCACCACGCTGATGCGCAGCCCGCCCTCGATCTCCGTCGCGGCGCAGGACATGTTCTGCGCCTTGAACGGCGCCACCCGGAAGCCCTCCTGGCGCAGGATGCGGCAGAAGGCCGCGGCCAGGGTCGACTTGCCCACGCTGGATGCGGTGCCCAGGAACATCAACGAACGTGCCATGACGGTGCCACCTCTTCTGCAAGATCTCCCGGGACTAGTCGCTGCCGGCGCTGACCGGCTCCAGCGGCTGGGCCGGCGCCGCAACCTCCCTCGAGAGCAGCATGACCTGCGGCTGGCCAGCGCTGGGATGGCGGACGATCCGAACCCGGCTGCCGTAGACGGTGAGGATGTTGGCCTCGGTGAGCACCTCCGCGGGCGGGCCGTCGGCCCACACGCGCCCGCCCCTCAGCATCACCAGCCGGTCCGCGTACAGCGCCGCCAGGTTCAGGTCGTGCAGGATCGCCAGAACCGTCAGCCCCTCGGTCCGGTTCAGACGCCGGACCAGATCCAGCAGCCCCACCTGATGGGCAATGTCCAGGTGGGCAGTGGGCTCGTCCAGGATCAACAGGCGCGGTTCCTGGGCCAGGGCTCGGGCCACCATCACCCGCTGCCGCTCACCGCCCGAGAGCGCCGTGACCAGCCGGCCGGCCAGGGGCTGGGTGCCGGTCAGCCGCATGGCCCGCTCCACGGCCGCCCGGTCGCGCGGGGTCTCGCTGCGCAGCGGCGGCAGGTGCGGGATGCGCCCCAGGGCGACGATCTCCTCGACGGTGAAGGGGAACCCCACGGACGTGTCCTGGGCCACCACGGCCAGCGTCCGGGCCACCTCCCGGGGCCGCAGGCCGCGCAGATCCCGGCCGTCCAGCAGGATCCGCCCCTCCGTCGGGGGCAGCGCCCCGGTCACGGCCCGCACCAGGGTGGACTTGCCGCTGCCGTTGGGGCCCACCACCACCAGGAACTCGCCCCGGGCGACGGCCAGGTCCAGCCCGTTGAGGACCGGCTCGCCGCCATAGCCCACGGCGAGCGATTCGATGCGCAGCATCGGCGTCCACCTCCTTTCACGAACCAGGCAAGAGCTGCCGCCGCAGGATGACCAGGAAGACCGGCCCGCCGATGAGGGACATCACCAGCCCCACGGGCAGTTCGCTGACCCAGGGCAGCGAGCGGGCCACGG
Organism: Symbiobacterium thermophilum IAM 14863; assembly: GCF_000009905.1. Classification (GTDB taxonomy): domain Bacteria; phylum Bacillota; class Sulfobacillia; order Symbiobacteriales; family Symbiobacteriaceae; genus Symbiobacterium; species Symbiobacterium thermophilum. The sequence goes on from NC_006177.1 coordinate 2,076,366, forward strand.
TGTCCGCCGCGACCACCACCACGGACCCCGTGACGGCCGCGATCGGGAGGAGCCAACGATGGTCGGGGCCCACCAGCAGCCGCACCAGGTGCGGCACGATTAACCCCACGAAGCTGATGATCCCGCAGAAGGCGACCGCCGCGGCGGTGAGCAGCGACCCGGCGGCCAGGATCCGCCGCTTCAGCCGCTCCACGTCCACGCCCATCGACAGCGCTGCCTCCTCGCCCAGCAGGAAGGCGTTCAGCTCCCGGCCGTCCCAGAGCAGGAGCCCCAGCCCCAGCGCCAGGTACGGCAGGAGCCAGGCCGCCTTCGGCCAGTTGGCCCCGGAGAGGCCGCCCATCAGCCAGAAGACGATGGCGTCCCGGGCCTGGGAGTCGGTGAAATACATGATCAGCGAGACCAGGGAGGTGGCAACGGTGCTGACCACCATGCCGGCCAGCAGGAGGCTCACCGTGGAGGTCTGCCGGCCGGCGGTCGCCAGGCGGAAGGCTACCAGGACCGCTGCCACCCCGCCGGCGAAGGCAAAGAGCGGGACCGGCCCCAGCCGCCACAGGCCGGTCAGGGAGGGAACGCGGTCGAAAAAGGCGATGGCCAGCGCGGCGCCCAGCGAGGCGCCGGCCGAGGCGCCGATGACCGACGGGTCCGCGAGGGGATTGCGGAAGAGCCCCTGGTACGCCGCCCCTGCCACGCTGAGCCCCATGCCCACCAGGGCCCCCATGGCCACCCGGGGGAAGCGGACGTCCCACAGGACCGCCTCCCAGGTGCGGGGCCAGGTGGCCGGGAAGTCCGCCCCCAGCCGATTCAGCAGGATCTTCACCACGTCCGCCGGCGGGATGCGCACCGAACCCAGGGCGCCCGCCACGATCAGCGCGGCCAGCAGGGCCACCGCGGTCAAGGTCATCGCCCTGCGGCCGCGGGTCGCCCGTCCCGTCATTGCCCGAACAGCCCGGGGTGCAGGGTTTCGGCGAACCAGCGCAGCCCCTCCACCAGCCGCGGGCCCGGCCGGACCACGATGTCCTCGTTGGGCACGCCGTACACCCGGCCCTCCCGCACCGCTCTGAGCGACTCCCAGCCGGGCCGGGTCAGGATGTCCTGCGCCATGGCCTCCGAGCCCGCCACGATGATGGCGGGGTCCGCCGCGAGCAGCTGCTCCAGCGAGTACACGGGCCACGGGCCGTCCGCGTCGCCGGCCACGTTGCTGCCGCCGGCGATGCGGATCATGTCGTCGATGAACGAGCCGGGCCCGGCGGTGGAGAGCGGATCCGGCCACACCTGATAGAAGACCGACGGCGAGTAGCTGATGGGAAGGACCTTCGCGTAGATCGCGTCGACCTCTCCCTGGATCTCGGCGACGATCGCCTCCGCCGCCTCCCGGGCGTTCACCGCCTGACCGAGCGCCACCATCTGGGCGTAGAGCTGCTCAAAGCTCGCCGGAGCGTAGACGAAGACCGTCAGGCCGTACTCCTGCTCCAGCCGCTCCCGCACATCCACCGAGCCCTCGATCATGACCACCAGGTCAGGCTCCGTGGACAGGATGCGCTCGTAGTCGGGCGGGAAGAGGCTGCCCACCGACGGCACCTCCAGGGCCGCCTCCGGGAAGTTGCACCAGTCGGTGCGGCCGACCAGTCGGTCGCCACGGCCCAGGGCGAAGAGCGTCTCCGTGGCCGAGGGGCCCAGCGACAGGATGCGCTGCGGCTCGGCGTCGATGGTGACCTCCCGCCCGGCGCCGTCCACCAGCGTGATGGGATAGGCGGTCTCGCCGCCTGCCTGCTGCCCACCCGTCTGCTCTCCAGTCGCAGGCTCTCCGGTCGTCTGCTCTCCAGTCGACTGCCCTACGCTCGCCTGCTGTCCGCCCGCCTGCCCTCCGGCCGCGCCGGACCCGTCGCCCGGCGACCCGCCGCTGCACGCGGCGAGCAGGGCCGCCAGGAGCGCGGAGATCAGCAGCGCGCCCAGCCTCTGCTTTCTCATGCAGTGTACCTCCTGTGTCAGCGTAATCGCCATGCATCGTCATGTAGGTCCCAGAGCACATACGGCAGCAACGAAAACCCCCTCTGGACTCAACCAGAGGGGGATGCGCGACAGCACGGCAATGCAAGGCTACGCATAACGCCCCCCCTTTCACCCGAAGGCTGAGTGACGTTGCAGCGACAGGCAGGTCTCCTGACTTCGGATCATCGCCTTCCCCCGCCTTCCCAGCCTTCCGGCCAGTGGCGCATCGTGGGGACGGCTCCCCGTCACAGTGGCGGGACCGTGCCGGACTTGCACCGGCTTCCCTTTTAACTCCCGGAGCGCGGGGCCGGGAGCACCTGCCGCTGTGCCCGTATTCACCTGTGTCTCCAGTATAAGCGACGTGGCAACCGCTGACAACCGCAGATGTGAACGAAACGCGCGGTCCGGCTCAGATGCGCCCCGCGTAACGGGCCTTCAGGGCCTCGTTGTGCTCATCCGAACCGTCCACGTTGGCGCTGATGTACACCGGCGGCGTCTGCCCGGCGGCCACCAGCCGGCCGATCACCTCGGCGGTCAGCCCCTGGGCGATGAGGGCACCCGTGATAGACGAGACCGCGCAGACCTTGACGGGGCTGCCCTCCACCTCCAGCAGCGCGTCGCCAAGCGGCCCGCAGTTGTCGATCACCACGTCCGCGAACTCGTAGAGCCGCTTGCCGCTGGGGTGGCGCGAGGTGACCGAGGTGGTGTGCGCCATCGAGGTGACCACGATCAGCTTGTGGCCCCGGCGCTTCACCTCCGCGGCCATCTCCACCGTGGAGCCGTTGCGGCCCGAGTTGGAGACGATGATGAAGATGTCCTCGGGCCGGATGTCGTACTGCGCCAGGATCTGGTGCGCGATCTCAGGCTCCCGCTCCAGGTACGGGTTCTTCCGCTCCTCCACCGGATAGACCCCGTTGAGGAAGAGGATGTCCTCCTCGATGGCGTGGGCCGGGACCAGCCCGCCGGCCCGGCCGGCCATCTCCAGGGCAAACGCCCGGGAGTGGCCCGTGCCGAACACCTGGATGACGCCGCCCTTCATGACCGTCTCCGCCAGCAGCTCGCCCGCCCGCTTGATGGCCGGCAGCTGGGTCGCCTTCAGCCGTGCGATCGCCTCGTCCGCCGCCTGGTAGAACCGTTCCGCCGTGATCGTCATGTCCGTTGCCCCCTTCTACTCGTCGATCGCCTTTGCCTCCGGGTTGTACGCGGGAGGCGGATCCCCCGGCCGGCGCACCACCCGGCCCTCGACGACGCACCAGGCCACCTGCCAGCCCGGGCCGATGGCCACCAGGTCGGCGTCCTTGCCCGGCGCCAGGCTGCCCTTCCGGTCGGCGAGCCCGATGGCGCGGGCCGGAATCAGGGACGCCATCCGCACCGCCTCCGCCCACGGCACCCCGAGCACCTCCACCAGGTTGCGCAGGCCGTGGAGCATCAGCTTGGTGGATCCCGCGATGGTGCCGTCGGCCAGCTTCGAGTAACCCTGCTCATCGATGTACAGGTCCCGGCCCCAGAGCAGGTAGTGGCCGGGCTTCAGCCCCGCCGCGGGGATCGCGTCGGAGATCAGGGCCACCCGGTCCGGGCCCGCCGCCCGCAGCGCGATCCGGACCGCCGCGGGGTGCACGTGCAGCAGGTCGCAGATGATCTCGCAGGTCACCCGGTCATCGGTGAGATACGCCCCCACCGCCCCGGGCTCCCGGTGGTGCAGCCCGCGCATCGCGTTGTAGGTGTGGGTAGCCAGCGAGACCCCGGCTTCGATGCCCGCCACCGTCTCTGCGTACGTCGCGTCGGTGTGCGCGCCTGCCACCGTCACCCCCTGCGCGACGAGGTAGCGGATCAGCTCCGGGGCGCCGGGCAGCTCGGGCGCCAGCGAGACCCGCCGCACCGTGCCTCCGCCGGCCGCCAGCAGCCGCTCGGCCTCGGCGACGGAGGGCGTGCGCAGGTTGTGGATGTGCATCGCCCCGGGCCGCTTCGGGTTCAGGAACGGCCCCTCCAGGTGGAGGCCCAGGATGGCGGCGCCGTCGTATTCCGCCTCCGTGGCCGCCCGGACCTGCCGGGCCACCTCCTCCAGCTCCTCCAGGGGCCGCGCGGAGGCGCTGGGCAGGAAGCCCGTCACGCCGAAGCCGGCCAGGAACCGGCCGAGCCCCTGCAGCAGCCCGACGTCCGCCCCTTCCACGGGCCACCCGCCGGCGCCGTGGATGTGCAGGTCGATCATGCCCGGGATCAGGTCGCAGTCCGGCAGGTCCACCCTATCGACGCCCTGCAGCTCCGCCGGGACCGGCCCGGCCTCCACCGCGGCGATGCGCCGGCCGTCCACCAGCACGTAGCCGTCGACCAGGCCGCCCTCGGCGTGGATCCGTGAGCACGTAAACAGCATCATGCGCCCGCCACCTCCGCCTTCAACTCGCTCAGCAGGTCCGCCGCCGCGTCCACCAGCCGCTCGCCGGAGCCGGGCTCGCTGGGGGCCGAGAGCGCCTCGTACCCGCCCCGGGCGAAGGCCGCACGGTCAGGGATGTAGCCGCAGTAGCCGTTGCCGTAACCCGCCACCAGGGTGACCGCGAAGGGCGAGCGGGACCGGATCGCCTGGCCCAGCGCCGAGAAGGGCTCACCCGCCAGGCTGACCAGGGCCGCGTCCCCGATCGCGAACGCCTGCACCTCGCAGTTCAGGTCGACGGGGATGCCCTCGGTGGCGTACCGCAGCGCCAGCTCTGCACCCTGCAGCGCCGTCTGGGCGATGCGGAGCTCGGCGTGGGAGGCCCCGGCCGCCTCCAGTTCCGCCACGCGCGCCCGGGCGGACTCCACCTGGAGGGCCGCCTCCTCCGCCGACGGGAGTCGCCGCGCCTCCAGGCGCACGACCCGGGAGCGCGCCCCCAGCCGCAACGGCCGGCTGAGGGAACCGCCCTCCGGTCCGCCCAGCCGGCCCAGGGCCGTCAGCGCGGCGCCGGCCAGCAGCCAGCCGTGCCGCTCCACCTCGGCAAAGGACTGCTCCCGCCGGGTAAAGCGGGCGCTGACGTCGCCCGCGCACCCCTGGGCGAACCCGACCCAGACGTCGTCGCCCAGGGCGCGCCGCAGGGCCGCCACCGCAGCCCCCGGCCAGTCGGCGGAGATGAGCCGGTTCTCCGGGCCCATCACCGTCGGGTGGCAGCCGTAGTTGAGGAGTACCGCCCGCGGCCGGCCGCCCGCCAGCAGCGCGAGCAGCCGCAGCGTCGGGTCGAAGGGCAGGTCCGGATCGGTGCGGTTCTTGCCCAGCCCCTCCACCGGTGCCTCCGCCCAGGCCAAGTCCACCTCGGCCATCTGCCGGGTCGCCTGCAGGAGGCAGCCGGCCAGCTGCAGGGGCAGCCACGCCCGGTACTCGGGCGGGGACGGGTGGGTGCTCCAGTCGCCGGGTGACGGGCCGGAGTGGGTATGGGACGCCAGGAGCATCACCCGCTCCGGCGGGATGCCGGTGAGCTCCGCGGCCCGGGCCCGCGCCGCCTCCACCACCGGCCGCTCCAGGTGCAGGATGTCGCAGGTGATGATCCCCAGCCGCTCACCGCCGGCCTCCAGGACCAGCGCCCGCGCAAAAAGGGGGTCGTGCACCCCCTCGGCCGGCCCGGACCGAGCCGCATAGCCCCCCATCCCGCAGGGGATGGGCGGCGTGATGATCGCACAGTGGTGTCCGGCCTTCATGTTCCGGCCCCCTCACAGCCCCTTCTTGGCGATCAGCTCAATGAAATCGTTCTTCGGATCGGCGGGCACCATGCGGCCGGTCAGCTCGTAACCACGCTTGACGATCTCGCGGTAGATCGCCGCGTCCTCCGGCGTCACCGCGCAGGTGCGGGTGACCATCGTGAACTTGGTGCCAGGGATCGGCGCCTGGTTGCCGACGTTGATCTCCTGCGGCTTCAGGCCGCCGTCCAGGAGCGCCAGCGCGTCGGACGGGAACTTGGCGATGATGAAGATGCGCTCCTGCTCCGCCTCGGGCGAGGCGCAGTAGGCGAGCGTATCCGCCACCGAGAGCACCGACGTCTTCACGCCGCGCGCCGCGGCCGGCAGCATCATCTTCTGAATCGGATCCTGCGCGACCTTGTCGTTGCAGACGATCATGTGGTCGGCGCTCAGGTGGCTCGCCCACGCGACCGTGACCTGACCGTGGATCAGGCGGTTGTCGATGCGCATGTGGACCACGGGCATACGTCTCTCTCCTCCCGATCGTGAGATCTGATCAACCCCGGCCGAGCACGTCGGCCAGGCGCAGGGCACCGGAGGCGCCCGCCTGCACGGCGGTCTGCGCCAGCTCCGAAAGCGTCTGGCCGTCGCGCAGGGTCAGGACCTCCAGCAGCATCGGCAGGTTGGCGCCGCAGACCACCTCCACGCCGGGGCGCAGCAGGTACGCGGACGTGTTGGCGGGGCTGCCGCCGAACAGGTCCGCCACGATCAGCACGCCGTCGCCGGAATCCACCCGGGCCACCGCCTGCTCCATCGCCTCGCGGAACTGGTCCATCTCCTGGGCCGGCTGCAGCTCCAAGACGGCCACCTGGGACTGCTCCCCCGCGATCATCTCGGCGGCCTGCAGAAGGCCCGATGCCAAGGGACCATGGCTGATCAGCACGATGCCGATCACCGGTCTCACCCCCTTACGTGGCGGCGGGGGGCGGGGTCAGGTCCCCGCCCCCCCGGTGCCGTGCATTACAGGATGCCCAGATAGCTGCAGGCGAAGGCGAGAACGGTCAGCCACAGGAGCACCTTGATCGGCGACTGACGGCGGGCCTTCAGCAGCCAGTAGGCAAAGCCGACGATGAGCAGCGGGATCATGTACGGCAGGATGGAGTCGAGCGCGGGCTGCAGCTCCACGACCTTCTCCGTGAGCTGCCCGTCCACGGTAACCTGCCGTACGAACTTGATCGGCGTCGTCACCTTCGCCATGATGGACGGAACGAAGCCGCCCACCACGATCAGGCCCATGATGGTCGCGCCCTCGGTGACCTTCTCCAGCGCGCCGCCGGCCACGGTGGTGACCAGGCTGACGCCCTGCTTGTAGCCCCAGGTGACCTGCGGGAACTTCAGGCCGAACCAGCACAGGCCGAAGATGAACATGATCAGCGGGCCGGCCCAGCTGCCCTCCATGGCCAGCGAGGCGGCCAGGACGGCGACGATCGGGCGGAGCAGAATGGCCTGAATCGTGTCGCCGATGCCGGCAAACGGGCCCATCAGGGCCACCTTCAGGCTGTCGGCGACCTCGCCCTGCCCCTTCTCCTCCAGGGCGCAGGCGGCGCCGAAGATGATGGGCGAGCCGACCGCCGGGTTGGTGTTGTAGAACACCAGGTGCCGCTGCATGTTGGCGATGAGCTCTTCCTTGGTGCGGGAGACCCGCTGCAGGATCGGCAGGATCGACCACATGAAGCCCAGGGCCTGCATGCGCTCGTAGTTCCAGGACCACTGGAGCGTCAGGTTGTGCCGCCAGGCGGCCTTCCTGAGGTCAGCGGGGGTTACCGGGCCGTACTCCGGCAATACCTGGCTCTGGTCTACCTGCGTGTTAGCCACGAGCCCGCACCTCCTTCAGGTTGAGGTAGAGGATGCCGACGGCGACAGCGGTGAGCGCGATGCCGATCATGGGCACCTTCAGGTAAGCGAACAGGACGTAGCCCAGCAGGGCGAACGGCCAGTACTTCTTCAGCGGCATCATGGTCAGCAGTAGGGCGAAACCGAGGGCCGGCAGGACGGCGCCGGTGACCCGCATGGCGTTCATGACGTGGTCCGGCATCCAGTTGATGAAGTTCTGCACGGGCTCTGCGCCCAGCCAGACCGCAAGGAAGACCGGGAAGAACCGTGTGAGGCCCCAGGGCAGCTGGCCCAGCAGGTGCCACCAGGTGACCGCGCGCACGTTGCCTTCGGCGACCGCCTTGTCGGCGCCGTGGATGAACAGCGTCGTGGTGGCGCGGCCCAGCACGTCCAGCTGGGTCATGAGCAGCGCCGCCGGCACCGCGATGGCGAGGCCGCCCTCGACCCCCACGCCCGGCAGTGCGCCGAACGCGGTGCCGAGGATGGCGCCGGTCATGAAGTCGGGGATCGTCGCACCGCCGTAAGTCCACATGCCGAGGGACATGAGGGTCAGCGTCGCGCCGATCGTGAGGCCCATCTGCACATCTCCGACGATGAGTCCCGTAACCGCGCCGACGATGAGCGCCTCGTGCCAGAAGACGCTGGCACCCAGATTCATCACGACCGCAATGTACGCGATGATTCCCAGGAGCAGTGCAATCCCAATGCCATACGTCAACGCAACACACCTCCGGTCCTAGTTTGATCCTCCAGATGGACACGTCGCCGGGCCGAGGCCGCGCTTCCCTCCTTTCCCAGGCGCTGCCCGGCGGGTGTGTGGGCTGGACGACACGGTTCAGGATCCTAGGGTCATAGCTTTATCATTTTATGCGGTCGATACAGTCTTCATAGTACCGGTTCTGTCTAGGGCAGAAAAATCCTCCAACAGTCCCTCACTTTCTCAAGTTCGATACTAACGGGTTCCTTCCGGTGCAGCAGCAGCCCCTAAGGATCAGTACGACCGTGCTCCCCATTGCGGCTCCGACCGGGAAGGTTGACGAAAACGTACGTTATGTGACCTGGGTCCGCGGCGGCGCATAGGATGGGGTGTACCGGTACGGTCCAAAGGAGGTCGCGACGGGTTGAAGGACAACGGATACGTGATTCAGACACCCGTGGTGGTGAACGCCAACACGGCGCAAGTGCTGGTTGTGAGCGAGATTCCGCTGACGCCCCCGGCCTTCAAGATCGACCACATCGACAAGCTGGTCGAAGTGGACGACTGCGTTGCGGCATGTGACAAGGTGATCATCAACGGCCGCCTGATCAAGAACATCACGTACAAGACGGCGAAGGAGTGGGACCACAAGGGCGGCCTGAACCGCGTCTGCGGCGACGTGCGCCACTGCACCGTCGAGATCCCCTTCCACCTCTTCATCGATGTGCCCGGCAGCCGCGACGGCGATGACTGCGAGATCGAGGACGCCATCGTCGCCGGCGAGTTCGACAAGCTGGTGGACCGCAACCGGGACGGCACCTTCTCCAAGCTGCTGGAGAAGTCGGTCATCAAGGTGCGGGCCAAGGTGGTGCGCCGCAGGTGGCTGAAGGTGAACGCCCAGGACGTCACCCCCAGGCGGCTGCGCTGCCCCGAGACGTCGGAGGTGGTCACCGTCCCGGGGCTGGACATCCCGACGCAGGACAAGGGCGACAAGCCCTTCGCCCCCGGGGACGAGTGGTAGGAAAAAACGAACGGGCGGGGGTCGCTTCTCCCCCGCCCCGTGCGCGCCTACTCGAACTTCAGGCCGGCGATGCCCATCTGGGCCATCACCAGCTGATCGCCCAGCGGCACCCCCTCGTAGGGGTGCAGCGTGACCACGATCCGCACCCGCTTCACGCCGTCCAGCGGCACCGAGAACGGCACGGGGTCGGACTTGGTCGTGAGGTCCGGGCTGGTGTAGATGGGCCGGTTCAGCTCATTGAGCACCACCAGGCGGCCCACGCGCCGCTCGCCGGCCAGCCCGAAATACTGGTGCGGCACGTAGAGCGTGCCGCTCATGCGGCCGACGCCCGCCGGCAGGTCGTAGTCGGCCCACAACTGCGAGGTCACGCCCCGCTTGTCCTCCACGTCGCCCCCCGGGGCGACCAGGGTGACCACGGTGGCCGCCGGCATCTCCTCCCCCTGCAGGCTGAGGGCCCGGTCGGCGAAGAACTGGACCTTGAAGCTGCCCTCCCCCTGCTCGGTCAGGCGGTTCCAGACCTCCGGGGTCTTCCCCGGGATCGCGCCCACGTAGATCGTGCCGTCCACGAACTCCACCGGGCGGCCCAGCGACTCCGCGATGAAGCGCAGCGGCACGTAGGTGCGGTTCTGATAGATGAAGCCCGCCTCGCCCCCCTGCGGCGTGCGCTCGATGCCGTCAAACACGTACTTCAGCGGCCGGAAGTGCACCGTAATCTGCCGCTCGTAGCCCGCCGCCACCGCCAGACCGCCGAACAGCACGGCCGCGGTCACGAAGCCGGCCACGAAGCCCATCATGCCGTGTCTCCGCAAAGCAGCGCCCTCCTCTACGGACGAGTTCTCCTAGTGGAATTCGTCCGGAGGAGGGCGTTTCCTGTCCGTCGCGCGGGCCGGGACACCTCCGGCAGCGTGCGCCGGCGGGGCGGCGTCAGCCGTGCTCGATCAGCCGCACCTGCCCCAGGCTCACCTGGGCTCCGGCGCCTGCGTGCAGCGTCACGCGCACCCCGGGGGAACCGGGCCCCGCCGCTTCGTAGCCGTCCGCGGCGCCGCCGGGCCAGCCGCGGTACCGGTCGTGTCCGGATCCGTCCGCCCGGCGCCCGCCGCTGCGAGGTCCATCTCCGGAGAGGCGGGCCTCCAGCCGGGCCACCCGCTCCTCCAGGGCACCGATGCGCCGGAGCAGGGACGCCGCCAGGTCCTCGTCGCCGGCGCGGGAACGTCCGGGTCGGTGCTCCGGCGGCCACCCGCGCCGGCCGGAGAGGCCGTCCCAGCCCCCGTCGCCCCGGTCGCCTGCGGGCCGCAGCCGCGAGGAGGTGCCGAAGCGCCCGTACCGGTCCGAGCGGAATACGATCGTGTCGCCGTGGGTGACGAACATGGCCGCTGCCCCCTCGCCCTCACCAGCCTATTCCGGCCGGCGCGGCGGGGTGCGCGGGCTCAGCGGGCCGGGACCGCCAGCTTCTCCTTCACCCGGCGGATCACCTCGTCGGTGAACTCGGTGGTCCGGGCGGTTCCGCCCAGGTCGGCGGTCCGCACGCCCTGCGCCACAGCCTGCAGGCAGGCTTCCTGGATCGCCGCGCCCGCACGCTGGTACTCCGGATCCGGCATCTGCTTCAGCAGAGCGCCCGCCGCAAGCTGCATCGCCAGCGGGTTGGCCAGGTTCTTGCCCTGCAGGCTGGGCGCGGTGCCGTGCGGCGCCTCGGCCATGACCACCCGCGGGTTGAACTGTTCGTCGAAGGCGATGAGCAGCGACTCCGATCCCGCGATGGAGCCGTAGAGCGCCAGCACCAGGTCAGACAGGATGTCCCCGTCCCGGTTGAGGCACGGGATGACCAGCGGCCGGGTCGCCCGCGCGATCAGCAGGGCGTACGCTGCGTCGATGAGCTGCGGGTCGTAGGGCACGTCCGGATTCCGCCTGGCCGCCTCGTCCATCGCCTCCTTCAGCAGTCCCTCGTAGGTCGGCGACACCGTCCACTTGGGGCCGCCGAAGACCAGCGCCCCCATCTGCCGCGCGAGGCGGAAGGCGAACTCGGCGGTGGCACGGCAGTTGCGGGCGGAGATGTAGGTGGTGCGGAACGCCCGCTCCTCATCGCCCTCGCCCTCGCGCCACTCCTTCGCCTCGTACGCATCCTCGGTCGCCATGCGCACCACCGCGATGGGCGCGGTGATTCCGCCGATGGTCTCGACCCCCGGCAGGGGCCGGCCGGTCCGCAGGATGACCGTGCCGTCGATCTCCCGCCGCAGGATGGCGTTGGGCGACCCCACGTCTCCCCGGCCCTCCGGGGTGATGGTCGCCGCCTTCAGTCCGTACCCGTGCTCCCGCATCGCCGCGGCCGCCTCGTAGACGACCCGGTTACTGGTCGCCCGGCGGTTCTCCAGGCTCAGGTCATAACGCACCAGATGCAGCGGCAAGCCGATCACGTCAGGGCTGAGAAGCCGAACGGCCTCTTCCAGCAGCTCCTGCCCGGTCTGGTCCCCTTCCAGTACCACGATGGTCGGAACGAATGCCATGTGCTTCAGCCCCCTTCCGTCACAATCCTAATCGGTGAGACGCCCCCTGTTAAGCCCCAATCGTTCCACGGTACAGAACGATGTTCTATTTCTCTTATGCCCTCGGGGAATGCCCCGCGCAAAACCCCCGTTCCCGTGACGGAACGGGGGTCGGCCATGTGCAGCGGCTACTTTCCGGCCTTCAGGGCGACGGCGATCTGCGCGCCCACCAGGGCGTTGTGCTTGACCAGCGCGATGTTGGTCTGCAGCGCCCGGCCGCTGGTGACCTCCTTCAGCCGGGCCAGCAGGTACGGGGTCACCGCCTTGCCGGTCACCCCCTCGGCCGCCATGGCCTTCAGGGCGTCCGCGATGTGCCGCTCCACCTCGTCGGGGTCCATGGCGTGCTCCTCCGGCACGGGGTTGACCACCAGCACGCCGCCGGGGAGCATGGTCTGCTGCCGCGCGTGGATGACGGCCGCGGCCTCCTCCGGCGTGTCCACCCGGGCGTCCACGCCGAACCCGGTGTCCCGGGTGTAGAAGCCGGGGAACCGGTCGGTCCGGTAGCCCAGCACCGTCACCCCCAGCGTCTCCAGAACCTCCAGGGTCGCGCCGATGTCCAGCACCGACTTGGCCCCGGCGCAGACCACCGTGATGTCCGTGCGGCCCAGCACGGTCAGGTCCGCGGACACGTCCCACATCTGCGCGGGGTCGCCCGGGCTCTTGCGATGGACACCGCCGATGCCGCCGGTCACGAACACCTCGATCCCCGCCGCCGCCGCGATGGTCGCCGTGGTGGCGACGGTGGTCGCCCCCAGGGACTTGCGCGCCAGCACCACCGGCAGGTCGCGCAGCGACACCTTCACCGCCTCGGGCGAGGTCGCGAGCAGCTCCAGCTCCTCGTCCGTCAGCCCCACCTTGCAGCGGCCGCCGATCACCGCAATCGTCGCCGGGACCGCGCCCTGGCTGCGGACGATCTCCTCCACCTCCCGGGCGGTGCGCAGGTTCTCGGGGTACGGCATGCCGTGGCTGATGATGGTCGACTCCAGGGCCACCACGGGCCGGTTCCGGTCCAGGGCCTCCCGAACCTCCGGCGTATACGACAACAGGTACTTCATCTGAATCCTTACCTCCTCAGCGCTTCCAGTCCCCACCGGATGGCATCGGGCGAAACGTCGGGCGTGACGACCACCTCGCCGGGCCGCACGGGCATCACCCAGTGGATCACTCCGCTCTTGATCTTCTTGTCCCGCCGCAGGAAGGGCTCCAGGTCCTTGGGATCCATGCCCTCCGGCAGCGTGGTGGGCAGGTCGAGGCGCTCCAGCAGACGCGTCAGCCGGAGCTCCAGCCGGCCCTCCTGTGCAATGCCGCTGTGCCGGGCGATGTGCGCCGCCGCAACCATGCCGACCGCGACGCACTCGCCGTGAAGCCAGCGGAACCCGATGGCCGCCTCCAGGGCGTGGCCCACGGTGTGGCCGAAGTTGAGGATCGCCCGCAGCCCCTTCTCGCGGGGGTCCGCGGCCACCACCTCGGCCTTGATCCGGCAGCTCTCCGCCACCACCCGCTCCAGCACCGCGGGGTCGCCGGCGAGCACGTTGCCCACCTGGACCTCCACGTACTTCAGGAATTCCTCGTCCCGGATGACCCCGTGCTTGACCACCTCGGCCATCCCGGCGGACAGCTCCCGCCGGGGCAGGCTCTTCAGGGTCTCCACGTCGGCCACCACCAGAGAGGGCTGGTGGAACGCCCCCACCAGGTTCTTGCCCTGGGGCAGGTCGACGCCGGTCTTCCCGCCGATGGACGAGTCCACCTGTGCGAGCAGGGTGGTGGGCACCTGCACCAGGGGGATCCCCCGCAGGTAGGTGGCCGCGACGAACCCGGCCAGGTCACCGACCACGCCGCCGCCCAGGGCGACGACCGCGCTGGTGCGGTCCAGCTCCGCCCGGACGCAGCTGCTGTACAGGCTGTAAGCCTGGGACAGCGACTTGGACGCCTCGCCGGCCGGCACCGTCACCCGGGCGGTGGTGATCCCGGCCTGCTCCAGAGCTGCGCGGGCGGCCTCCCCGTAGAGGGGCGCGACGTTGGCATCGGTCACCAGCAGGGCCCGCCGGGTCTCCGGCAGGTGCCGCCGCACCAGCGCGCCCAGCTGCGCCATCAGCCCGGCGCCCACGTAAATCGGGTAGCGTTCCTCGCCGAGTTCCACCCAGACCTCTGTCACCCGCGCTCTCCCCTTTCCTGTAGCTTTTCCATGATCTCTGCCACGACGTCCTGCAGCGAACGACGGTCCGTACAGATCCGCACGTGGGCGGCCTGGGCGTAGAACGGCCGGCGCGCGGCCGCCAGCGCCCGCAGCCGCCCCAGCGGATCAGGGCCGCTGAGCAGCGGCCGGCGGTGCAGCCCCTGCCCGCGGGCCCGGTCATACAGCGTTTCCGGCTCCGCATCCAGCCAGATCACGAACCCCGTGCGGCGCAGCGCCTCCCGGTTCTCCGTCCGCAGCACGGCGCCGCCCCCGGTCGCGATCACCTGGTTGTCGCCGGCGGCCGCCCGCGCCACCACCTCCGCCTCCCGGCGGCGGAACCCCTCCTCGCCCTCTGCGGCGAAGATGTCGGCGACGGTGCGGCCGGCGTCCGCCTCCACGAGCCTGTCCGTGTCCACGAAGGGCCGGCCCAGCCGCTCGGCCAGGAGCCGGCCCACAGCCGTCTTGCCGGATCCCATGAGTCCCACGAGAACGATGTTCACCGCACCGCCCCCCTGCCGCCGCGCGCTCCCGCGAGCCCGTCCGCGGGCGCCCCCCGGCCCGTCAGCGCCGGGCGATCTGTTCCAGGTACCCGCGGAAGTTGCGCAGGGCCTCCTCCAGCGAGTCGCCGCCGAACTTCTCGGCCACGAAACGGGCCAGCTCGAAGGCGGTGACGCACTCCGCGATCACCGCCGCGGCGGGCACGGCACAGACGTCGGACCGCTCGATGCCCGCCGCGGCCTCGACGTGCGTATCGATCTCCACGGAGCGCAGGGGCTTGTACAGCGTGGCGATGGGCTTGAAGGCAACCCGGACCACCAGGTCCATCCCGTTGGTCATACCGCCCTCCAGCCCGCCCGCCCGGTTCGTGTAACGGAAGTAGCCCCTGTCCGGACTCCAGCCGATCTCGTCGTGCACCTCCGAGCCCCGCCGCCGGGCGCCCAGAAACCCGTCGCCGATCTCCACGCCCTTGGCGGCCTGAATGGAGAGCAAGGCCGCCCCGAGGGCGCCGTCCAGCTTCCGGTCCCAGTGCACGTGGCTGCCCAGGCCCGGCGGGAGCCCCGCGGCCACCACCTCCACGACGCCGCCCAGCGAGTCGCCGTCCCGCTTCGCCGCGTCGATCTCCTCCACCATCCGGGCCGACGCCGCGGGGTCGGGGCAGCGCACGGGGCTCGCCTCCGCCCGGGCGACGATCCCGTCCAGGTCCAGCCCGGCCGGGGGCTGGGCCTCCACGGGGCCGATGGACCGCACGTACCCGGCCACCCGGATGCCGAACGGCGCCAGGTACTGCTTGGCCAGCGACCCCGCCGCCACCCGCGCCGCGGTCTCCCGGGCCGAGGCCCGCTCCAGCACGTTGCGCAGGTCGGCGTGATCGTACTTCAGGGCCCCCGCCAGGTCCGCGTGGCCCGGCCGGG
The DNA here is from genome assembly GCF_000009905.1 of Symbiobacterium thermophilum IAM 14863. GTDB lineage: Bacteria > Bacillota > Sulfobacillia > Symbiobacteriales > Symbiobacteriaceae > Symbiobacterium > Symbiobacterium thermophilum. The sequence goes on from NC_006177.1 coordinate 2,091,736, forward strand.
GGCGCGTCCGCACCTTCTGCGCCGCCCGCGGGTCGGTGTAGGCCTCCAGCGGCGCAGGCGACATCACTTCGGTCCAGTTGAGCCAGTCCCGGTTCTCCACCAGCAGCGCGACCGGGCTGCCCAGGGTCTTGCCGTGCCGGATGCCCGACAGCACCTGCACCCGGTCCTGCTCGATCTTCATCCGCCCGCCCCGCCCGTAGCCGGACTGCCGCCGGGCGAGGTCGCGGTCGATGGCCGCCAGGTCCACCGGCACGCCGGCGGGCAGCCCCTCGACGATGGTCACCAGCGCCCGCCCGTGCGACTCGCCGGCTGTCAGGTACCGCAACACTCCGGGACCGCCCCCTTCCTATGCGTCATCCCGCGTACCAGTTCCAGATCTGGCTTCCCCACAGGATGGTGATCAGGCCGCCCGCGGCGAGGAACGGGCCGAAGGGGATGTGCCCCCTGCGCCCGACCCGCCGGGTGGCCAGCAGCACGGCCGAGGCCAGACCGCCCAGGAGAAACGCCAGGATGAGGGCCATGGCTACCCATCCCGCTCCCAGGAACAGCCCCATCACCAGGGCCAGCTTCACATCTCCCATGCCCATGCCGTCGGGCACGAGCACCGCGAGCAGGTAGAAGAACGCAAAGGCGGCCGCGCCGCCCCCCAGCGCAGAGAGCCACGTCTTCCCGTCGTACGGGAAGAGCAGCATCGCCGGCAGCCAGACCGCGAAGCCCACCAGCACCAGGTCGTTGGGGATAATGTGGTCCTGCAGGTCGATGAAGGCCGCTGCAAGGAGGATGGCCACCAGCGCCAGCTGGTGCCAGAAGTAAGGCGTGAGCCGGTGGAAGTAGCCGAGCAGCCCCGCCGCCAGCGCGATACCCGCGACCAGCGAGGCCGAGAGCCACCGCGGCGCCGGCCGGGTCAGCCAGCGGGGGGAGAACCGCACACCCAGATAGCCCAGGGCCGCCCCCAGGGCCACGCCCAGGAGGGCGGCGGGCCACGCCTGCCCGCTCATGGCTGTCCCTCCAGGGCCGCCAGCGCGGCCGTCCGCATCACGTCCACCGGGCCCCGCCGGCCGAACCAGTACTCCCAGGCGCAGGCGCCCTGGTGCACCAGCATCGCCAGGCCGTTGACGGTGATGAGCCCGTGCTGCCGCGCCTCCCGCAGGAGGCGGGTCTCCAGCGGCCGGTACACGGTGTCGTAGACCACGCAGTGGGCCGGGAGCAGCCCGACGTCCTCCAGCGGCGTCGACTCGGTGTCGGGCTCCATGCCCAGAGGGGTGCAGTTGACGACCAGGCCGGCCTCCGCGAGCGCGGCCCGGGCCTCCTCCGACCCCGGATCGGCCACCTCCGCCCGCACCGGGGTCTTGGCCCGGGCGAGATCGGCCGCCAGGAACTCGGCCCGCTGGCGGGAACGGTTGATGATCGTCAGGCGCGCCACCCCGGCCATGCCCAGGTGCAGGGCCACCGCCCGGGCGGCGCCACCCGCACCCAGCACCACGGCGTTCCGGCCGGCGACCCGCACGCCCCGCTCCTCCAGGCTGAGCAGGAAGCCCCAGCCGTCGGTATTGTACCCGATCAGCCGGCCGCCCCGGTTGACGATGGTGTTCACCGCACCCACCTGCCGGGCGGTGGGGGCCACGTCGTCCAGGTAGGCCATGACCGCCTCCTTGTGGGGAATGGTGACGTTGACGCCCAGGAGCCCCAGCGCGCGAATCCCGGCGATCGCCTTCTCCAGCTGGGAAGGCGGGACGTCAAAGGCCCCGTACATGGCGTGCATCCCCTGCGCGGCGAATGCGGCGTTGTGCATGGCGGGCGAGGCGGAGTGCGCCACCGGATGGCCCAGGATCCCCAGGATCCGCCCCGGACCCCGCGATGTGCTCCGACGCTTGGTCATCCCAGTCCCCCCTCCCGCGCCACAGCGGGTCTCTTCTCACCTTACTCCTTTCGGCGGTGCCCCCGGCGGAACCTGCCAACTATAGGCAGACCGGCTGGCCGCTCGCCAGCCGGACCTACTTCGGGGTGAGGAGACCCTGGCGGAACAGGTAACGGAGCACCCGCCGCTCGATCAGGCGCACGAGCCGGGTCCCGATGAATTCCCGCCGGTCGATGGGCACCACCAGGATGGTGTAGGCGCCGGCCCGGTTGCCGCCCAGGACGTCGGTGAACAGCTGGTCGCCCACCACCACCGTTTCGTGAGGCGCCACCCCCAGTTGCCGCATGGCCTGCCGGAACCCCTTCACGCGGGGCTTGGCGGCGCTGGGGACGAACGGGACGCCGGCCCGCGCGGCGAACTCGCCCACCCGCGGGCCGCTGTTGTTGGAGACGATGCAGGGCATGAGGCCGTGCGCCCGGACGGCTGCGAGCCACTCCAGCAGCTTCGGCGTCGGCGTCGGGTCATTCCACCGCACCAGGGTGTTGTCCAGGTCGAGGATGATCGCCCGCTTGCCCATCCGGCGCAGCCTGTCCAGGTCGATCTCGAAGATGGAGTTATGGTACTCCTGCGGTCGCAGGCCGCCCACAGGTCACACCTCCAGGCTCAGAGGGTCATTCTACCACAGGTGTGACCATGGGGAAACCCCCAGGTAGGGGCGATCCCCTCACCCCGTCACCGCGGCGGCCGCAGCGCAGCAGAGCCCGCGCCCGGTCAGGGCCCGTCCGCGCCGGTCCACACCGATTCCACCGGCCCTGCCGCCCAACCGGCGTCCTCCAGGGCCCAATGCTGCCGCACGACCCCGATGACGGTGCGGCCATCGCGGAACTGCAGCCGCTCCAGAACCAGCGCGACGCCCTCGTTGCGCTCCCAGTCCAGCAGCGACGCCTCGTACCGCACCAGCCCGTACCGGCGGGCGGCGGCCAGCCACGCCGACCACCCGTCCCGGTGCGCGGGGGAGGTCCGGCGGAGGAATGCCTCCACGTCCCCGCCGGCCGCGGCCTCCGCCCGCCGGGCGATGGCATCCGGCAGGCCCTCGGGCACCCGGGACTGCGCGGCCGGAACGTTCAGCACCGACGTGGCCTGCAGCTGCCGGTGCAGGAAGACCTCGAACTCGGCGGCGAGCGTTTCCGGCGTCTGTCCCAGCCGATCCGCCAGCGCACCCAGGCTCCAGCCCCGGCCGGGCGCCGGGCCCTGCAGCTCCTCCGCAGGAAGCCGGTCCTGCAGGAAGCGGACCAGTTCCGCAGCGGCCGTGGCGTAGGCCCGCTGCCCGGCCGCCCCCAGGGACTGGACCGGGGTGCTGAAGAGCGCCGCCAGGTCGGGCAGCGGCGTTCCGACCAGCCTCCGGGGGTCGGGGAGGTAGGGCAGGTCCCCTGCGGTACTCCGCTCGAAGAGCCCCATGGCGATCGGATCGATCAGGGCCACCGGCTGCCCGGACGCGGCGGCGGAGATGTGCTTGACGAACTCATAGCCCAGGTCGCGCTCCGTCTCCCAGCGCATGAGCCCCCGCAGAAACTCCGGCGACAGCCGCAGCGGATCGCCCGGATTGTACCAGGCCAGCGCATCCGGCGGGGCCGCGGCGCCCACCGCGGCGCGGAAGGCCTCGTGGCTCTCGTAGAGCCGGATCTGCGGACGCCCGGCCGAGGCCGCTTCCGGGAACAGCTCCAGCAGGCGGCCATAGGCGTGATCCGCGGCCGTGGCCAGGAAGTTCACCCGCTGGCGCAGGCTGATGGCCTCGACCGAGGGGTTCAGCGGGTCAAAGGCCGCCGTCACGTCCACGTGTTACCCGCGCAGGGTGTAGAGCTCCCGGTCCTCCACGTACCACGTGCCCAGGCGGCGCACCAGGTCCACAGGCCGGCTGAGGTGCAGCGGAGGGCTGTCGGCGAACGTGACCGTCATGGTGAGCCGGGCTTGCGCCCGGGCCCCCCGCAGCCGGACCTCCTCCATCGCCACGTCCACCGACTCCACCCGCTCCCCGGCCAGGGCGGCGGCCAGGAGGCGGGCGTCCGCCCGCAGCGCGTCGCTCCCGGGCGCCACGGTGCCCGCGTACCCCTCCGCATCCCCGGCGGAAAGCGCCGCCGCCTGCCGGGTTGCCAGGGCCTGGATTCCGGCCGCCCGGTCCCAGGGCAGCCCCTGGTAGTACCAGAGCAGGCCAAAGAGGGGCAGGGCCGCCAGCGCCCACCGCCACCTGCGCGAAAGCCGCCCCGTGGTGCGCTCCTTGATGCGGGCGACGGGGAGGTTGAGCCCCTCCAGCCCCTGGGAGAGCAGGGTGAAGCCGGTCACGGCGATGAGAAACGCCACCGCGGGCGGAAAGGCGATCCAGGGCCGGGAGAGCACCTGCAGACGGCCGTCGCTGAGCAGCGAACCCCACTCGGGAAGCCCGCTGACCTGGTACCACCTGTCCGGGTTCCGTGCGTCCCCCACCACCATGATCCCGCCGCCGAACAAGATGCCGAAGATGCCCATCTGCGCGATGACCGAGAGAGCCCGGGCCATCTCCGCGGCCACCAGGTGGAGCAGGGTCGGCCAGAGGTGGGGCAGCAGGTGGATGTGGAAGACGTGCCAGCGGCTCCCGCCGACGGCCACGGCCCCCTCCACGAAGGGCTCGGCCATCAGCTGTTGGAGCCTGCCCTTGAGCGTCACCGCGACCCGGGGCCACTCCACCAGGGTGAGCACGCAGGCGGTGAGCGCCACGTTGGGCCAGAGCCCGATGGTGTTCTTCACCGGTGACGACAGCAGAAGCAGATAGGTGACCAGGGGCGGGATCGCGGTGGTCATCACGTACAGCTTGTCCACCAGCCAGCCCAGGCGCCGGGGACCGTAGACCGCCGCAAAGGTCGCCGCAAGGCCGATCAGCATCCGGCCGGCCGTCACCAGGGCCGCAAAGAGCAGCGACCAACGAGTGCCGTAGACGACGCGGCTCCACACGTCGCGGCCCCACTCATCGGTCCCCAGCGGGTGACCGGGGCCCGGGGGGAAGGGCGGCCTGCCTTCCAGGATGCTGCTGCGGGCATCCCAGTAGTGGGGCGAGACGGCGGTGATCTCGTCGGCGAACACAGCTGCCAGCAGCAGCAGGCCGACCAGCAGTCCGCCTGCAATGAGGGGGAGGCGGGACCCCTTCTGCGCGGCGCTCACGGCAGATCACGCCCCCTCAGCCGCGGATCGACCACCCTGCGCAGAACCGAGACCGCGGCGTAGAGCAGGGCGAAGATCAGCCCGAGCGACGCGCCGGCGGCGACCAGCACCGGCACGTCGGGCGGCGGCAGCGACCTGCGCAGGTCGGCGACGAGGCCGGGAGGGCTGGCGGCGTCCTGGAGCAGGTTGGTCACGCCCGGGTAATGGAAGAGAAGCTCCACCACGAGGGCGTTGGAGAAGACGACGGTGAGCACGCCCGGCATGGCGTCCAGAATCGGGACGAGCGCGCCGGCCAGGGCGTGCTTGTAAATCACCACCCGCTCCGGCAGCCCCTTGGCGCGGGCGGTGCGGATGTAGTCCTGCCCGTAGACGCCGGCCATTGCCTGCGCGGTGATGCGGGCCACCGTGACCAGGGGGAGCAGCGCCAGACACGCGACCGGGAGCACCATGCTCGCAACCGGCCGTGCCTCATCCCAGGCCACGGGCAACAGGCGGAAGCCGGTCCGCTGGTAGAACTAAACCACCCCGATCGGCAGCAGCATCACCAGGAAGAAGTCGGGAACCCCCTGGAGCAGGCCGGTGAGCAGCGGCCCCACCGCCGAGCCCCGCCGCCGCAGCGCCTGGAAGTCCCGGAGTCCCTTGACCACCCCGAGCGGGAGGGCGAACGCCAACGAAATCGCGACCAGCCGGAGCGTGTTCAGGATGCGGGGCAGCAACAGCCCGGCCACGTCGTGGCCCCGGCGGTTGGTGCCGAGCGAGCCGGACCCAAGGGTCTGCAGGTAGGCCCGCAGGGTCTGGCCCCACTGTTCGGTGTCGACCTGGATCGTATAGCCGATGAGGCTGTCCGGATTCGGCGTCAGGTCCAAGGGCGGCATGGTGGCGATGAGGACCACGAAGAGAACGAGGAGCATCACGCCCGCGATTTCCCATACGGTTTCGGCAATCAGCTTGCGGACTCGCACGGTTGCGCCCCCAGTGCCAGCAGAGTTTGCCTAAGCTTCATCAAAACGCAGCGTCTTAGATATGCAATGTCAAAAACGAGTTCTAATATGCGGGCGGTTCCATTTCGCTGTCAGAGGACACGGCGCCGCGACAAGGGCCCGGTGCGCCGGCATCCGGGCCCTTCACCGATTCAGTTGCCATACCCCTCTTCGAAGAGCTCCCTGCAGAGCTTCATCACCGCCTTCTTCTCGATGCGGCTGACGTAGCTCCGGGAGATGCCGAGCATGCGCGCGATCTCCCGCTGGGTCTTGCGCGGGCCGCCGGCGATGCCGTAGCGCAGCTCCAGCACCTGCCGCTCCTTGCCGCCCAGCTTCTTCAGCTTCTCCCGCAGCTTGGACTCGTCCAGCCGCTTGCCCACCAGGTCGGGGACCACGTCCGGGTCGGAGCCGAGCACGTCGATGAGGGTGATCTCGTTGCCCTCCCGGTCCACACCGATGGGGTCGTAGAGGGAGACCTCGCCCCGCACCCGCTTCAGGCTGCGCAGGTGCATCAGGATCTCGTTCTCGATACAGCGCGCCGCATATGTAGCCAGGCGCGTGCCTCTTTCTGGTTTAAATGTGCCGATTGCTTTTATCAGACCGACGGTTCCAATGGAGATTAGATCATCAACATCCTCGCCTGTATTATCAAACTTCTTCACAATATGGGCGACCAGCCGCAGGTTCCGCTCGATCAGGACGGCCCGGGCCTCCTCGTCGCCGTTCTGGAGACGGGAAAGGTACTTCGCCTCCTCCTCTTCGCTGAGCGGCTGTGGGAACGTACCGGAGTTGGCCACGAACCCGGCCAGCAGCAGCATGCTGCGCACGATGGCTTCGGCCAAGGGTCCCAACATGGCAAGCACCGCTACCCCTCCCCTCCTGTGCGGGATAGGGTATGCGGCACCGGCTTGACCGGTGACTCAGCTCAGGATCTGCTGCCGTTGACCCAGGCGCAGGGCGGCGAGGCATGCCAGGACGGTCCAGCCGGCGACGACGGCCCAGGAAACCCAGGGCGCCGGCGCCGGAACCAGGGCCAGGGGCTCCCCCACCATGCCCCCGGGCAGGTAGACGAAGTGGTCCACCATCAGGTTGCCGTAGGCGATGCGGGGAAGCAGCCACCCCCACTCGGGCGTACCGATGACGAACGCCTCCACGTAAGGCAGCGCGAGGCCGACGAGCGCGCCGGCAAGGGCGCTGCGCGTGACCAGGGCGGCCAGCAGGCCGACCAGGCCGAAGAAGAAGAGGCCCAGGGCCGCCGTCAGCGCCTGCGCAAACAGGGGCGCCTTCAGCGGCGGCGGGGTCACCTCGCCGGCGAGCAGGAGGGCGTCCTGCGCTGCGCGCCAAGTTACCTGGCCGCTCAGGGCGCCGATCCCGGCGAAGAGCGCGGCCAGCCCGGCGCTGAGCAGGAGCAGCCAGGCGACCTTCGCCGCCACCATCGCCCCCCAGCCGACGTGCGCCGCCCGCGCCTTGGCCGTGCGGTGCCGGAACTCGTTGCCGACCAGTTGGGCGCCCCAGATGGGCAGCACCATCGTCCCCAGCACCGCCAGGATGGCCAGCAGGTAGTTGGGCCCCATGGCGGGATGGAGCAGGGCAAGCGTCCCCTGCAGCTCGGCGACGAGGTCGTCCAGGATGAGCTCGGCGAACTCGGCCTCGTAGGCCGCCCGCAGCGCGTGGATGCGCTCCGCGCTGCGCACCGCGTAGCGATAGGTGCCGAAGGGGCCGCCCCACACGCTCGCCGCGGCGAGCGCGAGCGTGAGAAGGGCCACCCAGCGGCCCTTCCACACCAGGCGGCCCTCCGTCCGCAGCAGCGACCACAGGCTCACGGCGCCACCTCCTGCTGCTCCTCCCCGTCATACAACCCCAGCCGGCGGAAGCTTTCCTCCAGCGTGGCGGCCCTAAGCTCCAGCGACTGGAGGGGGATCTCGGAGGCCCGGATCCGGGCCAGCAGCGCCTCGCCTTCGGCGCCGCTGGCGCACGGGATCTCCAGGCACGGCACGGGCCTCTCTGCCAGCACCTCGGCCTGCGGGAAGAGCGCCCGCAGCCGGTCGGCGGCAGGGGTGCGCACCCGCACCCGGGGCGGGTGGAGCCGCTGCAGTTCCGCCCGCGTTCCCGCGAACACCGCCGCGCCGTCCCGGATGACGACGATCTGGTCGGCCAGCTCCTCCAGGTTCTTCAGGTCCTGCCCCGTCACCACGATGCAGGCGCCCTCCGCCGCCAGCCGGCGCAGGGTACCGGCGACCGCGCCCCACGCCCCCGAGTCGAGCCCGACGGAGGGCTCGTCCAGGAGGAGCCAGGAAGGACGGCGCAGGAGGGCGGCCGCCACCGCCAGCCGCTTCCGCTGGCCGAAGGAGAGCCCGTCCGCCCGGAGCGGCAGCAGCGACCCCAGGTCCAGCTCGTCCACCAGGGCCCTGGCCGGAGCGGTCCGCAGCGGGCACCCGCCGGAGAGCACCTCCAGGTTCTCCGCGCCGGTGAGCAGGGGATAGACCGGAGCGTCGTCAAACACCGCCGCCAGCCGGGTCCGCACCCGTCCCGCCGGCCATCCGCCGAAAAGCACCGCACCGGAGGAGGGGTGCGCGAGGCCCGTGGCCACGCGCATCCAGGTCGTCTTGCCGGCGCCGTTGCGGCCCGCCAGCAGCGTGACGGAGCCCGGCACCGCCGCGAAGCTGAGTCCCCGCAGGGCCCAGCGCTCACCGAACCGCTTGGACAGGTCCCGGGTCACCAGGTCGAGGGAACGCATGGGGACAACCGCCCTCCTGTGCCGAAGATCAGGGTCTAGAAGTAGCTATAGCCGCCGTTGCCGTTCACCGTCGTGTAGATGCGGCTCGAATAGGAACTGCCCACCGGCCCCCACGGCGTGGGCACGCCGAACACGAACTGCACCTGCGTGTTGGAACGGCCGGTGCCGCCCTTGCCCGTGGTGTACCAGTCCCACTTGGCCGAGTGGGTCTTGTAGTTGTTCAGCGGGGCGGTCCACCAGTCGACGTCGATGCCGCGGGGGCTGCTGTAGAGCGTGCCGCCGCCGTACGTCCAGGTGGTCCGGGAGTAATGCTTGGCCACCGTGAGACCGGCCAGGCTCTTGAACGACCGGGTGATGGTCACCGTCTTGGTGTACTTGGTCGCCTGCGTGGAGAGCCCGCCGTCCTCCCGGCGGACGGAAACCTCCACCCTGTCCTCGATAAACTTGCTGTCCTGCGCCTGCGGCAGCCGGACCGCCGGCTGCGCCAGCGCCGTCGACCCCATGAGCAGGACCAGGCCCGCGGCCAGGGCGGGCACGAGCACGCGCCGCCTTGCCATTCCGCATCCCTCCGTATGTGGTTGAACTCCGCCCCGGGGCTGTTGCTCCATGATACGGCGAGGAACAGGAGTTGTCCATAAGTTCACCCTTTTCTACCCCGTGGCGAAACCAACCCATCTGCCTGCCGGGTCTCGGCCTGGGATACCCGACGCCCTCCGGAACCAGGGAGGCAAGACGCGCATCCAATTCCCAGAACAATCCTACGGCGATCGTCTTCAGGCGCAACGCGCCTGAACGGTTAAGGAGGAGATGTGCAGGTGGCGGGCGGTCGCGCAGGGCTGGAAGAGCTCCATCCGCTCCAGCTCACGGGGGCGCGGCTCGTGGCGGACTACCGGGCCGCCGGGCCCCTCGGGGCGGGCGCGATGTTCTCCGGCGGGACGGCGGTGCGGCCGCGCGCCTGTTGCGGCGGGCAGATCGGGGCGTCCTGTTCTGTTTACGACGAAGTCGATGGGGTCAGGCTGACGGACCTCCCGCCTCCCGAGGTCGAAGATCCTGGTAACACGCAGTGGAACCGGGTTCCGTGCCGCATCAGGTTGGAGCCGGTTCGCTCGACGCCCCACTGGGAGGACGCCCGGCCGGAGCTGGCCGGCCCCGGGCTGGGGGAGAACGCCTGGGAAGCCTACAACGCCGCGCGCCAGGTCTTCGCTCCGGCGCCGCAGGGTGGAGAGCCGGCCGGGCGGCTGGCCCGACTGGAGCCAGGGCCCGGAGTGGCCCTCGTGTCCGGGATGCGGCCGGCGCATGCGGCTGATCTGGCAGCTGGACTCCGAGCCTGACACGGGGCTCATGTGGGGAGATGTCGGGCGGGTCTACATCTTCGCCTGTCCGACCCCGTGCAGCCCGCAGTCCCTGGCACTGGTCATACAGTGCGGTTAGCCCACGAAGAAGAATCTGGGTGGGGAGGATTTTCGGTTGGAAGACCTGCGCATCCGGTTCGCAGGCCTCGAAGATGAAGAGACGTGCCGGCGGATGGATCCTTATCTGCCCGGGCCGGCCTTCGCGCACAAGATCGCCCTGCACGAGCTGCTCCTGGTGGAGCGCGCTGGCCGAACGATCGGATACGTGCGGCTGGAGTACATCTGGGGGAAGATCCCCTACATCGGCCTGATCTGGCTGGAGCCCACCCACCGGGGACAGGGCATCGGCCGGGCCGTGCTGGCGTTCGTCGAGGCCCACCTGCGGGAACGGGGATACACCTTTCTCCTTTCCTCTTGCCAGGTGAACGAGCCCGAACCGCAGGCGTGGCACCGGGCCGTCGGCTTCCGGGAGTGCGGCCTCATCGCGGGGATCAACGACGGCGGGATCGGCGAGGTGTTCTTCCGCAAGGAGCTCTGACGGAGGCGCCCGGGCCGGTCGCCGGACGGGCCGGGCGCGCCAGATGTGCTCGACCGTCTCCCGGATGAGCACCCGGCGTCCGTCCACCTGCCGCCACACCTCCAGCACGAAGGCGGATACGGTGCGCCCCCCGAGCTCCATGGGCTTCTCGTAGAACACCACGGCGCTGGTCTCGGACGGCATGCGGATGAGCCGGTTCACGCATCCTGTCCGGGCCCCCGGCGCGGCCTCGGCGGTGTGGCGGATGCCCGCGACCGCCTCGTCCGCTTCGAAGTAGTCCGCCCGCTCCCGGTCGGGCGTGCCGACGTACCCGTGGTAGGTCTGCCCGAACAGCTAAGCCAGCACATCGGTCTCTCCCGTCCGGTAGGCGCGCTCCATGATGGTCAGGTACCGGTCGTGCACGGCCTCCAACGCTTTCAGGGCGTCTGTCAACCTGCATCCCTCCGGCTACATTTCCTGCATGATTTCGTGTCTTCGCTTTTATTTCTGAATTACCCTTCGTTCGTTCGGCCGATCCGGGTTCTGGTCTGGCCGTTCCCAACAGTACAGCCCCGCCGCCATGCAGGCAGCGGGGCTGTGTCGATTCCGCGGGCCCTTACGACACGCCGGCCGGCGGGTGGAGAAGATCCCGCGGCGTGATGATACCCAGGAGCTCCTCGTCGTCCCGGCCGCTTGCGGTGATCAGGATGGCCTCCAAGGACGCCCGGCGCTTTCCCTTCGCCGGGGAGAGCAGCTCGACGGCGTCGTACCAAGTCGCGTCGCGGGCGACAAAGACCACCCGCCGCCCCTCGTACTCGTCGTGGCGCAGCACGTCACCCACGGTGACCCCGCCGAACTCGACGCCGCCGTTGTGCACCGAGTCGGCCAGCCACTGGGCGACGCAGCGGGAGGTGAGCAACCCGGCGAACCGCCGCTCCCGGTACACCGGGAACTGGGTGTAGTGGTACTCGCGGATCCACCGCAGAGGCTTGGCAATGGGGTCGTCCCAGGAGAGCCGCCGGACCTCCCGCCCGAACAGCGGGTATACCCGCGGCGGGTCGAGGATGATGTCGGCCAGCCGCTCGATGGCCTCGACGACCTCGGGACGGGGATCGGCGATGATGCGGGCGGGGAACTCCTTGTCGTGGACGATGGCGTTGCGCAGCGCGCCGAACTCCTTCAGGTCATCGGCGTACCGCCGGACCACGCTGTAACGCTTTGCGGCCTGATCCACCACGCTGGCGAAGCCGTAGCGGGTGCGGTCGATGTCCATGAGACCCCGCAAGTAGTCGTCGATGCGGTTGTAGGCCCGCAGAAACCGTTCCGCCGTCACTGCGCCTCACCTCACGGAAGAGGTACGGCGCAGTCCAGAAGATTTCCTACTTGACTTTGTGTCGCCCTATGCAAACGGTTCCTGGGTATGGAGTTGGTTGCACCCCCGGTCCCGATGCGGGACCGCCAGACCGCCGCGACCCGGTACGCGGGTGACGTCCCCATACGGGGCGAAGGGCCACCGCACCGGGGGTCGGCCACGGCCGGGTCACAGGGCGCTGACCAGGGTGCGGATCTGGTCCACGAACTCCCCTTCCCCCACCGAGGGAAACGCCCTCGGTGCAGCCTCCCACATGCTTTCGACCTGAACCTCCGCGTCCCTCAGGGCAAACCGCCACGGCTCCGCGACCCCGATCCAGCGCCCTTCCGCGTCGGCCGCCCTGTTCAGGAAGAGGATGTACCGGCCGCCGGATTCCATCTCCGGAGCGGGCGGCTCAGCCGGAATCCCTTCCCGACCGTGGGACAGGAACTTCCTGGCCTCGGTCACCAGGATCGTGTCGGGACCATCGCCTTTCAGGTACTCCTCCACCACAAATCGGTAGTCGTATCCGATGATCTCCAGGCTGGGGTGCGGCAGATCCGGGTTGTCCGGGTCCCGGGCCAGGTTGCGGGTGCCCTCCACCCCTTCCACCATCCCCACTGCGATCACCGACGCCTCCTCCACCAGTTCTTCCAGGGTGGTGTAGACCTGATAGTCAGCCCTGATCGCCACCGACCGCTCCAGGGAACCGAAGACCGCGGGCAGGCCGCCGTGCCCGCGGCTGTACCCGACCCAAATGGCCGCGCCCACCGCGACCGCCAGCGCGACCAGTCCTGCGATCCATTTCACCATCTCGCACCTTCCCCCCCCCCCCGCCACTGGTGGCCGGCCCCCTCGCTCACCCGGCCTCGGGTCCTGCGACCCGTGTTTCCGCCAATTCTGACGGATCGCCGGTCAAGTCCGTTTCACCGATCCTCCCTCGGGTCGTGCCCCCGACGGAATGTGCACCCCACCAGATGTGCACCGGCAGACGCCCACCACTGTACATTTTGCCCGTACCTTCGCCCCCGTCCCCTCAGTTCGAGGCGAAATGTGCACCCGTCCCCCTCCCGCCATCGCACATTTCGCACGCAACCTCTCCCTCGCCCCCCCAGTTCGAGGCGAAATGTGCACCCGTCCCCCTCCCCCCACTGCACATTCCGCGCGCAACCTCTCCCCCGTCCCCCCAGTTCGAGGCGGAATGTGCACCCGTCTCCCTCCCCCCACTGCACAGTTCGCACGCAACCCCTCCCCCGTCCCCCCAGTTCCAGGCGAAATGTGCACCCGTCCCCCTCCCGCCACTGCTCATTTCGCGCGCAACCTCTCCCCCGTCCCCCCAGTTCGAGGCGAAATGTGCACCCGTCCCCCTCCCGCCACTGCACATTTCGCCCGCAGCATGCGCCGTCACCCATCCCCTGTAGAATCCACCCGTCGAGCCTCCACGCGGAAACGGGGCGGTTGCCCGCCCCGTTTCCGTTCGTTTCCCCGGCCCGTGGCAGTTCGCCGTTCTCACGGGTCCACCGTAGCCACCGGTTCCCCCGCCTCCACCTTCCCCTGCCGGTCGAGCCGCCACGTCCGCTTGTCATCCAGGTTCGTCAGCAGCACCGGAGTGGCCAGGGAAGGCACGTCGCTCTGGATCGAACCCAGGTCCACCTCCAGCATCGGCTGCCCGGCCGAGACCCGGTCCCCCTGGGCAACCAGCGCCCGGAAACCCCGGCCCTGCAGCTTCACCGTGTCGATGCCCACGTGCACCAGCACCTCCAGCCCGTCGGGGGTGCGGAGACCGACGGCGTGGCCCGTGGGGAAGAGGTTGACCACCTCGCCGTCCACCGGGCTCACGACGGTCGTTCGGTCCACTGCGGCCGGAAAGACGCAGAACCCGTCGCCCAGCATCTTCTCCGCGAACACCGGGTCGGGCGCCTCGCTGATGGGCCGCACCTCGCCCGCCAGTGGCGCCGCCACGGTTACAGGCTTGCTCCGCTTCCCAAAGAGGCCGAACACCACAGCCAACCCCTCCTGCGCCTGCCAGATCGCAAAAGAACTCCGCCGCACCCAGTTTCTCCAGCAGGCCGGCGCCTCCCTTCCTGCCCCGGCCGGGGTGACGCGTGCCCCTCGGTCCGGCCTGGCGCCGGCGCTGGTCCGGGCGACGTGCGCCGGACAGAGCCCCCGCCGCGTGGACCCATCGCACGCCGCCTGCATACCGTGATGGGGAATCTCCCGCCCATCCGCAATGGGCGGAGTACAGGGGGAGGATGGGCAGATGTGGAACCGCAGATTCCGGCCCGCCGGCGCGGCTCTGGCGCTTGTGCTGACGGCGGCGCTGCTCGCTGCGTGCAGTCCGCGCTCGGCGCCGAAGGACGAGAAGTTCACCGTACGGTTCACGGAGGTGATCCACTCCATCTTCTACGCTCCGCAGTACGTGGCCCAGGCCAAGGGCTTCTTCGCTGACGAGGGGCTGGAGGTCGTCTCCTCCACGGCCCAGGGCTCCGACCGGGGCGCGGCGGCCCTGCTGGCCGGCACCGCCGACATCGCCATGGTCGGTCCGGAGACCGCCGTCTTCGTCCACAACCAGGATTCGCCGGTGAAGGTGAAGATTTTCGCCCAGCTCACGGCCCGCGACGGTTCCTTCCTGCTGGCCCGGGAGAAACCCGAAGGCGAGTTCTCCTGGACGGACGTGAAGGGCAAGTCCATCATTGGCTGGCGGCCCGGTTCGATGCCCCAGCTGGTGGCCGAGGCCATCCTCCGGCAGCACGGCCTGGACCCGGAGACCGACCTGGAGTACATCGACAACCTCGCGGCGACCGCCATGGTGGGGGCCTTCCTCAGCGGGCAGGGGGATTACATACAGGTCTTTGAGCCAAGCGTGAGTGAGCTGGTGCAAGGCGGCCACGCCTATCTGGCCACCTACCTCGGCGCCGATTACGGCGAGATGCCCTACACCGCCTTTCTGGCCACCGACAAGTTTATCGCGGAGCATCCCGACGTGATCCAGCGGTACACCAACGCGATCTACCGGGCCCAGAAGTACATCTTCGAGGCCGACCCGAAGGTCGTCGCCCAGGAGGTGGCCCAGTTCTTCGAGGGCACCGATGTGGAGATCCTCGCCTCCTCGATCCAGCGGTACCGGGACGAGGGCGGCTGGGTGCACACGCCGGTGATGAAGCCCGAGGACTACGAAAAGCTCCAGGACCTCATGATCGCCGGCGGCGTGCTGGAGCCGGACCAGCGTGCCCCGTTCGACGCCATCGCGACCAACCGGTTTGCTGAGGAGGCGGTCAGACAGGTGAAATAGAGGAGGTCGGGCGCATGGACCGTCCCCGCATCACCCTGGAGGAGGTCTCGCTGACCTACCTCTCCCCCCGGGGGGCGACGCAGGCCCTGGCCGGCGTCAGCCTCGCGGTCTGGCCGGGGGAGTTCGTCTCCATCGTCGGCCCCAGCGGCTGCGGCAAGTCCACCATCTTGTCGCTCATCGCCGGGATCCTGCGGCCCACCGCCGGCCGGGTGCTCCTGGACGGCGAGCCGGTCAGCGGCCCTTCCCGGCGGGTGGGGTACATGCTGCAGCGCGACTACCTGTTCGAATGGCGGACGGTCACGGAGAACTGCCTGATCGGTCCGGAAGTGCAGCGACAGGACATGGCCCGGGCGCGGGACCGGGTGGCCGGGCTGCTCCGCAAGACGGGCCTCTCCGCCTTTGCCGACGCCTACCCCGATCAGCTGTCGGGGGGCATGCGGCAGCGGGCGGCCCTGGTGCGGACCCTCGCCATCGACCCGGACATCCTGCTGCTCGACGAGCCCTTCTCCGCACTGGACTTCCAGACCAAGCTGACGCTCATCGACGAGGTGTGGAGCCTCCTCCGTTCGGAGCAGAAGACCGTCCTGCTGGTCACCCACGACATCTCCGAGGCCATCTCCATGTCCGACCGGGTCATCGTCCTGTCCCGGCGGCCGGGAAGGGTGAAGTCCGTACATGAAATTCGCTTCGCAGGCCCCGAGCGGCCGATCCCGTTTCAGGCCCGCAGTGCGCCCGAATACGGCGGGTACTTCCACCGGATCTGGGCCGAGCTGGACCCCCCGGAAGGCTGATCCCGGGTCCTCCGACGAGGCGCTGCTCGCCCGCTACCGGCAGGCGCAGCGGCGGCGCCGGCAGACGGTGACCGCCGCCCAGGTCGCCCTGTTGGGGATCGTCCTCCTGCTGTGGGAGGTGGCGGCGGACCGCTACTGGGTCAACCCCATGCTCACCAGCCGTCCCAGCCAGATCTGGAGGACGCTGGTCAGCATGGCCTCCTCCGGCTCCCTCTGGATGCACCTGGGGGTGACGCTCCGGGAGACCCTGGCCGGGTTCGCCATCGGCATGGCCCTGGGCCTCGGCGTCGCGATCGCCCTCTGGTGGTGGCCGGCCCTGGCGGCGGTGCTGGACCCCTACCTGGTGGTGCTCAACGCCCTGCCCAAGATCGCCCTGGGCCCCATCTTCTACATCTGGCTGGGCCACACACTGTCGGTCTACGGCATGGCCGTGGCCATCTCGGTGGTCGTGACCATTGTGATGCTGCACGCCGGGTTCAGCGAGGTCGAGGCCAACCAGGTGCTGGTCATGCGCACGTTCGGCGCCACCCGGGGGCAGATCCTGCGGAAGGTGGTCATCCCCTCCTCCCTGCCCACGGTGATGGCTGCCCTGAAAGTGAACATCGGCCTGACGCTGGTGGGGGTGATCGTCGGCGAGTTCCTGTCGGCCCGGGCGGGCCTGGGTTACCTGATCATCTACGGGGGCCAGGTCTTCCAGATGCAGCTGGTGATGACCTCGGTGGTCATCCTGGCGGTCATCTCGGCCCTGCTCTACCTGGCGGTCACGTGGGCGGAGCGGCTGGTTTCTCGCCTCCTGCACCTGCCGATGCGCAGCTGACCGACCCGGAGGACCTCCCGGGCCGCGCAGCCGGTGTGGACCGCGGCCGCGCCGGCCACCGGGCCACGAAACCGACGGTGGCAGGAGAGTCCGGCCGCTTTGTAGAATCTACCATGATACTGCAGTGGGTTGGGAAACGCGTCCAGAGGGCGGAGCCACACGGGCTCCGCTCTCTGGTTGGAGACTGGGGGGCTCCGGCTTGAGTCGCAGAAACCGTTCGCAACAGACGGGCCCGAGGGCCGCGGCGATCGTCGGCCTCGGCCTGGGCGTTTGGCTGGCGCTCTGGTGGACAGGCCGGGCGGACTTCTGGACGACCGCCGCCGCAGCCGCGGGGACCGCCCTGCTCCTGCTCCTCAACCACATGGCGGGGCAGCGCGGACCGGCCGCAGCGGCCCCGGGCCGGGCCGATGCGGAGGAGCCGCACGGTCCGTCCGAGGACGCCGCCGGCAGGAGGCTGCGCACGCCCAACGCCGTGCGCCCCGAGTACAACACCCTTCCCGACTCGTGGCCGTCCAAGACCTCCCGGGTACCGGCCGCCGCACCGTCCCCTGCCCGCCGGCGACCCGTCCCCGCGGCGGACCAGGAGCACACCCATGCCTCCGCGCCCGGTCCGGTGCCGTCACGGGTCCCGCCCCCGCTGCCGCCGCCCCTGTTCGGCAACCCGGAATCCCGACCGATCCTGGCGGGGATGGAGCACACCGTCCGCCAGCGACCGCGGATTGCCGGCCCGGAGGACGAGACTGCGGAGGCCGCATCCCCGTCGATGGGGGCGGTTCCTTCCTCCCCGGGCGCCGAATCCGGGGAGGAAGCGCCGCCGACCGCGGGCACCTTCGCCTCCGGCGTCCCCGTCGGCCCGTCGGGGATCCTGGCCGCAGACCCCGGGGGGAATGCGGCCGGGGCATCTCCGGAGTTGGTGGCCGGGGCACCTCCGGAGGTGGCCGCCGCGGCGCTGCCGGAAGCGCCTGCACCCGACCTCCCGCAGCCGCTCCGGCTTCCGGGATTGACGGAAGCGGAGCGGGCTGCCCTGGGGCTCGCGGAGGCCGGGTCAGGGCCTGACCCGGTTCCCGGGTCGACGGCCGGGTCTGCTCCGGGGCCTGCTATCGGGTCGCCTGCCGGACCTGTTTCCGGGCCTGGTTTCGGGCCAGCTACTGTGCCTGCACCCGGACCTGCTTTCGAGTCGACCGCCAAGTCTGCTCAAAGACCTGCTTTCGGACCGGCCCCTGGGCCTGCACTTGGGTCGGCTTCCGTGTCTGATCCCGAGCCGGTTATCAGGCCAGCTCCCGCACCTGCACCCGGACCTGCTTTCGGGTCAACCGCCGAGTCTGCTCAAAGACCTGCTTTCGGACCGGCCCCTGGGCGTGCTCCCGGACCGGCTTTCGGTCCGGATACCGAGCCCGCCCCCGGATCTAATGCAGGATCTGGTCCGGGGCTTGCTTCCGGGCCGACTGCCGGGTCTGCCCTCGGACCCGCTCCCGGGCCTGCGCCTGGACTTGAACCCGCCCCTGGGCCTGCTCCCGGACCGGCTTCCGGGTTGGCTCCCGGATTGGTTGCCGGGTCTGCTCCCGGACGTGGTGTCGGGTCAGCTGCCGGGCCGTCTTCCGAGCCGGCTGCCGAGCCCGCCCCAGGACCTGGCGCCGAGTCGGTACCTGGGCCTGCTCCCGAGCCTGCTTCCACACACGCTCCGGTATCGACGGCGGACACGGATCCCGACGCCCGGGACCGTCAAGCCCCGGCCGGGTGGGCGGAGTACCACCTCCCCTCCCTCGACCTGCTCCCGCTGCCCGAGAGCGAGCGGGGCCTGTCCGAGGACGAGATCCTGGAACGGGCGTCGCTCCTGGAGCGCACCCTGGCCAGCTTCGGGGTGGAGGCCACCGTGGTCGACTTCTCCTTCGGGCCCGCGGTGACCCGGTACGAGCTGCAGCCGGGGCCGGGGGTGCGGGTGAACAAGTTCACCGCGCTGGCCGACGACATCGCCTTGGCTCTGGCCGCGACCGACGTGCGGGTGGAGGCGCCCATCCCCGGCAAGTCCGCGGTGGGCATCGAAGTGCCCAACAAGGAGCGGCTGGCCGTGCCCCTGCGGGAGGTGCTGCAGTCGCCGGAGTTCCTGGCCAGCACATCGAAGCTCACGGTCGCCCTGGGCAAGGACAACGCCGGCAACCCCGTGGTGGGCGACCTGGCCCGCATGCCCCACCTGCTCATCGCCGGGGCCACCGGTTCCGGCAAGTCGGTCTGCATGAACACCCTCATCTGCTCGTTGCTCTACAAGGCGCGGCCGGACGAGGTCAAGATGCTCATGATCGACCCGAAGATGGTCGAACTGTCGATGTACAACGGCATCCCCCACCTGATGGCTCCGGTCGTCACCGATCCGCGCCGGGCGGCCGGGTTCCTGAAGGGCGCGGTCAAGGAGATGGAGTCCCGCTACGAGCTCTTCGCCGCGCTGGGGGTGCGCAACATCACCCAGTACAACCAGCTGGTGCGGGACAATCCCGGCCCGGACCCGGACCACCCCCGCAGGCCGCTGCCCTACATCGTCATCTTCATCGACGAGCTGGCCGACCTGATGATGGTGGCCCCGGCGGACGTGGAGGACGCGATCTGCCGGCTGGCCCAGATGGCGCGGGCCTGCGGCATCCACCTGGTGATCGCGACCCAGTCGCCCCGGGTGGACGTGATCACGGGGCTCATCAAGGCCAACATCCCGTCCCGCATCGCCTTTGCCGTCTCGTCCCAGGTGGACTCCCGGGTGATCCTGGACGCGGCAGGCGCCGAGCGGCTCCTGGGCCGCGGCGACATGCTCTACCACCCCGCCGGCCTGCCCAAGCCGATCCGGGCGCAGGGGGCGTACATCAGCGAGGCATCGGTGGAAAAGCTGGTCCAGTTTGTGAAGGCCCAGGGCCGGCCCGAGTACACCGCGCAGGAGGTGCCCCTGGAGAACGGCGGCCGCCGCGGCCGCAACGGCACCTACGGGCCTCAGGCCGCCCAGGAAGCGGCCGCGCCGCAATCCGCCGTGGATGAGGCGTTGCCCGAGGCCGCCCGCATCATCATCGAGCACGGGCACGCCTCGGTGTCCCTGCTGCAGCGGCGGCTGCGGTGCAACTACACCAAGGCCGTCCGACTCATCGACCAGCTGGAGGAGATGGGGTTCATCGGCCCCCACCAGGGGTCCAAGCCCCGGGAGGTGCTGGCCACCATGGCCAAGTGGCATGAGGTGTTCGGCGACCGGGCGGGCGGTCCCCGCCCGCCGGCCGAGTAAGGGGGTGAGTGCGGTGGCGATCCGCACCGTGCGCGTGACCACGCCGGAGCAGCTGGAGGCGGCCTTCGCCATCCGGCGCAAGGTCTTCATCGAAGAGCAGAACGTCCCGCCCGAGGAGGAGCTGGATGGCCTCGACCATACTGCGGCCCACGTGCTCGCCCTGGACCCCGCAGGCCGCCCGGTGGCCACGGGGCGCATCATCCCCTACGGCGAGGGGACCGGCAAGCTGCAGCGCATCGCGGTGCTGCCGGAGTTCCGGGGCCAGGGCTACGGCCGGGCGGTGGTCGGAGCCCTGGAGGAGATGGGGCGGGCCATGGGCTTCCGGCGGTTCGTGCTGGGCGCCCAGACCCACGCCGAGCCGTTCTACCGCAGGCTGGGGTACCGGACCACGTCGCCCGAGGTGTTCCTGGACGCGGGGATTCCGCACGTGCATATGGAGAAGGTGTTGGAAGACTGAGCCGACGATCCGACGGGGGCTGTCCCAACAGCAGATCATTCTGCTTGGGGCAGCCCCTTCTGTTGTCCGTCAGGCTGGGTATTTCAGGAAGCCACAGAACACGGGCCGGCTCTCCGGGGCGGCGGGCCGGTTGGGCAGACGGACACCCCCCGGGCCCCTGCCCGTCACGCTGCGGGAGGTCTCCTTCCGTTACCCGGGCGCAGACCAGGATGTCCTGGACCGGATCGCGGTGGCGATCCCGCCGGGGCAGGTGGTGGTGCTGGTAGGCCCCAACGGCGCGGGCAAGAGCACGCTGGCGGCGCTCATCCTCGAGCTCTACCCGCCGACGCGGGGAAGCGTGCACGTCGGCACGGGTGCCGTGGGGCATGCCGTCCGCGGCGCCGTCTTCCAGGATTTTGCCCGCTACTCCCTCCCGCTGCGGGACAACGTCGGGTTCGGTGACCTGAGCCTTCTGCACAACGACGACCACCTGCGGGCGGTGCTTCGGCGAACCGGGGTCGCCCTTCACGCCGACCTGGACCAGTGGCTGGGTGCGGAGTTCGGCGGCCGGGAACTCTCGGGGGCGAGTGGGCACGGGTGGCCATCGCCCGGGGGCTGGTCCGGCGGCGGGGACTGGTGGTCCTGGACGAGCCCACCGCCGCCATCGACCCCGTAACCGAGGTGGAGCTGTGCCCCCGCATGCTGGAAATGGGCGCAGGCAGCACGGCCATCGTCGTCTCCCACCGGCTCGGCGTCGCCCCTTACAGCGACCGGGTGCTGGTGCCGGACCAGGGCCGGATCGTGGAGGACGGCAGCCATGACGAGCTGCTGGCGCAGGGCGGCCTCTACGCCCGGCTCTGGAACGCCCAGGCCTCCTGGTACACCGACCGGCCGGTGCAGGCCGGCAGCCCATAGCGAAGTGCGGCGCCCAGCAGGGCGCCGCACTTCGCGATGTCGCAGACCGCACACGGACTGACTCTCACTGGCCCATCAGCAGCCGGGCGTACGGCGAGTCGATGGGGATGACGATCGTCGGCTTGCCGTTCAGGGTGGTCTTGTAGGACTCCAGCGTGCGGTAGAAGGCGTAGAACTCAGGGTCGGCGCCGTACGCCTCGTTGAAGATGCGCGCGGCCTCCGCCTCGCCCTCGGCCTCGATCTCGGCCGCCTTCCGGGCCGCCTCGGAGACGATCAGGGTCGCCTCCTTGTCGGTGCGGGCCCGGATGATGGCCGCCTGCTCGTCGCCCTGCGACAGGTAGTCCTGGGCGATCTTGGACCGCTCCGACTTCATGCGGTTGAACACGGACTCCAGATTCTGCGGGGGCAGGTCGGTCCGCTTCAGCCGCACGTCGTGGACGGTGATGCCGTAGCTGGCCAGCTGCTCGTTGACCAGCCGGGTGACCTCCTGGTTCAGGTTGCCCCGGGCCGACTCGCCCTCCGAGATGATCTCGCCGAACTTCAGCCGGCCCAGCACGCCCCGGACGGTGGAGTAGACGGCCGCGTCGATGCGCTGCTCCGCCCGCGCCACGGTCTGGGTGTTCTGCACGAAGAGGCGCGGGTCGGTGATCTGCCAGACAGTGTAGTGGTCCACAATGATGGGCTTCTGGTCGGCGGTGAGCAGCTCCGCCGGGTTGCTGTCGTGCACCACGCGATGCTTGGGCAGGGTCTGCGCCGACTGGAGCAGGGGGATCTTGAAGGTCGGCCCCGCTTCGGTCACCACCCGCTGCACCACGCCGGTCCAGGAACGGATCACCAGGTACTCGTCCTCCCGGACGAAGATCACCTGGCTGAGCGCCCCGGCGATCACGGCGATGGCGACGATCCACGCCAGCAGCCGCTTCACCTCGCCCGGGTTCACCTGGATCTTCAGATCGATGGGCTCACGCTCCGGCGTCACTGGCTGCCACCCCCTCCCGGCACGATGGGCAGGTACTTCACCGTGCCCTCGCTGGAATCCACGATGACGATGTCCGCCCCGGGCAGGATCTGCTCCAGGGTCTCCAGCAGGAGCCGCTCCCGGGTCACGTCCGGGTTGGCCTTGTACGCCTCGTAGATGGCCTTGTACTGGGCCACCTCAGCCAGGGCCTGGTTGATGCGGGCCTGCTTGTTGGCCTCGGCCTGCTCCAGCAGCTTCTGGGCCTCGGCCCGGGCCGCGGGGATCCGCTCGGCCTCGTACTTGCCGGCCTCGTTGATCTTGGTCTGCTGGGCCTCCCGGGCGTCGGTCACCGCCTTGAACTCGGCGGAGACCTGCTGCGGCGGCTCCACGTCCTGCAGCTTGACGTCGATGATCATGATGCCGGCGCCGTAGGAGTCCATGAGCTCCACCAGCTGCCGCTCCACCTCCTCCTGGATCTCGAACTTGCCCGTGGTGATGGCGAAGTCCAGGCCCGTGGTGCCCATCACCGAGCGCAGGGCGGCCGCGGTGGCGTTGCGGAGCAGCCGATCGGGGTCGTCCACGGCGAAGAGGTACTTCTCGATGTCCTGGATGCGCCACTCCACCAGGAGATCGGCCCACACCAGGTTCTCGTCGCCGGTGATCATCAGCGCCTCGTCCTCCACCAGCTGGACCCGGCCGTTCTGTTCCCGGAAGCCGAACTGCAGCTCCTGGGTCTGCTTGGTCGGCAACACCACCGCCGTCTCCAACGGCCAGGGCAGCTTGGTATGCACGCCCTTGTCCACCTGGCGGGTGGCTCGCCCCATCGTGAGCACCAGCGCCGACTCGTGCTCTTCCACCCGGAACCAGGTCGTCAGGGCCAGGTTCGCCGCCAGAGCCGTCAGCAGGAGCCCCAGCAGCGCGCGCCGGATCAGTCGCACTCGCTCCAACCTCCTTTTGTCCACGTCGTGATGATCGGTAGATGAAGCGTCCAGTCAAAGGATGCTTCGCGACCCCCAAATGGTTCGGATCAACCGACGATCGGCGACGAACCACCAGGTCGGCAGCGTGCCGACCCGGGCCGCGTCGGGGACGGCCAAGGGCATACTACGGCGCAGGAGGTGCAGGTGATGATGCGCGGCGACGTCGACCGCTTCTACCGCGCCATCCGGCGGGAGCACCCCGAGCCGCCGCCGGGCCCGATCCGCCACCTGGACCACGTCCGGACCATCGCGGACTACTACGCGCGCCTCAGCCAGCAGGAGCGTCTTCTGATGCTGGCCTGGGCACGAAAAGAGGAGAGCGGCATCGGGATCATCCCGCTCGCGCTCTCCGCCATCCCCTTCTTCGGCCTGATCGTCAGCGCCCGGCTCCAGGAAGTGCTGAACCGGCTGCCCATCTGGCAGGTCTTCGTCACCTGGCTGCTCTTCGGCTCCCTGGTTCTGCTGGGCTTCTACGTCCACCAGAGCCAGAAGGCCTGGACGGCCCTGCACATCACCCTGCTGGAGCAGGCCATCGCGGCGGCGGAGGCGGCTCAGTCGGAGCCGGCACAGGCCGGCGCGCCCGACGGGGACCCACCGCAGCCGTCGCCGGAGGACGCGCGCCGGCTCACGTTCCCTCCCGAGACGGGCGTGCACTGAACTTGCGGCAGGGAACGCCGGCCCGGCCGTAGAACCAGTGCTGCATGAAGACGCATGAACCGTTGAACCTGTCTGCGCCGCACCCCGGGCCTGCGGCCCCGGGGTGCGCCGACCATCCTCCGCACCTCGTCCCGGAGCGCACCCGGTGCCTGGAAGGGCTGCACCGGGACATCATCGAATGTGACCGCTGCCCCCGCCTCCGCACCTACTGCGCGGAGGTGGGGCAGACACGCGTCCGCCGGTACCGGGACCAGGAGTACTGGGCTCGGCCCGTCCCCGGATTCGGCGACCCGGAGGCGCGCCTCTTCATCCTCGGGCTGGCCCCCGGCGCCCACGGGGCCAACCGCACCGGCCGGATGTTCACCGGCGATGACTCCGGGCGCTGGCTCTACGGCGCGCTCTACGAGTTCGGCTTCGCCGACCGGCCGGAGTCCGTGAGCCGGGACGACGGGCTCACCCTCACCGACGCCTACATCAGCAACGTCGTCCGCTGCGCCCCGCCCGGGAACAAGCCGTCCCCCGGCGAGATCGCCGCCTGCCGCCCCTTCCTGGAGGCCGAACTGGCCATGCTGACCCGGGTGCGGGTGGTGCTCGCCCTGGGCCGGATCGCGTTTGACACCTACGTCCGGCTGCGGCGGGCACAGGGTTTTGACCCGGGCCGGATCGACTTCCGGCACGGCGCCGAATACCGCATCCCCGGGCTGCCGGTGCTGCTCTCCAGCTACCACCCAAGCCGCCAGAACACCAACACCGGCGTGCTGACAGCGCCGATGTGGCGTGAGATCTTCGCGCGCGCCCGCGCCCTGCTGGACGAGCCGTCCTGAAGACGACGCGCCGCCCCGCCGGGCGCCTGCCGATCGAGTAGGAGGGGGCGGCTAGCCCCCGTCCTCTCACACCACCGGACATGCGGGTCCGCATCCGGCGGTTCGCCAGGATTGACGAGTCGCTTCATAGCATTCGGTCAGGCTTATCAGCCCCTGGGCACGCCAGTAGGCGTCGCCCAGGGCGCTGTTTAGTGGGCCACCTGCCATCCGCCACGGGCCTTTGCGGCTGTTGGCGAGTTGGTAGACTACCCATTCGGGCAAACCGAGGGCGCGTAACTCCCGAAAGCGCGTGCGTACACGCTTCCACTGCCTCCATACGCATGCTCGCAGCCGACGCTTCAGCCATCCTTCGAGTCTTTCAAAGGCTGACCTGGCATCGGAGAGCGCATAGTACCCAACCCAGCCCCGCAAGTAGGCATTCAGGCACCGGATTCGGTTGGCTGCGGTTGCGGTCCGTCAGCGTGCGGAGCTTGTCCTTCACGCGTTTCAGGCTCTTCGGGGCCAGCCGGATGCGCACTCCCCGGTGCTTGTAGAAGCTAAACCCGAGGAACTGCCGCTTCCACGGCCGGTCTACTGCGCTCTTCTCCTCGTTGACCTTCAGCCGTAACCGCTCCTGCAGGAAGTGGCGCACGCTCCTGTAGACCCGTTCTCCCGCCCGCTTGCTGCGGACGTAGATGTTGCAGTCATCGGCGTACCGGACAAAGTGGTGGCCACGGCGCTCCAGCTCCTTGTCGAGGTCATCCAGCAGGATGTTCGCCAGCAGCGGACTCAGCGGACCGCCCTGCGGCGTCCCTTCCTCCGTCGCCACGACTACCCCGTTCAGCATGACCCCGGCCTGTAAGTACCGCCGGATCAGCCGCAGCACACGCTTATCCGTTACCCGCCGCGCCACGCGGGCCATCAGCACGTCGTGGTTGACCCGGTCGAAGAACTTCTCCAGGTCCATGTCCACGACCCAGTCGTACCCTTCCTCCACGTACTGACGTGCCTTCCTGACCGCATCATGACCCCGCCGCCCCGGCCGAAAGCCGTAGCTGGATTCGGAGAATGTCGGGTCAAAGATCGGCGTCAGTACTTGCAGGAGTGCCTGCTGGATCAGGCGGTCCATCACGGTGGGAATCCCCAGCATCCGCTTGCCGCCGCCCGGTTTCGGGATTTCGACCCGGCGGACTGGCTGCGGTCTGTAGGTCCCCTGGAGCAGTTCCTCACGGATGCGGCTCCACTCCACGCGAATCTGGTCCCGCAGCCGTTCGGTG
Source organism: Symbiobacterium thermophilum IAM 14863 (assembly GCF_000009905.1). GTDB lineage: Bacteria > Bacillota > Sulfobacillia > Symbiobacteriales > Symbiobacteriaceae > Symbiobacterium > Symbiobacterium thermophilum. Next base: position 2,117,905 of record NC_006177.1, read on the forward strand.
GGGACACCGTCCACGCCGGGGGCGCCTCCGTTCCGCTCCACCCGTTTCAGGGCGGCCAGCATGTTCTCCCTGGCCACCACCTGCTCCATCAGGTTGCTGTGCTCCCCGCGGGGTGACGTTCCGTCTTGTGCCGGCTGCCCACTCCACCCTCTCGCCGTCCCTTGCGGCTTCACCGCTACCTCCGGCGAGCAGGTCCCGTTCGGGGTCTTCTGCGTTTGTCGCGGGCTGCTCGAACGCAACGGGTTCACCCCTTTCCTGACGTTCGGCCCTTCCCGGTTGGGGCGTCCCCCTGCCGGTACTATGGCCTTTGCTGACTTCTGCCGGTTCAGCTGCGTCTCCCGACGCAGGTTACCAGCGTTGCTGGCGTTCCCGGCAGATCTCCCCGGGTAAGAACGCTGACCTTCACCCCGCACCCGCCCCATCTACCGCACCGCCCTTTGGCAGCTTCGGGTTTTGCTGTGTTCGGCCAGCTCACCCGAGCGGCACAGCCTCCTATGGGGTTCGTGTTCCTCGGGTCGTGGCTTTGCCTCGGGCTTCCTTCAGATTCCGCCTCACGACGGACACCCTTGCCTTTGGCTAACGGGCTGGTGCTGCCTCGCCCGTAGCGGACTTTCACCGCCAAGTCAGCGCCCATGCCGGGCACACCGACACGGGCCGCCTCCCGCACGGGAGGCGGCCCGAATCGCGCCTACAGACTAACCCAGCGTCGTGTCCAGCAGCATCATGATGACGAACCCCAGGAGCAACATGTACGTCGCGGTGCGCTCGTTGCCCCGCTCGTGGGTCTCGGGGATGATCTCGTCGCTGATGACGAACAGCATCGCCCCGCCGGCGAAGGCCAGCGCCCACGGCAGGATCGGATGCATCAGGGTGACCGCCGCGACGCCCAGCAGCCCGCCCACCGGCTCGACCAGGCCGGTCAGCAGGGTGATCAGGAACACCTCGCGCAGGGCGTAGCGCTCCGACAGCAGCGCCAGGGCCACCGCCATGCCCTCGGGGATATTCTGCAGCCCGATGCCCATCGCCAGGCTGAGGCCGCTGCCCAGGTCGCCGCTGCCGACGCCCACGCCCACGGCCAGTCCCTCCGGGAAGTTGTGGATCGTAATCGCGATGATGAACAGCCAGATGCGCTGCAGCGACGAGGTCGCCCCGCCGCCTTCGGGCCCCTTGATGAAGTGCTGGTGCGGCGAGTACCGGTCGATCAGGTCCAGGAAGGCGCCGCCCACGAAGAGGCCCACGGCCGCGACCAGGGCGCCCCGCAGCCCTCCGCCGCCGTACTCCATCGCCGGAATCAGCAGGCTGAAAATCGTGGCGGCCAGCATGACCCCCGCGGCCATGCCCAGCAGGCCGTCCTGGATGCGCGGTGAGATCGATCGGGTGAACAGTGTCGGGAGTGCGCCGATCACCGTCGCGAGGCCGGCCAGCAGGCTGGCCAACAGGCCGAGCAGGATCGTGTTCGCGTTCGCAGCCAAGTCCATGGGTCTACCGACCTCCCGCATGCATCTTACCACGTTGACGGGCCATCGGGAACCGCCGCCTCCCCTCCCCGGACCCCTTCCGCCTTCCGGGCATAGGATGGGGCGAGGGAGTGAAGCAGATGGAGATTGCCGTTGTGAGGCCCGGCGAGTCGCTCTGGCAGATCGCCCGGCGCTATGGCGTCACCGTCCAGCAGATTGCCACGCTCAACGGCCTCCGTGACGCAAACCGGCTGGTGCCCGGCATGGCCCTGCTGATCCCGACCGAGCGGCGGCACGTGGTGCGGGCCGGCGAAACCCTCTGGCAGATCGCCGCGCGCTACGGCACCACCGTGGACGCCATCGCCCGGGAGAACCGGATTGCGAATGTGAACCTGATCTACCCCGGCCAGACCCTGGTGATCCCCCGGGGCACCCGGCCGGTCATCGAGGCCAACGCCTACCAAGCCAATCTGGCCACCGGCAACGTGGCCCCCACCGCGGAAGCGGCCCCTTACCTGACGTACATCGCCATGTTCAGCGCCGCCGTCACCGAGGACGGCGACGTCGTGCCACCCCGCGCGGAGTCCTTCATCGAGGCCGCCCACCGGGGCGGGGCGGAGGCTCTGCTCACGCTGACCAACTTCCGCGGCTCCACCTTCAGCTCGGACCTGGCCAGCCAGTTCCTCAACAACCCGGCGGCCGTCCAGCGGGCCATCGACGAGCTGGTGATCATCCTGCGGGTGCAGGGCTACGCCGGCCTGAACGTCGACTTCGAGTACGTCTACCCCTCCGACCGGGAGGCGTACAACAACTTCCTGCGGCAGCTGCGGCCCCGGCTGCACGCGGAGGGGCGCAGCCTCTCCACCGCCATCGCGCCCAAGGTCCGGGCGGACCAGCCCGGGCTGCTCTACGAGGCGCACGATTACCCGGTGCACGGCGAGGTCTGCGACTTCGTGGTGATCATGACCTACGAGTGGGGGTACGTCACGGGGCCGCCCATGGCCATCGCGCCGCTCCGGCAGGTCCGCCAGGTCCTGGACTACGCCGTGTCGGCCATCCCCCCGGAGAAGATCCTGATGGGCATCCCCACCTACGGCCGGGACTGGCGGCTGCCCTACCAGCGGGGCGTCACCCGGGCGGAGACCTTCTCCCCCGTCGCCGCCACCAACCGGGCCATCGACGTCGGGGCGTGGATCCAGTACGACGAGGACGCCCAGTCGCCGTTCTACCGGTACTGGGACGCCCAGGGCAACGAGCACATCGTCTGGTTCGAGGACGCCCGCAGCCTGCAGGCCAAGTTCGACACCGTGAAGGAGTACGGGCTGCGGGGCGTCAGCTACTGGGTCCTGGGCAACCCCTTCCCCCAGAACCTGCCGCTGCTGCAGGACAACTTCCGGGTCCGGCGCCTGCGCTGACCCCGCCCCCCGCCTCCCGGTCAGAGGCGGGGGCCTGCGCGCCGGGATGCTGCGCAGGGATCGAAAACGCCCCGCCCGCTCGGGCCATGCGGTGGTATGATAGGGGGTAGCACACGAGGAAAGGGGAGGAAGGATCGTTGCTGTACCCGCTGCGATTTACACCTCTCTTCAAGGAGCGGGTATGGGGCGGCCGCCGCCTCGCCCGGTTCTACCCGGACCTGCCGCCCGGCCCCATCGGAGAGGCCTGGGTGCTGAGCGACCATCCCCAGGGCCGGACCCCGATTGCCAACGGCCCGTGGGCCGGCGAAACCCTCAGCGGCCTCCGCGAACACCTCCCGCCGGAGCGGGACGCGGCCCTCATGGGCGCCAGGGTCCTGGCCCGCGGAGAGGAAGGCTTTCCGCTTCTCTTCAAGCTGCTGGACGCGCAGGACGACCTCTCCATCCAGGTCCACCCGGCCGACGACTTCCCCGGCCTGCCTCCCGGCGAGCGAGGGAAGACCGAGATGTGGGTGGTGCTGGAGGCGGAACCCGGTGCGCGCATCGTGCACGGCCTTGCGGAGGGCGTCACCCGCGACGGCCTCGCCGCGGCGGTGCGCGAAGGGCGCACGGTGGAGGCCATGCGCTTCCTGACCGTGCGCCCCGGCGACGTGTACTACCTGCCTGCCGGCCTGGTCCACGCCCTGGGGGCAGGGCTGGTGGTGGCGGAGATCCAACAGTCGTCGGACACCACGTACCGCCTGTACGACTACGGCCGGCTCGGCCTGGACGGCAAGCCCCGGGAGCTGCACATCGACCAGGCTCTGGCCTGCTGCAGCGACGCCCCGCCCCCGGCGCCGGCCCAGCTGGGGTTGCCGGAGCCCAACCGCTGGGAGACGCTCGTTTCGTCGCCCTACTTCGTCACCGCCCACGGGCGCTGCCGGGGCGACTGGCCGCAGGAGACCGATCCCGGCACGTTCGAGGCGCTGATGATCCTCTCCGGCGCCGGCGCCATCGCGTGGCCCGGCGGCGGGGAAGAGCCGCTGGCGCCCGGCCAGGCGTGGCTCGTCCCGGCGGCCCTGGGGCCGTACCGGCTGAGCGGCGAGTTCGACGCCCTGCGGGTCCGCGTTCCGTAACCGACTAGGTCCCCTTGCGATCGCCCAGGCCGTACGCCCCCCAGAGCACACTGACGGGGTGTACGGCCTGCATTCCTGCCTGGTACTCGATCTGCCACCGGCAGGTCTCGCAGTCGGACACCGCCCGTGAGGCGCCGCTGGCCCTCAGGGCGTCGGCCATCGCCTGGCCCACCCGCATCGAGACGCCGTACTTCTCCTCCTTGAACCCGTAGGTCCCGGCGGAGCCGCAACAGCCGGCATCCAGGTTCCAGGCCTCCACGCCGGGGATCAGGTTCAGCAGCTCCACCGCGGGCAGGCCGATCGCCTGGGCCCGCTGGTGGCAGGGCTGGTGGTACGGCAGCCGCTCCCGGATCGGCCGGAAGTCGGTGCGCAGAAGCCCCTGCTCGTGGCAGGCCATCAGGAACTCGAACAGGTCATAGACCTGCTCGGCCACGGCGCCGGCGCCGTCGAGGCCCAGCAGCCCCGGGTAGTCGTGCTTCAGGGTCAGCGAGCACGAGGTGGAGCTGACCACGATCGGGACGCCCTGCGCGGCCCACTCCCGCAGGTGCTGCACGTTGTACCGCCCGTTCCCGGCGGCTGACTTCAGGTCGCCGTTGGCGATGAGCGGCAGGCCGCAGCACTTCTGCGGGGGCAGCACCACCTCGAAGCCGTTGTGCTCCAGCACCTCCACCACGTGCCGCCCGATGTGGGGTTCCATGTACTGCACCGAGCAGCCGTGGAAGTAGACCACCCTGCCGTTGGGCGCGGGGCGGTCCTGCCACGGGGAGCGGCGGCGCCGGAACCACTCCCGGAACGAATGGTTGGCGTACTTGGGCATCGGCTTGTGGCGGTCGATGTGCAGGACCTTCTCCATCGTCCACCGGATCGGCCCGTTGGCCAGGACGCCGTTGACCAGCCCGGGCATCCTCACCGCCAGGGGGCCGAACAGGTAGGTGTGGGTAAGGACCCACTCCCGCAGGGGCAACCCGCGGCGGCTCACCTGCGCGACCTTGGGCGCGTTCACCAGCTCGGCCGGGCGGATGCCTGACGGGCAGACGGTGTCGCAGGTCCGGCAGCCCAGGCAGAGGTCCAGGTGATCCAGCTCGACCACCTCGCCGGCCGCGCGCAGCCGGGCCAGCCCCGGCCCTCCGTTCTTGGGCCCGGGGAACTCCGGCGCCACCCGCAGCACCGGGCAGTGCATCTCGCAGACCGTGCACTTCAGGCAGGCATCGTACTCGTGGATCACCGCGGCTCACCTCCCGCCACCAGCCGCGCCGCTTCCCGGCCGGCCGCGCCGCCGGTCGCGACGGCCACCCCGCCGCCGCTACCCTCGGCGTACGGATCGTATCCGGCCAGGGCGCGCCCGCACACAAACAGGTTCGTGTATCCCGGCGGTCGCAGCCGCCCGTCCACCGCCACCCCCACCCGCACGAAGGGGTGCCCCTCGGCGGGCAGGAACCGGGGATCGGCCCACTCCCCGTCAGGCGCCGAAACCGGCAGGTCGAACAGCGGTTCCCGCACCGAACGGCCCTCGGCCGTCAGGCCGTTGCCCATCAGGCCGCCGGTGGCCAGCACGTAGGCCTCCGCCTCATAGGTGATCCGACCGCCGGGGCCGCGGGTGACCACGTGGCGCACGCGCCCGCCTTCCCGCCGCGCCTCCACGGCCCGGGCGCCGATCGCGAGGTCGACGCCCGCCTGCTGCACGGCCCGCCGCAGGGCGTCCGCCAGCCGGAGCCCCGGCACGGAGGGCGGCGGCAGCAGGACCTCGACCACCCGCATGCCTAGCCCCTCCGCGAGCGCCCGCCGCACGGCCGCGGCCCCGGAGAGGCCCAGCACCGCGGGCAACAGCGCCGCGCCGCCCCGGCCCTGCGGCCGGACCGCCGCCACCCGCTCGATCACCTGACGGCGGTAGGCCTCGTCTTCGAGCTGCCGGGCCAGGGCCACGGGGTGCACGTCCTCGGGCGCCCCCGGCAGCTCGACCTCGCCCCAGGCGACGTCCGCCGCAGGATCGGACCGGCGCAGGCCGGCGGCCACGACCGCGGGATGGAAGTCCCGGAGCCCTCTGAAGCCCACGACCCAGAGCGGCTCGCCGGGGGGCGGCGCCGCCATGCCGGGCGCGACCAGATGTGTCCTCCGGCGGCTGCCCAGGGCCGTGATCACGTGGGACCCGCCCGCGCCGGGGCCGTCCGCGGCCAAGGGGTAACCCGCCGCCTCCATCGCCTTCTGGAAGGCGGCCAGCTCCTCGTCCACGGCCGCCATCCCGATCAGCCGGTACGGGTGCTCCGGGGGCAGCGACCCCTCCGGCACCGCCAGCCGGTCGATGCAGCCCGACGCCAGCTCCAGCACGCCGGCCCCCTCGGACACCACCGCCACGGTGGCCCCGGCCTGACGCGCGGCCAGGGCGGCGGCCATGCCCGCCAGCCCGCCGCCGATCACCAGCACCTGCGGCCGGCGCACCCGGCCGCGGAAACGGGGCGTCCCCATGATGACTTCAGTCATGGCCCGCACCCCCCATCTGCGCCACTGCGTCCGCCGTGCCGGCAGCGGGCTCCATGGCCAGCTGGGCCCGGGCCAGCGCGTAGTTGAGCTCGGCCGCCCGGAGCTCCAGCCCGCCCAGGCCGCCCCGGACCCCGCGCCACCGCTCCGCCTGGAACCGGGCCAGCAGCGCAGGAACCTGCTCCGGCGCCACGATCCCCTCCCGTGCCAGCAGGAGGGCGGCGCGGTAGCCGCAGAAGCCGCCCTGGCAGGTGCCCATGCCCAGCCGGGTCCGGCGCCGGAGGTCGCCCAGGGACGGTGCGCCCAGCTCCCGGGCGGTGCCCACCAGCTCGCCGGCGGTCACCTGCTCGCACTCGCACACCACCTGCCGGCCGCCTGGCCGGGCGATGGCCTCGGCGATCTGCGGCAGCGTCGCCGGGTGCCGGTCGGCCACGGCCTGCGCCAGGTCCCGGCCCACCAGGTGGACCAGCCGCCGGACGGCGTCCGGGTCGGGCGGCGGCAGGATCGGCTCTTCCGCCGTGCGGCACGGGACCGTCACCCCCAGGCGGGCCGCTGCCACGTCCACCGCCTTCTCGGCCATCATCCGGTAGGTGGTGAGCTTGCCCCCGACCACCGAGAGGAGCCCGGGCACGCCGTGCTCGACCTCGTGGTCGATCACCGCGAAGCCCCGGGAGATCTCCCGGGTGTTTCCGCCAGGGCCCGATCCGAACAGCGGCCGCACGCCGGCAAAGGCCCGCAGGATGCGGGCCGTGGCCGCCATCGGCAGCATCTCCGCCCCGAGCCGCTTCAGTTCCTCGACCTCCTCGGGCGGCACGGAGATGTCGTCCGGGTCGGGTACCGGCGTCGCCGTCGTGCCCAGGAGGGTGACGCTGCCCGCGGGCACGAAGATGTCGCCGTTGCCGGGCTTGCGCAACCTGTTGACGACCCGGCTGGTGAGCCGGCCGTGGTAGACCAGCAGGACGCCGCGGTCGGCCACCACGTCCAGCGGCGCCCCGGCCATCGCCGCGATCTGCCCGGCCCAGGCCCCCGCGGCGTTGATCACCAGTTCCGCCTCCAGCCGCTCCTCCTCGCCGGTGGCCAGGTTCAGGAGGCGCACCCCGGCCACCCGGCGGCCGTCCATCAGCAACCCCACGACCCGCCGGTAGGTGAACACCCGGGCGCCACGGGCCTCGGCCGCGGCCACGTTCCCCCGGACCAGCCGCCAGCCGTCCACCGCCGCGTCCGGCACGGCCCAGGCCTCGCACACGGACCCGGCCAGCAGCGGCTCCTCCCGGCGCAGCCGGTCCGGGTCCACCTCCTCCACCGGGATGCCCGCCTCCCGGCAGGCGGCGACCCACCGCCGGGCGTAGGCGGGGTCGTCCTGCTCCAGCCGCACGAACAGGCCGCCGCAGGGCTCCACCGCAAACGGCGCGATCCGGCGCACGATCTGGTTCTCGACGGCGCACTCCCGCGCCGACTCCGGGTCCTTCACCGCGTACCGGCCGCCGCTGTGCAGCAGGCCGTGGTAGCGGCTGGAGGTACCGTGGACCAGGTCCCCCTGCTCCACCAGCGCGGCGCGCACGCTCCGCAGGGCCAGGTCGCGCAGGATGCCTGCGCCGGTAGCCCCCCCGCCGATGACGATGGCTTGCAGCACGGTTCCGCTCCCCCTTTCGCGCAAAGCCCCGCCGGGGACACGCCTGTGCGGCGTGCCCCGGCGGGGCGTCTCTCCACGTCTCAGCGCCCTCGTTCCGGCCTGCGGCCGGAACCGCTTTGGCTTATGGTTTCCCTGCCATTGATTCTACGACGGCCCGGTCCGCCGCCGTAGGGGCATACGCCCTAATCGGGATAGTCCAAACGTGCCAAAGGCGGGCGCGTGGAGAGTCAGCGGTTCTCCGTGAGGGCCAGGAACTGCCGGACGTCGGCCACCGAGACGTCCACCGCGGCCTGCCAGAAGTCGGGCTTGGTCAGGTCGACGCCCAGGTGCTTCGCCGCCAGGTCCTCGACCCGCATCCGGCCGGTGTCGCGGAGCAGGTCCACGTACCGCTGCGCGAAGGCCGGGCCCTCCTCCAGCGCACGGGCGTAGACGCCGGAGCTGAACAGGAAGCCGAAGGTGTAGGGGAAGTTGTAGAACGGCTGCCCCGTGGAGTAGAAGTGCAGCTTCGACGCCCAGAAGTGCGGGTGATACTCCGAGAGCGCGTCCCGGTAAGCCTCCTTCTGCGCCTGCACCATGAGCTCGTTGAGCCGGGCCACGGGCACGAGCCCCTTCGCCCGCTCCGCGTAGAACCGGGTCTCGAACAGGAACCGGGCGTGGATGTTCATGAAGAAGGCCACGGCCCGCTCGGCCTTGCCGGCCAGCAGCACCAACCGCTCCTCATCGCTGCCGGCCGCCTTCAGGGCCGCATCGCTCACCAGCAGCTCGGCAAAGGTGGACGCCGTCTCGGCGACGTTCATGGCGTAGCCCTGCGCCAGCTGCGGCAGGTCGTTCATCACCGACTGGTGGTAGGCGTGGCCCAGCTCGTGCGCCAGGGTGGAGACGTTGTCCAGGTTGCCGCCAAAGGTCATGAAGATGCGGGACTGGCGGGTCAGCGGGAACGAGGTGCAGAAGCCGCCGGGCCGCTTGCCGGGCCGGTCCTCGGCCTCGATCCACCGCTCCTCGAACGCCTTCCGGGCAAAGCGCGCCATGTCGGGCGAGAAGCGGCCGAAGTGCTCGACCACGAACTCTGCAGCCTCATCGTAGGTCATCTTGGTGTCGGCGCCGCCCAGGGGGGCGTCCACGTCGTGCCAGGCCAGCTTGTCGAGCCCCAGCAGCCGGGCCTTGCGGTTGAGGAACTCGACGAAGATCCCCTTGTTCCGGTCGATGACGTCCCACATGACCTCCAGCGTCTCGGCCTTCATGCGGTTGTTCTCCAGCGGCTCGGAGAGGATCGAGTCCCACCCCCGGTGCTTGTACAGCTGGATCCGGAAGCCCGCCAGGTGGTTCAGGGCCGCACCGATGAGGTCCGCCTGCTCGGCCCAGGCCTTCTCCCAGCGCTCCCACAGCCGCACCCGGACCGCCCGGTCGGGGTCCAGGAGCTTGTTCGCCGCCTGGCCGGCGGAGAGGTGCACCGTTCGGCCCCCCGCCTCCCAGGGGATCTGCACCCGGGCGACCAGCTCGCCGTACAGCTGCCCCCAGGCGTGATACCCGTCCACCGCGAGGTCGCCGGCCAGCGACTCCCGCTGCGGATCCATCCGCATGGCGGCCCGCAGGCGGCGCTCCCGCAGCGGGTACGCGATGGCCTCGCATTCGGGGCGGGCCTCCAGCGCCGCGAAGACCTCCTCGGGCATCGCGCTCAGCTGGTGATCCAGCAGGGTCGTGGCATTCCCGAGCGCCGCCCGGATCTGCGCCACCCGGCCCTGGAGCAGCTTGGCCCCCTCATCGGCCATGTCCTGGGCCGTGAGGCAGGAGACGAACGCGCCGGCCTGCCGGATCCGCTGAGTCAGGTCCTGGAAGGTATCCAGGAGCGGCATCCAGCCGTCCAGGTCGGCCGCCGTCCCGGGCACGCCGGCCGCCTCCAGCCGCTGCCCGAAGGCTGTCACGTCCTCGGTCAGCGCATCCAGGAACCGCTTGAACTCGGGGGACGAGCTCCCCCCGGGGAAGAAAACGTCCAGGTCCCACGTCTGGTTCAGGGGCTGCTGCGCCATGGATCGGTCCTCCTTTTGTGGCATGGCATGGAACAGGGTCTGATTCATAGCGATTCGGACTTGACACGTCGATTCCCTGCGGCTAAATTGGTCGGTAAATCCGCATGATTGGCACGGGCGATGAGAAGGACGAGTACCCGGCATCCCCGCCGTCCCAGAGAGCGGGCCGTAAGCTGCGAGGTCCGCACGGCGGCTCCGGCGAACATCCCCTTCGAGCCGCCACCCGAGCCCCGGGGACGGGGTAGGCGTGGCCGGCACCTCCCCCGTTAACGGGAGGCGGCACTTCTCACGGTGCCGGCAAAGGCGGCCGCTCTGTGGGCGGCAAGTCCGGGTGGTACCGCGGTGGCGTTCAGGCCCCCGTCCCGACGCAGGGACGGGGGCCTCTAGTTTCCCCCAGAGGAGGTCGAATGAGGTTGTTGGCTGTCACCCTGTATGACACGACCCTGCGCGACGGGTCGCAGCGGGCTGGCATCGCGTACACCAGCCAGGACAAGCTCCGGATCGCCCACCGCCTCGCCGGCCTCGGCATCCCGTACATCGAAGGCGGCTGGCCGGGAAGCAACCCCAAAGACGGCGAGTTCTTCCGCCTCCTGCGGGAACGGCCGCTGCAGGGCGCGAAGGCCGTCGCCTTCGGCTCCACCTGCCGGGCGGGAAACGCGCCCGAGTCGGATGCCACGCTGGGGGCCCTCGTGGAGGCAGGGACGGCGGTCGTGGCGATCTTCGGCAAGAGCTGGGACTACCACGTGACCCGGGGGCTGGGCACCACCCTGGAGGAGAATCTCCGCATGATCCGGGAGTCGGTGGCCTACCTGAAGCGGCAGGGGCGCGAGGTGGTCTACGACGCGGAGCACCTGTTCGACGGGTTCCGGCGCAACCCCGACTACGCCCTGGCCACCCTGCGGGCGGCCGCCGAAGGCGGGGCTGACTGGATCGTGCTGTGCGATACCAACGGCGGCACCCTGCCGGAGACGGCGGCGGACATCGTGCGGCGGGTGGCGGCCGAGCTGCCCGGCGCACGGCTGGGGATCCACGCCCACGACGACAGCGGCCTGGGCGTCGCCGTCACCCTGGCGGCGGTCGCCGCCGGAGCGACGATGGTACAGGGGACGATCAACGGTTACGGGGAACGCTGCGGCAACGCCAACCTGTGTGCCATCATCCCGAACCTGGAGCTGAAGGTGGGCATCCGCTGCCTCCCTGAGGGCAGGCTGACGGAGCTCACCGCGGTCAGCCGCTTCGTCAGCGAGGTGGCCAACCTGCCGCCCTGGGACGCGCAGCCCTTCGTCGGCCACAACGCCTTCGCCCACAAGGCCGGGGTGCACGTGAGCGCCCTGCTGAAGGATCCGGTGATGTACGAGCACGTGCCCCCCGAGACGGTGGGCAACGCCCGCCGGGTGCTGGTCTCGGACCTGGGCGGCCGCTCCAACCTGCTGGCGACCTTCGGCGACCAGCTCACCCCCGCCGAGGCCGCCGAGCTGATCCAGCGGGTGAAGGAGCGGGAGAGCCGCGGCTTCCAGTACGAAGGCGCCGAGGCCTCGGTGGCGCTGCTCACGTACAAAGGACAGCCGCCGTTTGAGGTGCTGGGCGTGAAGCTGATGGTCACCGGCGGTGCCGACGGCCCCGCGGAGAGCGAGGCGGCCGTCAAGCTGCGGGTGGGCGACCAGGTGGTGCACACCGCCGCGGAGGGCAGTGGCCCGGTGCACGCCCTGGACCGGGCCCTGCGCAAGGCTCTGACCGAGGTCTATCCGTCCGTGGCGCGGATGGAGCTGCGCGACTACAAGGTGCGGGTACTGGAGGGCTCCCAGGGCACCGGCGCCGTGGTGCGGGTCCTGATTGAGTCCGGCGACGGCGAGGCCCGCTGGTCCACGGTCGGCGCCTCGACCAACATCCTGGAGGCGTCGTGGCAGGCGCTCACCGACAGCTTCGCCTACTTCCTGCTCTTCCGTGAGGGCATCCGTACACCCGAGGCGGCGATGCAGGGGTGACGGCCCACTGTCGTCCCGCCCCACGGAGGGAAAGGCCGGCAGACGCGCAAAAGAACCGACCCCGCCTTCCTCGGCAGGGTCGGTTCTGGTTCGTCATGGTGCAGATGGGGAGACTCGAACTCCCACCGGGAGTGGTTACCCGACACGGTCCTGAGCCGTGCGCGTCTGCCAATTCCGCCACATCTGCAGGCTGTCCACCTAGCGACCCGGCGGTGCGCTGCTGCCTTCCGGCCCTGACGCGTTTCCGCAGGGTCGCTAGCGGACTGGTGGAGCTAAGGGGATTCGAACCCCTGACCTCTTGAATGCCATTCAAGCGCTCTCCCAACTGAGCTATAGCCCCGTATGTGGTGGCCCAGGCCGGAATCGAACCGGCGACACCGCGATTTTCAGTCGCGTGCTCTACCAACTGAGCTACCGGGCCGTCTCGTGCCGCAGTGAGTGCCTGGCGAGTTTCTATGTTACCGCATCATGCCGGTCGAGTTCAAGTCCAATTTCGTCCCAGAACCGGCTCCACTTGAAAAATCCCGCGCCGCCGCCCCGACGCGCCAGCTCGATTGTTACACCCCGGCAGGCGGCTGTCAACCCGCGGTGCTTCCCATCCGCCACGCATGCGGGGCGCGGTGCCGGTAGACGGGGTGCGTCGGCCGGTGTAAAATGGAGGAACAGCGGATGACAAGACCCGGAGGGGACTATGCCAGATATTCCTTTTTTCGATGCAGCCGGCTTCTTTGCGGGCAAGATCCATGAGGTCGAGCAGCAGCTGATCGCGAAGAAGGCCGAGCGGGAGATCCTGCTGGCCAACCGGACGAGCCTGGAACAGGCGCTGGCCACGCTGGCGCTCCTCGCGCCGGAGCACCAGAAGGCGATTCAGCAGGAGGTCGCCTCCCTGAAGGAAGTGCTGCACTCCACCGAGCGGGCGCTTACGTCCCTGGAGAGCGAGATCGATATGTTGACGTCCAAGCTGGCCGCGCTTCAGGCCGCCCGGGAAATGCTGCACGTCGAAGGAAGCTCGTAAGCACGGGAGCCGTCACCTCTCCGGAGGTAGCGTGCTCCCGTAATGTATCCGGCGATGGCTGGAAAGGAGTGACCGGAATGGACTTCGGGCTTCAAGGCAGGGTGGCCTGGGTGACGGCGGCCAGCAAGGGGCTGGGCGTTGCCTCGGCCATGGCCCTGGCGCGGGAAGGGTGCGACCTCGCGATCTGCAGCCGCAACGGGGAGGCGATCGGCGCGGCGGCCGAACGCATCCGGCAGGAGACCGGCCGCAGGGTGCTGGCCCTGGCGGCCGACGTCACGCGCCGGGAAGACCTGGAACGGTTCATCACCGCCGCCATGGACGAGTACGGACGGGTGGACGTGGTCGTCTCCAATACGGGCGGGCCGCCCCCGGGCGGATTCCTGGACTTCGACGATGCCGCCTGGGAGGCCGCCTTCCACTCGCTGCTCATGCCCGCGATCCGGCTCACCCGCGCGGCCATCCCGTCCATGCGGGAGCGGGGCTTCGGCCGGCTGATCTACATCACCTCCAGCGGCGTCAAGGAGCCCATTCCCAACCTCATCCTCTCCAACGCCCTGCGGGCGGCCCTGACCAACATGATGAAGACCCTGGCCCGCGAGGTCGCCGCCTTCGGCATCACCGCCAACACGGTCGCGCCCGGCCGCATTCACACCGACCGGGTGGACTCCCTGGACCAGGGCGAGGCGGCCCGAACCGGCCGCACCATCGAGGAGGTGCGCCGCGCGCAGGAGGCCCGCATCCCCGCCGGCCGCTACGGCCGGCCCGCGGAGTTCGGCCAGGTGGTCGCCTTCCTGGCCAGCGAGCAGGCGGGCTACATCACCGGCTCGGCCATCCACGTCGACGGCGGCATGACCGTCAGCCTGTAGCCGGACGGCAGGCGGCGCCTCCCGCCCAAGGGGGGCGCCGCCTTTCATCCTTCGTCCAGCGAGAGGATCGCCTCGGCAATCCGCCGGAAGAGCGGCGCCGCGTGGGCTCCCCCCGCGCGCCCGTCCTCGATGAAGACCACCATGACGTACTGCGGCTGCCGGGCTGGGAACCAGCCGGCGAACCAGGCATGGGTGGCCGGCCGGCCGTCCAGCACGGTGTCGGCTGAACCGGACTTGCCGGCGGCGCCCGCGTCGTCCACCCAGGCCGCCTCCCCGGTCCCGCCGCCGCCGGGCACCACCGCCAGCAGGAGCGCCTGCCGCAGTTCGGCGGCGGTCTCGCGGCTCATCACCCGCCGGGAGGGTTCCGTCCGCGGGCGGAAGACCACCTCGCCGTCGCTCCTCCTCACGCTGGTCACCAGGCGGATCGGATGCAGCACCCCGCCGTTGGCAATGGCGGTGTAGGCCCGCGCGACCTGCAGGGGGCTGGCCCGCAGGCCGCCCTGGCCGAAGCTGAGCTGGGCGACGTCGCCGCCGTAGCGGGGCTCCGGCAGCGGCGCCACCGTCTCGAAACCGGACGGGAGGGCGCCGGTCGGCTCGTCCAGCCCGAACCGCCGGGCGGCCTCCAGCAGCCGGTCTGCGCCCAGCCGCTCGTAGCCGATCCGGATGAAGGCCGTGTTGCACGACCGGGCGAGCGCCTCCCGTAACGTCACCGGCCCCGTCACCGTACCGGCCACGTCCCGGAAGATGCGGTCGCCCAGTTGATAGGTCCCGCTGCACTCGATGCGCTCGTGGGGGACGACGGCGCCGGCTTCCAGCGCCGCCGCCGCCACGATCGGCTTGAAGACCGAACCGGTCTCATAGGGGGTGAGGGCCCGGTTGCGCAGCTGGTCCTCGGTGGCGTAGCGGGCCTGGTCGAAGTTGGGGCGCGACGCCAGGGCCAGCAGCTCCCCCGTGGCCGGGTCCACCACCACCACCGCCGCCCGCAGGGGGCCGCCGTCCGGGTGGGCGGTCCGGTCCATCTCCCGCTCCACGGCGGCCTGGATCCGGGCGTCGAGGGTGGTGTGCACGTCGTAGGGCTCCTTGCCGGCGGGGTCGCGGGGCTGCAGCACCTGCAGCGGTTCGTCCCCGAGGGGGCCGCCCCGCCCGTGGTAGCTGGCCACCAGGTGCGGCACGTTCTCCCCCCGCAAGACGGAGTCGTAGGCCAGCTCCAGCCCCGTCCACCCCCCCGAGGCGTTGGCGAAACCCACCAGGTGGCGGGCCAGAGAGCCCGGGCCGTAGCGCCAGCCCGTGGGGCCCACCGCCACGCCGGGCAGCAGCCCCGCCGCGGCGTAGTCCTGCACCTGCTGCGCCGCCTCGTCCGACAGCCCTTCGATCACCCATCCCGCCTCGTGGTGCCGCTGCACGTAGTCCAGCACCACCGCGGCCCGCTCTTCGCCCAGGGCCTCCGCCAGCACCGGCGCCGCCACGGCCGGGTCGCCGAACAGGCGGGGAAAGACGGCCAGCCCCCACGTGGACTGCGGGTCCGTGAGCGGAACGCCATAGCGGTCGTAGATCATGCCCCGCCGCATCTCAAGGGGCAGCCGCTCGGTGCGCTGGCCGAACACCTGGCGGGTCAGGGCCGGCCCGCGCAGGATCTGGAGCTGGAACAGCCGTACCCCCAGGAGGGCCAGGCAGACCCAGGCCGCGAGGCTCAGCACGAACATCCGGCGAACCATCCGAATACGCACAAAAGAACACCTCGTTGGAGAGGATCTCCCGAGGTGTTCTTCCCTATACATTATGTCCCCGGCGGTCCGGTTCGTCGCGCGGCTTGGCCCCTGCCGGCCGGTCCGCGGACCGGCGGTGGCCGGGGCGTTACGGCCCCTGTTCCGCCAGGTTGGCCTCCGCCCGGTCGACGTTCTCCAGATGCTCCGCGTACGTGGTGGCGAAGTAGTGCTCGCCGGAGCCGTCGTTCTTGGCGACGAAGTAGTAGTAGTCGTGGGTGGCGGGGTAGAGCACCGCACGGATCGCCCCTTCGCCGGGGGCGGCGATGGGCCCCGGGGGCAGGCCGGGGTATCGGTACGTGTTGTAGGGGGAGTCGACCTCCAGGTCGTCGTAGGACAGCGCCTCGGATCGGGGCAGCCCCAGGGCGTAGTACACGGTCGGGTCGGCCTGCAGCGGCATGCCCACGGCCAGCCGGTTCAGGTACACGCCCGCGATCTGCGGCTGCTCCGCCGCCACGCGCGCCTCCGTCTCGACGATGGACGCCAGGGTGGTCACCTCGTGCACCGAAAGGCCCATCTCGTCGGCTCGGGCCAGCAACTCGGGCGTCCAGACGGCCTCGAAGCGCGCCATGAGCATCGCCACCACCTCCTCGGCGGTGATGCCCGAGTGGTACTGATACGTGGCGGGGAACAGGTAGCCCTCCATTGGCTGAATCAGCTCGACGTCCTCCGGGAGGTAGGGGTTCTCCGCCGCCGCGGCCAGCGCGGCGTCCAGGAAGGCCTCGCGGTCCACGACCTGCGCCTCGGCCAGCAGGTCGGCCATCATCTCCACCGTCAGCCCCTCCGGGATCGTGAAGCGGCGCACGACCACCTCGCCGTTCACCAGCTTGGTCAGGATCTGGTCCGCGGACATCGCGGCCGAGAGCTCGTACCGGCCTGAGACGATCTGGCCGTCCAGCTCCCGGTAGCGCACGTAATACCGAAAGACAGCCGGATCACGGATGATGCCATGTTCCGCCAGGATCTGCGCGACGTCGGTGGTGGTGGCGCCGGACGGGATCTCGACCTCCAGAAGCCCCGCGGTCGGGTCCGCCGGCTCCAGGCGGGCGAGCGCCCAGCGCAGGCCGCCGTAGGCGGCGCCCCCGAGCGCGGCCAGCAGGATCAGCAGGGCGAGAACCAGTCGGACCGCCTTGGCTGCGTTCGACAAGCGCGTTCATCCCTCCAGAGATAGCCTGCGTCTCTTCACTATTCGCCATAAGAAAGAGCCCTCCTGTTCGGAGGGCTCGTTGGCGGCTACTTCTCGGACTCCTCTTCGAACTCCTCGTCGTCCAGCATCTCTTCCCACGCATCGGCGACCCGGTCGAACTCCTCCTCGGACTCGATCTCGACCAGGACGTCCTCGCCGTCCTCCTCGTCGATGCGCATGATGACGGCCTCCTCCGCCTCCTCGCCTTCCTCGATGGGCAGCAGGATGGCGTAGTCCTTGCCGTCGACGGTGATCACCTGAACAATGGAAAACTCGTGCTCGTTGCCTTCCTCGTCCGTCAGAACGATGATCTCGTCATCGTGCTCATGCTCGTGATCGTGGCTCATGGCAATCACTCCGATCCCCAAGATATTCCTCATTCTAATGCAGCCCGGTTACCCTGTCAAACGAAACTTTCGGGCGGACGGGCGGCCCGGGCGTCCAGATACCCCTGCAGGATCACCGCCGCGGCCATCTTGTCGATGACCTTCCGCCGCCGGGCCCGGCTGACGTCGGCCTCCAGCAGCACCCGCTCCGCCGCCATCGTGGACAGCCGTTCGTCCCAGGCCTCCACCGGGAGGCCGCTGTGGCCGGCCAGGCGCTCCATGAACGCTCGGGTGAGCTCGGCCCGGGGCCCGTAGGTGCCGTTCATGTTCCGGGGCATGCCGACCACCCAGCGCACGACGCCGTAATGCCGGGCGATCTCGTCCAGGCGGGCCAGATCCTGCTCCAGCGACCGGCGGCGGATGACCTCCAGCGCCTGGGCCGTAAGACCCAGCTCGTCGGACAGCGCCACGCCGATGGTCTTCTCGCCGACGTCAAGCCCGCCGATGCGCATTCCATGCTCACCTCGGTTCTTCCGCCTTCTCCTGCCGCGGCGAGAGCAACTGCGCCAGGGCCACGCCGCTCAGGAAGCCGTTGATGTGCGCCCAGAAGGCGACCGTCTGGGTGAGGTCATGCAGCCAGATCGGCGCCAGGCCGCTGGCCAGCTGCACGAAGAACCAGAGCCCGAGGAACACCCAGGCCGGCACCCGGACGGCCGGGACGAAGGCGCCGATGGGCACGAGGGCCAGCACCCGGGCCCGCGGGAAGCTGAGGATGTATCCTCCCAGCACCCCGGCCACGGCGCCCGAGGCGCCGATCGTCGGGATCGGCGAGGTCGGGTTGGCCACCGCGTGCGCCAGGTTGGCCAGGGCGATGCACAGCACGTAGAACAGCAGGTACCGCCCGTGGCCCAGCCGGTCCTCCAGGTTGTCCCCGAAGATCCAGAGGTAGAGCATGTTGCCCAGCACGTGGCCCCAGGAACCGTGCAGGAAGGCCGAGGTGAAGAGGGTCACCAGCGGCCATCCCCCGCTCGCCGCCCAGGCGTCCGGGCTGAGCAGCGCGGTCGGCCGGAGGGCGAAGTTCCCGATGAGCCACTCGCCCGTCACCGGGCTGGCCATCTCCAGGAGGAAGACGGCGAAGTTGAGGGCGATGAGCGCCCAGTTGACCCACGGGCGTCTGCGTACCGCTGGACTGTCACGCAGTGGCAGGACCAATGCCAACTCCCCCCGGAGTGTACCGCGCCGGCGCCGGCTTTGCAATAGCATATCTCCCCCGACGCTGAATCACTCTATGGGCAGCGAGTAAACCGGAGGTGCATTTGGTTTGCGTCTGCGCGACCTGATGACAACGGACGTCCGCACCTGCGCGCCCGACACGCCCGTGTCCGAAGTGGCCCGCATCATGGAAGAGGCCGACTGCGGCTTCGTGCCCGTCGTCGACGGCGGCCGGGTAGCCGGGGTGATCACCGACCGCGACATCGTGCTGCGGGCCGTGGCCAGGGGGCGGGACATCCGCACCACCACGGCGCGGGAGTGCATGACCAGCCCGGCCGTCACCGTCGGTCCCGACACCGACGCCCACGCGGCCGCCGACCTGATGGCGGATAAGCAGATCCGGCGGCTCTGCGTGGTCGACGGCGGCCGCCTGGTGGGCGTGGTGGCCCTGGGGGACCTGGCGACGGAGCGGATCCACGTCGACGAGGCCGGGGAGGCCCTCTCCTCGATCTCGGAACCGGCCCAGCCCGCCCACTGAGATGGAGCAGGTCATTCTTCCGGGACGCCCCTGTCCGGTCGGGGGCGTCCCGCCGCGTTCTGTCACGTGCTGCCGCCCCGCTTCATACCATAGCCCGGGGCCGAGCCTGTCCCGGCCCCACTTCAGTGCGGGGAGGCGTCGCCGGACATGTGCTGGCACTGCTCAGGCCACGATTGGGATTGGGATTGGGACTGGAACTGCGACTGCCAGTGCCCCTGCCGTTGCCGCGGCGACCGCCGGCGACGCTTCGACCGGAAGCGCCGGTGCGACCTGCACGACGACTGGGACGGCGATTGGGACGGGCACGATCGCGGGCGGTGCCGCCGCAGCCGGCGCCGCCGCTGCGACCACCGGGACGATGACCCGAAGTCGGACCTCTGCTCCCGTCCCGTCGTCGTGCACGGGCACGGCGGGGCGAAGCGGTTCCTCTTCATCTAGGCTTCGGCGAATCGATGCGCGCGAAACGGGGCGCCCCCTGGGCGCCCCGCACTGTCTGCAGTTGAGAAAACCGCCCTACTCCTCCAGCTTCTCCAGGTAGCTGCGGACCAGCTCCTCCAGGAGCTCGTCGCGCTCGATGCGGCGGATCAGGTTCCGCGCGCCCATGTGACTGGTGATGTAGGTCGGATCCCCGGAGAGCAGATAGCCGACGATCTGGTCGATGGGGCTGTACCCCTTCTCCTTCAGTGCCGCATAGACCTTCTGCAGCACTTCACCCGGGTTCCGGTCTTCCGGCTTGTTCCGCCAGTATACGGTCTTGTCGCTGGTTCCTGGCATGGGAACACCGCCTTCCTGAACAGGATGGACCCGTGCGGTCTGCCTGTCTTCTTAGTGCGTATTCTCTGTCCGATCTCATGAATCCTCTTGCCCCGGGCATCGGCGGTAGTCTCCCTCCCCCGGGAGGTGCCCTATTCCAGGGACGCTCCCTGGTCCCGGGCCGCCGCCCGCTGCTGTTCCCGGGCGTAGAACTCCCGCCGGGTGATGCCCATCACCAGGATGTCGTGGTAGCGACTGCCCCGGCGCAGGGCCTGGCGCCGGACCCCTTCGTGGACGAACCCCGCCTTCTCGTACGCGCGGATGGCCCGCTTGTTGAAGTCGAAGACGTGCAGCTCCACCCGGTGCAGGTCCATCGGCCCGAAGGCCTGCCGCAGCACCAGTCGGAGGGCGTCGGTGCCGTAGCCCCGTCCCCAGCAGCTCCGTTCGCCGATGAAGATGGTCAGCATGGCCGACCGGTTCCGCTCGCTCACCCGCCACAGCCGCACAACGCCGATGAACCGCTCCCGCTCGTCGACGATAGCCCATTCCGGCCGCGCGGCAAGCTGGTTCAGCCACACGTTGAACGCCAGGAGCGCGGGGCCGGGAACCGGCCCCGCCTTCTCCTCGTATAGCAGATCGGCGACCTCGGGATCGGTCATGAACCGGTACAGGGTGCCGGCATCCGTGGGGCGGAGGGGGCGGATCCCCGCCTTCTCGCCCCAGATCACACCCGCCATGCGCCTTCCTCCTTGCGGGGACGCCTACAGACCGAGCTGGCTGCCCACCAGGCCCGGCACGGCGTTCAGGGCCTCGCCCAGCCGCTCCGGGTTCTTGCCGCCGGCGGTGGCCATGTCGGGCCGCCCGCCGCCGCCGCCGCCGCAGATCCGGGCGACCTCCCTGATGAGGTTGCCTGCGTGGACGCGCCCCGCCAGGTCCTTCGTCACCGCGGCCACGAGGTTGACCTTGCCCTCGCTGGTCACCGCGCCGAGGACGACCACCCCGGAGCCCAGCTTGGCGCGGATGGCATCCGTCATGTTGCGCAGGTCCTCCATCGTGGCCACCGGCGCCGTGCCGGCGACGACCTTGACGCCGCCCACCTCCTGGGCCCGCTCCACCAGGCTGTCGGTCTGGCTGGCCGCCAGCTTGGCCCGCAGCTGCTCCAGCTCCTTCTCCATCTCCTTCATGCGGCTGCGCAGCTGCTCCTGCGCCTCCACGGCCCTGGCCTGCGCCTCCTCCAGGTGCCGGATCACACCGGGGCCGGTCACCGCCTCGATGCGGCGCACGCCCCCGCCGATGCCCGACTCGGAGAGGATCTTGAAGTACTGGACCTCGCTGGTATTACTGACGTGGCAGCCGCCGCAGAGTTCCCGGGACCAGCCGTCGCCGACGGAAACCACCCGCACGATCTCGCCGTACTTCTCGCCGAACAGCGCCATCGCCCCGAGGGCCCTGGCCTCGTCCAGCGGCATCTCGGTCCAGGTCACCGGCTCCGCGGCCTCGATCTCGGCGTTGATCATTTCCTCCACCGCGGCGATCTGCTCCGGGGTCATGGGGCCGGTGTGGGTGAAGTCAAACCGCAGCCGGTCCGGCGCCACCAGCGAGCCCGCCTGCTGGACGTGGGTGCCCAGCACCTCCCGCAGGGCCTTGTGCAGGAGGTGCGTCGCGGTGTGGTTCTTCTGCGTGTCCTTCCGCTTGCGCGCGTCCACCCTGGCCTCGACCTGCTGGCCCACCTCCAGGAAGCCCTCCTGCACGGTGCCGTAATGCAGGTGGTGGCCCGAGGGCAGCTTGCGGCAGTCCTCCACCTCCACCCGCAGCCCCGGGGCGACGATCTGGCCGGTGTCGCCCACCTGGCCGCCGCCCTCGGCGTAGAACGGCGTCCGGTCGAGGACGATGATCACCGACGAGCCCTCGCCCGCGCCGGTGGCGTTGCCCTCCTGGTCGAACACGGCCAGCACCCGGCCCTCGCCGGCCAGCTCGGTGTACCCCACGAACCGGGTCGGCGCGACGCCCTCCAGGTGGCCCGCGATTCGGCTCTGGACCTCGGTGATGTACGAGACGTCCCGGGCCGCCCGCGCCCGGGCCCGCTGCTCGGCCATGGCGGCCTGGTAGCCCTGCTCGTCGACGGTGAAGCCCTGCTCCCGGGCGACGTCCCGCACGATGTCCAGCGGGAAACCGTAGGTGTCGTACAGGACGAAGGCGTCCTGGCCGGAGATGACCGTCTCGCCCTTCTGGCGCATCCGCGCCAGGATCTCCTCCAGCCGGTTCATGCCCTGCTCCAGGGTGCGCAGAAACCGCTCCTCCTCCCGGCGCAGCTCGTCCTGGATGACGGGCAGCCGCTCCCGCACCTCGGGGTAGGCGTCGCCCATGACGTCGGCCACCGCCCCGGCCACCTTCCAGATGAAGGGTTCGGCGAAGCCCAGGACACGCCCGAACCGCACGGCCCGGCGGAGGATGCGGCGCATCACGTAGCCGCGGCCCTCGTTGCTGAACCGCACGCCGTCGGCGATGAGGAAGGTGCAGCAGCGGGCGTGGTCGGCGATCACCCGGAACGCCACCGCCTCGGGCCCTTCGCCCTCGTACTTCTTCCCGGAGAGCTCGTGGATGCGGGCGAAGATCGGCTGCCAGAGGTCGATGTCCCAGTTGGACCAGACCCCCTGCATGATGGTGGCCATCCGCTCCAGCCCGAGGCCCGTGTCGACGCCGGTGCGCTCCAGCGGCACCAGCCCCTCCGGCGTCTGATTGTACTGCATGAACACGTTGTTCCAGAACTCCCGCCACCGGTCGCAGCCGCAGGTGTCGATGCGGCAGCCGTCGGGGTGGTCGCAGGCGTACTCGGGCCCCATGTCCCAGAAGATCTCGGAGCAGGGGCCGCACGGGCCGGTGTCGCCCATGCGCCAGAAGTTGTCCTTCTCGCCCAGCCGCACGATGCGGTCCGCGGGCACGCCCACCTTGTTGTGCCAGACGTCGAAGGCCTGTTCGTCGTCCTTGTAGATGGAGACCCACAGCCGGTCCTTGGGCAGCCCCAGCCACTCGGGGCTGGTGATGAACTCCCAGGCGTAGGCCAGGGCGTCCTCCTTGAAGTAGTCGCCGAAGCTGAAGTTGCCCAGCATCTCGAAGAAGGTGTGATGCCGGGCGGTGAAGCCGACCTCGTCCAGGTCGTTGTGCTTGCCGCCGGCCCGCACGCACTTCTGGGCGGTGACGGCCCGGGTGTACTCCCGCTTCTCCAGGCCGAGGAAGGTGTCCTTGAACTGGTTCATGCCGGCGTTGGTGAAGAGCAGCGTCGGATCGTTGTGCGGCACCAGGGACGAGCTGGGCACGTGGACGTGGCCCTTGGACTTGAAGAAGTCGATGAACTTCTGCCGGATCTCGGCGCTCGTCATGTACTTGGGCATGGTGTCGAAACCCCCCTTGAAAACTGAGAACCCCCGCCTCCGACGCCTCAGGAAGCGTCAGGGGCGAGGGCTTGCTGCCGTCGCGGTACCACCCTGCTTGACCGCCGGGCCCCCGGCGGCCATCTCTCTCCAGTGATATCGGCATGGCGGCCGTCCCAGCCTACCGCGGAAGCTCCGCCTCGGTGGGCCCCTCAGGGGTGGCTGCGGCATCCCGCCTGCGCAGGCGCCCTTTCAGCCGAGGGGCGCCCTCTCTGGTGCGCGGCTCCTGGGACCCGTCTTCCCCGTCCTCGGGTTGGACTACCAGCGATTATACAGACATGCGTAGGGCGGTGTCAAGGAAGAGGTGGGCGGATGCTCCAGGGGGTACACGCGACCACTCGTTAGAATTCTCCGTCCTACATGCGAGGTGAACGCCGTGCGCCGTGCATCTGTCGCCACTCTCCTCGCCGCAACCGCCGCCGTGTTCGTCGCCTGCACCTCTCCACCGCCGCCACCGGGAACCAGCATGGAGGTGGAGGAACTGAGCGCACAGGTGGCTGAGCTCACAGCGGTCAACCAGCGGCTGGAAGCGGAGAACAGGGAACTCGAAGCCAGGGTCGCAGAACTCGACGCCAAGGTGAAGGAACTGGAATTCCGCAATCAGAACCTGGCGGACCGGCTGTCCCCTGAGGAGCGGGAGGTCAATCTCATCAACCCGCGCTTTCCGCCGGCGGTGGGGGGTGAACCCGGGTGGGAGTACCACCAGGTCCTCTCCGCCGACCTGGACAACGACGGCGTGGAGGAGCGGGTATCGGTCACCACCAACGCCTTCTGGATGGAGGACCGGAAGGAGTTCGGCTGGGACGACGGCCACCCCTGGCACGTCTACGTGGAGGAGCCGGACGGCACCCGGACGTACCTGTTCTCCGATTGGGTTCAACTGGGGAAGCTGGACGTGATCCTGGACCGGGAAGGCCCGGGCGTGTTCATCGTCTACCGGCGGGACGGCGGCATGATCATCTACCGCGCCACCTACCAGGGGCCCGGCCAGTTCCGGACGGTTCGGTCCTACCAGATTCCACTCAGCTATTCCGCCACGTGGGCGAACCCGGACATGTTCCGGTGATACAGGGGGAACCGCGGCACGCAGCGGGTGCGGCACCTGGTGAGCGCTGGTCCGCCCCCGACCACAGCCGGGGCGCTGAGCGCGCCCGAGCACGAATGGGGCATCGTCTGGACAGAGCCCGGCGGCCGGCGCCGTCGCGTTGTCCCGCTTCCATGGGGCCCTCCGTGAGGCGAGGAAGGCGCGAAAGCCGCCCACCGCCGCGCCGTCCCTCCCGTGCGCGCCGCCTGACCAGGCCGTTGAGGCGCGCGAGGAACGCCTGCGGCTGGCCCGCGCCCTGGCGAGCCTGCCGGAGGCGTACCGGGAGGCCCTGATCCTGCGGGAGTACGAGGGGCTGCGCTACGCGGAAGTCGGCCAGGTGCTGGGCGGATCGGAGACCTGGGCCCGTGTCACCTGCTTCCGGGCCCGCCGCATGCTCAAGGAAGCGTATCTCAGGCTCGAAGGGGGGTGAGACCGGTGCAGATCGACCTCTGCACCCTGACCGAAGACCTGCTGCCGCTCTACGCCGACGACCTGCTCTCGCCGGCCACCCGCCAACTGCTGGAGCAGCACGCCGCCGCCTGCCCCGCCTGCCGGGAGCGGCTGCGGGCGGCCGGGATCCAGCACCCCCCGCCCGCCCCGACGGATCTGCCCCGGGTGGAGCGGCCCGCCCGGGCCTTTTTCCGGCGGTTGAGCCGCCTGCTGTACGCCGGGCTGGCCGCGGTGGTGGCGCTCCTGGTCGCGACCGGCAGCCTGGGCTACGTCGCCGGCCGCCAAAGCCTCCACGACCGGCAGCGGATCCCGCAGCGGGTGGCCGGCGCGGAGGAGCTGGCCCGGCAGGCCATCCCGGGCTGGGACCGGGCCACGGCCCACGGGCTGGTGATGGACGTCGGGGTCACGGAACGGATTCCCCGCACCGACGCCGCCATCACCGTGGAAAAGGCCTGGTTCAGCAGCCGGCAGGTCTACGTGCTCTACACCGTGACCGCGCCGGAGGACAGGTACTGGTTCCCGGTGGAGGCCTTGTTGCGCGACGACAACCCCGACCGGATCCTGGACGACGGCCGCACCCCCTGGAACCGTCTGGCCGACTGGGGCGGGGTTTCGCCGGAAGGGTTTCACAGCGTCCTGATCTTCAACCGGGTTGAGCCGTACCCCGGCCGGTCCCGTCTGCGGCTGGTGCTTCGCCAGTGGATGCGGCTGGATCCCCGGTCAGGCCCGCAGCACCTCGGGACCGACAACACCTTCTGGGAGGACCTGGAGATCCTGCTGCCCTGGAATGAGGCGTATCTCGCCGAGCCGCCGCCGGAGGTCATCCCGTGGCGACACCAGCACACCTGGCTGGGGCGAACCCTGGCCCTGGATGCGCTTGAGGTGGGCGTCGGCGAGACCCGGCTGACCGGGACCATCTCCCTCCCGGCGGGGGAGCGGGATCCGAGGCTGTACGCCACCCTGGTGATCGGCAACCAGGAACTGGAGGGCGGGTACTATGCGCTGGAGCCGGCCGGTGAGCCGGGGCGCTACCGGTTCACCCTCAGCTACGACGGGCCGGACCGGTGGCCGGCGCCGGTCGAACTCCGACTGCACGCCATCGACTTCGTCACCGACCAGGTGCTGGAGTGGCCGGTGAACTGGGCCAAGTACCGGGAACCGGCGCCCGCCGACGACCGCCCGATGGACCCCGAGGACCAGGTGAGCTTGCCGTTCTACGACAGCGAACTGGTCAGCACCCACGCCGATGACAGCGGCGTGGCCATCGAGCAGCGCACCCCCAAGCGGAAGGCCCCGTACGTGAAGTCCTCCCTCCACATGGGCGGGCGCGGCATCCCGCCAGACCTGGGCCCCGGGTTCGAAATCGTCAACGACGACGGTGAGGTGATGACCAACCTCGGCGGGTTCGGCGGCCTGGTGTACGAGGGCCCGGACGGGAAGGACGTGCGGGAGCGGGTGGCGGCCATGTGGTGGGACGAACTGCCCGAGAGCTTCCGCCGGTCCGAGCGGCTGATCGTCCGCTACGTGCACCCTTCGGCCACGCTGGTGCTCGACGAGACGTGGACGCTCCCGGTCCGGGAGTGATCACACCCCGACCTCGGCCGGCGAGCCCCTGCCGGCCCGGGTCAGCGGATGGGGGGAGTGCGCGTGATTCTGACGGAGAGCGCCGCACAGAAGATCCTGGAACTGACAGGCGGCGCCGACGGGCGCGGACTGCGCATCCGGCTGCTGCCCGGGGGCTGCTGCGGCACCTACTACCACTTCGTCATCGACGACCTCGGCCGGGGGACATGGTGGTCGAGGCCTCCGGCGCGCGGGTGCTGCTGGAGCCGGAGGTCTACCCGGTCCTGAAAGGAAGCCGGCTCGATTACGGGCCGGCCCTCAAGCCGCCGCGCTTTCGCGTCCTGCGCAACCCGAACACCCCCCAGAAGTGTCCGTGCGGCCGCTCGTTCGGCCGCCCGTACCCGGGCAGGAAGTCCCCCCAGTGCCAGGCCTACCGGCCCATGCCCTGGGATGAACCGTGACAAGGTGAACTTGCTTCCGGAGATCACCATTCTGAGCGAAAACGGACGGGGCTGCCCCAAGCAGAGTCATCTGCTCTTGGGACAGCCCCGTTCTGCGGATTCACCTGGCACGAGAATCCTCAGGCCGGCCCCACGCGCAGCCCGTTCACCTCACGGTCACGTACGTCACCGCCCGCGGCTGCCAGACGCCGTCCCGCATGCTGTAGTCGCCCACCTCCACCCGGTACTCGCCGGGCGGAGCATGGTGCTCCAGCACGATGGTGAACTCCCCCCAGTTCCACATGGCCGCCGCGGCGGTGGCGTGGGCGACCGCCACCTCCTGCCCCTGGCCGTCCAGCATGCGGGCCACCACGGTGGCCTCGAAGAGGTGCCGGGCATAGCCCTTCACCGCGATCCGCCCGGGCTCGCTGACGGCCGAGGCGATCACGGCGTCGCCGGTGAGCTTCACCTCGGGGTGCCCCACCCCTTCCGCCGTGTAGAGCCGGGGCAATTCCTCAGCCGGCGTGTGCTGGGCGACAGGCCCGGTGGGCTCCGCCTCCCAGCGGAAGACCACGTCCGGCGCAGCGCCGGGAAGGGGGACCGAGGCGATGGAGAGCCGCTGGCCGCCATCCTCGGCCACCCGCACCACCAGCGCATCGCCGTCGGCCTCCGCCGAGGTGATGCGCACCTCGCCCTCCTCCACGGAGGCGATCAGGTAGAGCCGGTCGGAATGGGCGACCGCCGCGCCGATGGTGGTCGCTGCGTAGCGGTCCGCCAGCTCCCGGACGGCGGCCGGCACCGCGTCGTACTCGTGCCACTGCATCGGGTTCAGGCTGTCGATGGTCCAGACGCCCTTCTCGCCGGCGGCCGGGTTGCGCACCAGCGTGAACTGGTAGGTGGTGCCGTCGCGGGTCACGTAGGCTTCGGCCCGACCGCCGTCCTGCCGGACCGTGGCCTGTTGGAGCTCGGCGGCCGTGAAGCCGAACATGCGCCCCTCAAACCGGGCCACCGCCGCCGGGTCCAGCCGCCAGGTGTCCAGCCCCTGGTCCGCCCGGGACTGCAGGTACCGGGTCCGCTCCGGGTTGGGGAACACCGGGTACAGGTAGAGGTACGGGCTCTTCGTCTCCACCACCATGCCGTCCAGCTCGCCCCCGGAACCGCCGCTGACCTGGATCCGGACCTCATCGATGCCGGGAATGTCGCCGAGGCTCAGGCGGAGCGAGTGGAGGGCGGCCATGACGGCCGCCGAACCCTGCACCTGATCGAGTTCCCCGCTGAAGTTCACGGTCGCCTGCCCGCCCTCCAGCTTCACGGGCTCCAGGAGCCGCGTCCCTTCGGGGAACGCAGGCTTCAGGTGCGGGTCCGCCGGCCCGGCCAGCAGCTCCTCCACCACCCGGGTGGCCAGCTCGGCGGCGCTGCCCTCGGGCACTTGCCGCTGCTCGGGGATCAGGTGCTGCACCTGCCAGTCCGGGTAAAAGACGGTCACCGTCGTGGTCTGCACCGGGGGATCCACCTGCACGGACGGAGAAACCGGCGCCTCGCCCTCGGGGGACGGCTGCGGCCTCACGCCCGCACAGCCGGACGCGGCCAGCAGGACGGCCAGCATCAGGGGCAAGGCCCTGGCAAAGGCCTTTGGACCGGCTTTGCTCATCGACATCTGCTCCTTTCGCGGGTTCATCTCCACGACCGAGTCTACCGGTGAAGTATGACCCCCCGATGACGAGGTTTTACGAAAGTGTGACGTGCCGGTTAAACCGGCAGCGTCAGCGTAAACCGGCTGCCCTCGCCGACCTTCGACGCCACGTGGATCCGGCCGCCCAGGCGCGCTGCGGCCTCCGCCGCGATGGCCAGGCCGAGTCCCGCGCCGCCGGTGGCGCGCGACCGGGCCTTGTCCACCCGGTAGAAGCGGTCGAAGATGTGCGGCAGGTGCTCGGGCGGGATGCCGATGCCCGAGTCCGCCACCGTCACCCAGGCCACCTGGCCCGGCTGCGCACCCCCGCGGGTCGCCTCCCCCGCGTCGCCCCCCGACACCGTCCCGTGCCATCCGCCGCTGTCCGGCTCGCTTCCGCCCGGCCCGGGTGCGGGCTCCGCCGGCCCGATGCCTACGGCCACCTGCACGGAACCGCCCCGCGGGGTGTACTTGATGCCGTTCTCCACCAGGTTGCCCACCACCGCCTCCAGCAGCTGCGGGTCGGCCGGCGCCGTCACCGGCAGACCCGGCTGCAGCTCCAGCCGCACGCCCCGCTCGGCGGCGAGCGGCTCCAGGGCGTGCACCACCTCCGCCACCAGCCGGCGCAGCTCGACCGGGTCGCCCGCCGCGCGGCGGGCCCCGGCCCGCATATCCAGGCGGGCCAGCTCCAGCAGCGCGTTCACCAGCCGGCCGGCCCGGTCGCACTCGTGCACGATGTCCTGCAGGTGCTCCTTGTAGATCGCCGGATCCACAGGCCGGTCGCTGAGCAGCGGCTCGGCCAGCGCCCGGATCGCCGCGATGGGCGTGCGCAGCTCGTGGGAGGCGTCCGCGACGAACGCCCGCCGCTGCTGATCCAGCCTTCCCAACTCCTCGGCCATGCGGTTGAACCCCCGCCCGAGGTCCAGCAGCTCGCTGCTGCCGCCCGGCACCACCCGTGTCTCCAGCCGCCCGCGGGCCAGGCACGACACCGCCTCCCGCAGCCGGACCAGCGGCCGGGTGAGGTAGCGTGCGAGCATCACGCCCGCCCCCACGGCCAGGAGCGCCATCGCCCCGGCCACCCAGGCCAGCTGCCGGAGCAGGTCGTCCCGGGCCTCCCGCACCGAGGTGATGTCCGCCGCCACCAGCACCGCCCCGACCAGCCGCTCGCCCACGACCACCGGCACGCCGGCGTACATCACCCACTCGCCGCCGGGGAGCCGGCGGGTGCCTGCCGTCGCCCGGCCGGCCAGGGCGTCCCGGACCTCCGGGTGCGTCAGCCGCTGCCCCAGGAGCTCCGTCTCCGAGGTGATGTCGGCGACGACAACTCCCTGTCCGTCCACGGCCACCGGCCGCATCCCGCTCTGCTGGTGGAAGCGGTAGAAGGCCAGCGTCAGGCCTTCCTGCGGATCGGCCCAGTACTCGGCCGCCAGGCCCGCTGCAGCCTGCCCCCAGGCCATGACGGACGCCTCCCGCTCCTCCAGCAGCCGGGCCGTGGTCTGGTACAGCAGGAGCGCCCCGCTGCCGCCGAGGGCCAGGACCGTGACCAGCGCAAACGCCAGGGCCAGCTGGACGGCCAGCGGCCACTGACCCGGCCGCCTCACGGCTCGGCCTCCAGGTAGTAGCCCACGCCCCACTTGGTGCGCAGGTACCGGGGCCGGGAGGGATCCTCCTCCAGCTTCTCCCGGATGCGCCGGACGTGGACGTCGACGGTTCGCTCGTCACCGGCAAAGTCGTAGCCCCACACCAGGTCCAGCAGCTCCTGGCGGGTGTACACCACCCCGGGATGGCGGGCCAGCAGCTCCAGCAGGTCGTACTCCCGGGCCGTCAGTTCCAGCGGCCGGCCGGCCACCTCGGCCCGGCGCTGCCGGGGATGAAGCACCAGGTCGCCCACCACCAGCCGGCCGGCCCGGTCCTGCCGGGAGGCCGCCTCGGCCCGGCGCAGGACGGCCCGGATGCGGGCGATGAGCTCGCGCGTGTTGAAGGGTTTGGTGATGTAGTCGTCGGCCCCCAGTTCCAGGCCGAGGATCTTGTCAATGTCGTCCGCCTTGGCCGTGAGCATGATGATCGGCGTCATGCCGGCGGCGCGCACCTCCCGGCAGATGGTGAGCCCGTCCACCCCCGGCAACATCAGATCCAGCACGATCAGGTCAAAGTCGCCCGCGCGAAACTTGCTGAGCGCCTCCCGCCCGTCGGACGCGGTGGTCACCTGGAAGCCCTCCTGCTCCAGGCTGAGCCGGAGGCCCTTCACCAGGCCCGGTTCGTCGTCGACGACGAGGATGTGCGGCATCCTGCGTCACCTCCTGCCGGGTGCATTCCTGTCAGTGCCAGCATATCCGGGCTACCCCGCAGCAGATCTCCAGCCGTTCGGGCGGCAGCGCGTCCTTGCCGCGATCGCCCCGCCTTCACCGCCTCGAGAGCCAAAGTTGAACCCGCATCAGGCCTGGCTCCTCCTCGATATGTCCGTAAGGCGCGTCCACCGACAGCGCCTCGGTCACGATCCTGAGCCGCCCGCCGCGCTGGACCTCCGGCCGCCCGGGCAGCCGCAGCCGGAACCGCCTGCCCCTCTCCCCCCACTCCTCCAGGCAGAGCGCATGGATGGTCACCCGCAGCCCGTCCGGCCCCACCGCCCCGCAGAACCGGGTATGGAGCCGCCGGCCCGGGGAGATGGTGAGCAGGTTGGTGGGGTCCCACATGAGCCCCTGCACCTCGGGCGGAAGCCGGATCTCCACCGCCAGGCCCGGCCCCTCGTCCAGCTGCCGGAGCAGTGCGGCGATCCGCGCCTGCCGCTCCGCCTCCGCCTCCTGCTCCGCCTCCAGCAGAGCGGCCAGCCCCTCGGCCACCACCACCTGGTTCACCGGGGGCAGCGGCTCAGTCAGGGACTCCTCCAGCAGCCGCTGCAGGCAGCCGCCCGCGTCCGCAATCCGGGCCTGCCAGCCCGGGGCGACCCGGTCCAGGAGCAGCGCCTGGGCGGCCCCGGTGTCGTAGAAGCGCCGGTAGGCGGCGTGGCGGCCGCCCAGGTTGTGCGTCTGCAGCCGCTCCACCAGGCCGTCCGTCGGGGCCCCCGCCTTCAGTTCCACGTACGTCGGGGTCCCCTCCACCCACTCGACGGTCTGCTCGTAGACCACGGCGTCGCCCCGGTCCATCCGCACCAGCTGCCGGTGGCGGTGCTGGCGCATCGAGACAAACGCCCCCGGGGCCGCGGGGTCACCTTCCAGCGCCCGGGCGAGGAGCCGGTTCTCCACGATGGCCATGGCGTTGTTGGCCGGGTCGTTCTCCGGATAGGCGGCCATGGCCTGCAGGGCCGCGGCGTCCATCCGGGGCAGGTCCGGGAAGGCGGTCTGCTGGAAGACGTGGAACGCCTCGTGCAGGATCAGCCGCGCCAGGGCCCCCGGGTCGGTGGGGGGGCTGTCCGACAGGTTGACCAGGGCGGTGAGGTGACCGCCCACCGGCGCCGCGGTGTTGCCGGCCAGCTCCGGCCGCACCGGGCCCCGGTATACCGGCCGGCCCGCCACCTCCCCCGCGTGCCCGTAGCCCTCAGGCGGGGCGGGGTGGCCGATGAGCCAGGCCTCCTCCGTTCCGTACAGCAGAATCGGGATCGCGGCGAGATCGAACCCCGGCCAGAGCACGCCGGCCCCGCCGATCCTGTGCGCCTCCGCCACCACATCCATGATCCGTTCCACGGGAACCACCTCCCCGGCGCAGCCTGTGCGGCGCCGTTCATGATTGCTGCTCAGTCCGCTGCGACGATGCGGTACACCGCCCCGTTCCGGTCGACCACGTAGACCTCGCCGGCCTCGTCCTCGCCGAACGAGGTGATGTTCAGCCCGGAATCCAGGAGCCGCTCGGCCCGCCACTCCCCGTCCTGCCGGCGGAGTCCCCAGATGTACCCGGTGCAGTAATCGCCGTAGAGGTACGTGCCGACCAGGCCGGTGACGGCCTGTCCCCGGTACACGTAGCCGCCGGTGATCGAACAGCCGCCCTCGGCGTGGGTGTACTCGGCCACGGGAAAGACCGCGCCCGGCGCCTCGCCCTGGCCGTACCGCCGCGAGCCCTCCCAGACCCGCCACCCGTAGTTCTCGCCGCCGGGGCTGCCCGCCGGCTGGAGGTTGACCTCCTCCACCGCGTCCTGGCCGACGTCCGCGATCCAGAGGTCGCCGGTGGCCCGGTCAAAGCTGATCCGCCAGGGGTTGCGCAGGCCGTAGGCCCAGATCTCGTCCCGGCCTTGACGCCCGACGAAGGGGTTGTCCGGCGGGATGCGGTACGGCCCCGGCTGCGACACGTCCAGCCGCAGGATCTTGCCCAGCAGGCTGTCCAGGCTCTGCGCCCGGTTCCCCGGGTCGCCGGCCGAGCCGCCGTCGCCCAGGGCCAGGTAGAGGTAGCCGTCGGGGCCGAAGAGCAGCGCGCCGCCGTTGTGGTTGGCGTAGGGCTGGTCGACGGTCAGCAGCACCTCCTCGGAGGAGGGGTCGCCCCGGCGCGGGTCGCCGTCCAACAGCCGGAACCGGGAGAGCACCGTGCGCCCGTCAGGCCGTCCCGTGTAATGCACGTAGAAGACGCCGCTCTCCCGGAAGTCGGGGGCAAAGGCCAGACCCAGGAGCCCCTGCTCGTTCCCGCGGCTCAGCACCCGGTCGGTCAGGTCCAGGAAGGGCGTCTCCAGCAGGGCGCCGCCTTCCAGCACCCGCACGCGGCCGGGCTGCTCCAGGATGTACAGCCTGCCGCTGCTGTCCCCGGCGTGGGTGACGTAGAGGGGCCGCTCCAGACCGTCCACCACCTTCTGCAGCCCGATCCGCACCGGCTTCCGGGGCGCCGGCTGTCCCTGTTCCTGAGCCGGTTCCTGAGCCGGTTCCTGAGCCGGTTCCTGAGCCGGGTTCTGCACATGTTCCTGCGCCTGTCCCCCCACCTGATCCGGCGCCGTTCCCTGCCCTGGCGGCGGCGCCGGGCTGCACCCCAGCAGCACCAGCAGGAGCACGGTGACCGCGCCGCGCAGGTATGCGCTCAAGTCGAACCCTCCCGTCTGCCACTGTTCCACAGCCTCCGCCTCCCCTCCTGTTCCAGACTGGAAGCCATTTCAGCCGTCGCCCCGCCGGGCGGCCCCCCGCCGCCCCGGTCGATCCCTTGACGGCCCGCCACCTCTCCGATACGTTAGAACTCAGTTAACTGGCATGGATTGCCTCGCCCCGCCGCCGGCAACCCTCACGCCGCGCGGGAGGCAACCCATCCCAGCACCCAAGAGGGAGGTTCCCCCGTGGCCATCTACGCAATCGGCGACCCCCACCTCAGTCTGGCCGTCAACAAACCCATGGATGTCTTCGGCCCCCGCTGGGCCGACCATGCCAAGCGCTTCCTGCAGAACTGGGAGGCCACGGTGGGCCCGGACGACTACGTGCTGGTCCCCGGCGACATCTCGTGGGGCATGACCCTGGACGAGGCCCTGCCGGACCTGCAGGAGATCGACCGGCTGCCGGGGCGCAAGCTCCTCATCCAGGGCAACCACGACTACTGGTGGCAGTCCCTGAAGAAGCTGCGGGAGCTGCCGCTGCGGACCATTTCCTTCATCCAGAATGACGCCGTGGTGCTGCCCGAGGGTTCCGTCGCCGGGGTGGACGGGCGGGTGGCAGTCTGCGGCACCCGGGGCTGGATCACCCCCGGCGACCGGGCCTGGGACGAGGATCCGGCCCACAACGAGAAGATCTACCGGCGGGAAGTCGGTCGGCTGCGGCTCTCGCTGGAGGCGGGCCGGAAGGCGGGTGCGGACCGGTACATCGTGATGCTCCACTACCCGCCGGTGGCGGACGACCACGAGCCGACGGAGTTCACCCGGCTGCTGGAGGAATGGGGCGGCGTCCTGCTCTGCGTCTACGGCCACCTGCACGGGCCGAGCGCCCCGCACCGGGCATACCAGGGGCTGCACGGCACTGTGCGCTACCGGCTCGTGTCCTGCGACGCCGTCGACTTCACGCCCGTCAACCTCTTCCCGCAGGGCGGGGACATGGCCGGAGACGGCGGTGTATGCTAAGATAAAGACACAATCGGCTCCAGGAAATGAGGATGGCCATGGCTACCCCGAGCATGGAAGATTATGTCGAGAAGATCTACGAACTCATCCAGTCGAAGGGCTACGCCCGGGTCAGCGACATCGCCATGGAGCTGAACCTCCAGCCGTCCTCGGTCACGAAGATGGTCCAGAAGCTGGCCGAGGCGGGCTATATCCATTATGAGCGTTACCGCGGGCTGGTCCTCACCCCTGCGGGGCAGCTGCTGGGTGAGCAGATGAAAGACCGGCACACCATGCTGTCGGAGTTTCTCCGCACCATCGGCGTGCCGGAAGAGGTCATTGAGGTCGACGTGGAGGGCATCGAGCACCACGTCAGCCCGTCCACCGTGCGCTGTATTCAGGACCTGACGTCCTTCCTGCAGGAGAACGAGGACGTCCGGGAGGCGCTGGCAGCCCACCGGCGGCGCCGGCGGGAGCGGGAAGCCGCCGAGCAGGCGGCGCGGGAGCAGGCCGAAGCCTGAGGCGGGCCCTGAGCGCCGGCGCGGGGCGGTCAGGCGGTGAGCTGCGAATCCCGGTGCTGCCGGACGCGCGCCCGCACCAGGGACCAGCACCAGCCCGCGGCGAACAGGAGCAGCAGCGCCGTGGCCGGGAAGACCCACCGGATCCCGACCCGGTCGCCCAGCACGCCGCCCAGGAGCGGACCCAGCATGGCCCCGACGTTGAACGCGGACTGGTTGAGCCCAAAGGCCTTGCCCCGCTGCTCCCGCGGGACCGATGCGGCGATCAGGGCGGAGATGCCGGGGGTGACGGCGGCGAGCGCGAGGCCGGCACTCAGGCGGAAGCTCCCCATGCCCAGACCGCTCTGCACCAGGGCCTGCGGCAGTGTGAACAGCGCGCCGCCCGCCAGGCCGATGGTCACCGTGGTGGTGTAGCCCCAGCGCTCGCCGAGCCTCGCCCACGACGGGGCGGCCAGCACGAAGGCGATGCCCGGCACGGAGTAGATCACGCCGGCCATCCAGTTGGGGCTGCCGGAGCCCAGGAGCTGGCGGATATGGGGGATCAGCACCGGCTCCATCGCCGACTGGGACATCTGCAGGAGCAGGGACATGGCCAGCACCACGATCAACGGCCCGCCCTGCAGCACCTGCCGCATGTCGCTCAGGAAGTGCGCCGGCTGCCGCGCCGGCCGCTGGAACTGCTCCCGGACCGCGAACACCACCAGCAGCGTCGCGGCGAACACGGCGACGCCGCTCAGGGCCATGGTATTGCGGATGCCGATCAGGTCGGCCAGGAAGCCGCCCAGCATCGGCCCCAGGATCGACCCCGCCTGATTGCCGGTGGCCACCAGCGACAGGGCCTGTCCCATGTGGCGCTCCGGGGTGGTCGTGGCCACCAGCGCCGTCGCGGTCGGGATGAACCCGGTCAGGGCGCCGATCATGACCCGGACGCCCAGCAGCTCGTAGGGGTTGCGGACGAAGGCCATCAGCACGTAGGCGGAACCCAGGAAGATGCCGGCGCGCACCATCATCGCCTTGCGGCCCCAGCGGTCGCCCAGGGCGCCCCAGATCGGGGCGGTGAGCGCCGAGAAGCCCGAGTTGACCGCGCCCAGCAGGCCGGCCCACACCGTGACACCAGCCCCCACACCCAGGTCCTCGCTCAGAAAAACCGGCATGAACGGCATGACCATTGTCCATGCGGATGCTGCGATGAAGACCGCGATCCAGAGGACCGCCACGTTTCTCCGCCAGGGTTCCATCTCGTTATGGCGCCTTCTTTCCGTCATACTGAACTCGCGTTGACGAAATGACTATAGGCCGGAATCCCGCCGTTGTCTACGGGTCACTGCAAAATCCCGTCGGCTCCAGCAGGGAAACCGGCATGTACGATTGAAGTATTGAAAGATCTCAATGTTGGAAGAGGAGAGAGCCGCCTTGGCCAACAAGCTGTCCCAGAGCGAGATCGACGCTCTCGTGGCGAGCCTTTTGGCTGCCGACAACGCCGAGAAGCAGGCTGCGGATGGGCAGAGCGGACAGGGGTCGCCCGAAACCGCCGCCCCGGCCGCCGGCCAGAATGCCGAGGGCGCCCCGTCGGAGTTCGAGTCGGTGCAAGACCTGGGCCCCGTGACCCAGGCCGAACTCGACGCCGCCGTGGCTGCCTCGCGCGCCGCCAAGATGAAGGGGACGGCGCCGGCCGCCCCGGAAACGGCCCCCCCGCTCGGGGCGCCGGCCGCGCCGTTCGAAGCGGCCGCTGCGGCCGCAGCCGCCGTCCCGGCGCCCGCCCCGGCGGCGCCTGCTGGGCCGGGCCCCGGCGCGTCGAAGGCGCAGCTCCGGATCCCGCCCGCGCTGCGGGGGGTCCTGCTGGACATCGAGCTCACCCTGAGCGTGGAGCTGGGCAAGGCCCGGCTGCCGCTGGGCGAGATCCTGTCCATGGGGCCGGGGTCGGTCATCACGCTGGACCGGCTGGCCAGCGAGCCCCTGAACGTGAAGGTCAACGGCCTGCCGGCGATGACAGCCGAGGTCATCGCCATCGGCGAGAAGTACGGCATCCGGATCGTGGAATCCCAGCTGCCCAACTACGCGGCGGCGTCGTGACCGTGGTCAGCAGAACAGGGATCGGGCGGTGCCCCCTCGGGGCACCGCCCGCTTTCCGTGTGCCCGGCATGGGCGCTGACTTGGCGGTGAAAGTCCGCTACGGGCGAGGCAGCACCAGCCCGTTAGCCAAAGGCAAGGGTGTCCGTCGTGAGGCGGAATCTGAAGGAAGCCCGAGGCAAAGCCACGACCCGAGGAACACGAACCCCATAGGAGGCTGTGCCGCTCGGGTGAGCTGGCCGAACACAGCAAAACCCGAAGCTGCCAAAGGGCGGTGCGGTAGATGGGGCGGGTGCGGGGTGAAGGTCAGCGTTCTTACCCGGGGAGATCTGCCGGGAACGCCAGCAACGCTGGTAACCTGCGTCGGGAGACGCAGCTGAACCGGCAGAAGTCAGCAAAGGCCATAGTACCGGCAGGGGGACGCCCCAACCGGGAAGGGCCGAACGTCAGGAAAGGGGTGAACCCGTTGCGTTCGAGCAGCCCGCGACAAACGCAGAAGACCCCGAACGGGACCTGCTCGCCGGAGGTAGCGGTGAAGCCGCAAGGGACGGCGAGAGGGCGGAGTGGGCAGCCGGCACAAGACGGAACGTTACCCCGCGGGGAGCACAGCAACCTGATGGAGCAGGTGGTGGCCAGGGAGAACATGCTGGCCGCCCTGAAACGGGTGGAGCGGAACGGAGGCGCTCCCGGCGTGGACGGTGTCCCCACCGAACGGCTGCGGGACCAGATTCGCGTGGAGTGGAGCCGCATCCGTGAGGGACTGCTCCAGGGGACCTACAGACCGCAGCCAGTCCGCCGGGTCGAAATCCCGAAACCGGGCGGCGGCAAGCGGATGCTGGGGATTCCCACCGTGATGGACCGCCTGATCCAACAGGCACTCCTGCAAGTACTGACGCCGATCTTTGACCCGACATTCTCCGAATCCAGCTACGGCTTTCGGCCGGGGCGGCGGGGTCATGATGCGGTCAGGAAGGCACGTCAGTACGTGGAGGAAGGGTACGACTGGGTCGTGGACATGGACCTGGAGAAGTTCTTCGACCGGGTCAACCACGACGTGCTGATGGCCCGCGTGGCGCGGCGGGTAACGGATAAGCGTGTGCTGCGGCTGATCCGGCGGTACTTACAGGCTGGGGTCATGCTGAACGGGGTAGTCGTGGCGACGGAGGAAGGGACGCCGCAGGGCGGTCCGCTGAGCCCGCTGCTGGCGAACATCCTGCTGGATGACCTCGACAAGGAGCTGGAGCGCCGCGGGCACCACTTCGTCCGGTACGCCGATGACTGCAACATCTACGTCCGCAGCAAGCGGGCGGGAGAACGGGTCTACAGGAGCGTGCGCCACTTCCTGCAGGAGCGGTTACGGCTGAAGGTCAACGAGGAGAAGAGCGCAGTGGACCGGCCGTGGAAGCGGCAGTTCCTCGGGTTTAGTTTCTACAAGCACCGGGGAGTGCGCATCCGGCTGGCCCCGAAGAGCCTGAAGCGCGTGAAGGACAAGCTCCGCACGCTGACGGACCGCAACCGCAGCCAGAGCATGGAGGACCGAATCCGGCGCCTGAATGCTTACTTGCGGGGCTGGGTTGGGTACTATGCGCTCTCCGATGCCAGGTCAGCCTTTGAAAGACTCGAAGGATGGCTGAAGCGTCGGCTGCGAGCATGCGTATGGAAGCAGTGGAAGCGTGTACGCACGCGCTTTCGGGAGTTGCGCGCCCTCGGTTTGCCCGAATGGGTAGTCCACCAACTCGCCAACAGCCGCAAAGGCCCGTGGCGGATGGCAGGTGGCCCACTAAACAGCGCCCTGGGCGACGCCTACTGGCGTGCCCAGGGGCTGATAAGCCTGACCGAATGCTATGAAGCGACTCGTCAATCCTGGCGAACCGCCGGATGCGGACCCGCATGTCCGGTGGTGTGAGAGGACGGGGGCTAGCCGCCCCCTCCTACTCGATTGGCCGCTTCCACCGGGGTCCGCAGGTCAGCCGGCCAGGCCCTGCCCGGCGGCGAACTGGCTGTAGTACAGGTCCGCGTACGGGCCGCCTGCGGCCAGGAGCTCCCGGTGCGTGCCCTGCTCCACGATCCGGCCGTGGTCCATGACCAGGATCAGGTCTGCCTCCCGGATGGTCGAGAGCCGGTGGGCGATCACGAAGCTCGTCCTGCCCTTCATGAGGGTCTGCATGGCCTGCTGGATCTGCAGCTCCGTGCGGGTGTCCACGGAGGACGTCGCCTCGTCCAGGATCAGCATCGGCGGGTCGGCCAGGAACGCCCGCGCGATGGTGAGCAGCTGCTTCTGCCCCTGGGAGAT
Organism: Symbiobacterium thermophilum IAM 14863; assembly: GCF_000009905.1. Taxonomy (GTDB): domain Bacteria; phylum Bacillota; class Sulfobacillia; order Symbiobacteriales; family Symbiobacteriaceae; genus Symbiobacterium; species Symbiobacterium thermophilum. Next base: position 2,157,178 of record NC_006177.1, read on the forward strand.
GTTCGAGGCCTCCTCGTTGAGCACGGTGTCATAGCCGTCGGGCAGGGATCGGATGAAGCCGTCGGCGTGGGCGAGTTTTGCCGCCCGGACGATCTCCTCCTCGGTGGCCCCCTCCCGGCCGTAGGCGATGTTCTCCCGGATCGTGCCATGGAAGAGCCACGTGTCCTGCAACACCATGCCGAAGAGGCTGCGCAGGTCGTCGCGGCGGAGGCGGCGGATGTCCACGCCGTCGACCGTGATCCGGCCGCCGTCGATCTCGTAGAAGCGCATCAGCAGGTTGACCAGGGTGGTCTTGCCGGCGCCGGTGTGGCCGACGATGGCGATCACCTGGCCGGGCCGGGCCGTGAGGTTCAGGTCCTCGATCAGCGGCTCGTCCGGCTTGTAGCGGAAGCTGACGTTCTCGAACCGGACCTCGCCCCGGACCTGCTCCAGCCGCACCGGCTCGGCCGGGTCCGGGACGATCTCCGGCTCGTCCAGGAGCTCAAAGACCCGCTCGGCGGCGGCGATGGTGGACTGGAGGATGTTGGCGATGTTGGCCGTCTGGGTGATCGGCTGGCTGAACTGCCGGGCGTACTGGAGGAAGGCCTGGATGTCGCCGATCTCCACCGCGCGGCGGGCGACGAAGATGCCGCCGACCACGGCCACGATCACGTAGCCGATGTTGTTGACGAACGCCATCAGCGGCATGATGATGCCCGAGACGAACTGGGCCTTCCAGCCGGCCTCGTACAGCCGCTGGTTGATGCGGTCGAACTCGGCCACCACGTCCTCCTCCCGGCCGAAGGCCTTCACCACCTGGTGGCCGGTGTAGGTCTCCTCGACGTGGCCGTTCAGCTCGCCCAGCGCCTTCTGCTGCGCCTTGAAGTAGCCCTGTGACCGCCGGGCGACGCCGACCGTGACCAGGAGCGACAGCGGCAGCGAGACCAGGGTGACCAGGGTGAGCACAGGGCTGATGGAGAGCATCATCACCACCACGCCCACCAGCGTGACGATGGCGGTGATCAGCTGGGTCAGGCTCTGCTGCAGCGTCCCGGCGATGGTGTCGATGTCGTTGGTCACCCGGCTCAGGACCTCGCCGTGGGTCTTCCGGTCGTAGAAGCTGAGGGGCAGCCGGGCCAGCTTCTCGTTCACCTGGTTGCGCAGGTCGTAGACCGTGCGCTGGGAGACGCCGGACATGACGAACTGCTGGACGATGCCGAAGGCGGCACTCGCCACGTAGAGCAGCCCCAGCAGGACCAGGATGCGGGCGATGCGGCCGAAGTCGATCCCCGCGCCGGGGACGCCGCTCAGCTTCGCCAGCAGCCCTTCGAACAGGATGGTGGTGGCCTTGCCCATGATGCGCGGGCTCACGATGCTGAAGACCGTGCTGAGAGCCGCCAGCAGGAAGACGGCGCCCAGCTGCCAGAGCCTCGGCCGCAGGTAGCGCAGCAGCCGCCGCAGGGTCCCGCGGAAGTCGCGGGGCTTCTCGCCCACCAGCGCCATCGCCGGGCCGGCTCCGGGACCATGACCGGGTCGGGGACCGTGCCGGGCGCTCATGCCAGTTCCTCCTCGGCGAGCTGAGAGGCCACGATCTCCCGGTAGACCTCGCAGCTCTGCAGTAGTTCGCGGTGCGTGCCGATGCCGGCGACGCGCCCCTGATCCAGCACGATGATCCGGTCGGCGTCCATCACCGTGCTCACCCGCTGGGCGACGAGGATGACGGTGGACCGGGCGGTCTCCGGCTTCAGGGCGGCGCGCAGCCGGGCGTCGGTCTTGAAGTCCAGGGCGGAGAAGTTGTCGTCGAAGATGTAGATCGCGGGCTTGCGCACCAGCGCCCGGGCAATCGTCAGCCGCTGCTTCTGGCCGCCGGAGACGTTGGTGCCGCCCTGGGCGATCGCGGTGTCGTACCCGTCCTTCATCTCGGCGATGAACCCCTCAGCCTGGGCGATGGCGGCGGCCCGGGCCACCTCCTCGTCGGAGGCGTCCTCGTTGCCGAAGCGGATGTTCGCCGCGATGGTGCCGCTGAAGAGCATCGCCCGCTGGGGCACGTAGCCGATGCCCGCCCGCAGGTCGCGCAGGCGCCACTGGCGCACGTCGACGCCGTCCACCAGCACCGCGCCCTCCTGCACGTCGTAGAACCGGGGGATCAGGTTGACCAGGGTGGTCTTCCCGGCGCCGGTACCGCCGATGATGGCGGTCACCTCGCCGGGCCGGGCCCGGAACGAGATCCCCTCCAGCGCCGGCCGCTCGGCGCCGGGGTACCGGTAGGTGACGTTCCGGAACTCGACCTCACCCCGCACCGTTCCGGGCGAGTAAGGCTCCGGCGGATCGGTGACGCTGGGCCGCATCTCCAGCACCTCGTTGATGCGGGCGGCCGAGGCCGACGCCCGGGGCAGCATGATGAACATCATGGACAGCATCATGGTGGAGAACATGATGTGCATCACATACTGGATGAAGGCCATCAGGTCGCCGACCTCCATGCGGCCGGCGTCGATGCGCAGGCCGCCAAACCAGACCACGGCGATGGCCGTGAGGTTCATGATGAGCATCAGCGTCGGCATCAGCGCGCCCATCAGCCGGTTGACCCGGATGGCGGTCTCCGTCAGGTCGCGGTTGGCGTCGACGAACCGCTCCTGCTCGTAGTCGGTGCGGTTGAACGCCCGGATGACCCGGATGCCCGTCAGCCCCTCCCGCACCACGCGGTTGAGCCGGTCGATCTTCTTCTGCATCGCCTGGAACATCGGAATGGCCTTCACCGCCGCCGCGCCGACCGCCGCGCCCAGGACGGGCAGCGCGACGACGATGATCAGCGACAGCGTGCGGTCCTTGGAGAGCGCCATGACCACGCTGCCGATGCCCATCATCGGCGCGAAGAGCATCATGCGCAGCCCGACGATGATCAGGTTCGGCACCTGCAGGATGTCGTTGGTGGTGCGGGTGATCAGGGTCGCGGTGCCCAGCCGGTCGAACTCGTGCAGGGAGAACCCCTGGGCGTGACGGAACACCGCCTGCCGGAGGTCGCGGCCCATGCCCATCGCGACCCGGCTGGAACAGTAGCTGGCCAGCACGGCCACGACGGCGCCGCCCAGCGCGACCAGCAGCATCCAGCCGCCGACCCGCAGGATGTAGCCGGTGTCGCCGTTGACGACGCCGACGTCGACGATGTCCGACATCAGGGTCGGCAGGTACAGTTCGGCCACCGCCTGCAGAAACACCAGCAGGAAGGTGGCGGCAACAAGGGCAGAATACGGCTTCAGGAATCGCAACAGCTTGACCACGTCAGACCTTCTCTCTTGGGCGGGTTGTGGCGTTTCGTTCCAGTGTTTTCAGCAGGATGCGCAGCCCCTGTTCCACGGCGGCCAGCTCCTCCGCGGACATGTCCGCCACCAGGGACTGCCAGGCGGCGCACACCCGCCGGTCCGTCTGCTCCAGCTCACGCTCCGCCGGGGCGGTGGCGTACAGCCGGATCAGCCGCTGGTCGGCGGGGTCCGACTCCTTCCGGACGTATCCCCGGTCGGCCATGTGGTCGACGGTGCGGGAGACGTGGCTCTTCACCATGGCGACCCGCCGGGACAGCTCCGACACGGTAATCCCCGGTTCCCGCACGATCTCCCGCAGCATGAAGTAGACGGGGGGCGGCATGGCCGACTGCCGGAAGGCGTCGTCCAGCAGGCTGCGCATCTCCCGGTTCACCTGATGCCACAGCCGGCTGATCTCGGTGCGCAGCGGGGACAACGCATTCACCTCGTTCGCTCCAGAACGTTCGGTACAGAACTAGATCATACGGCGGGCGATCCCGAAATGCAAGCGCGAACTTGCGCCCGTCCGCGCGAAAAGCGGCCACCGACAGGGTGACCGCTTTCCAGATGCTGCGCAACGGGTAAGCGCCTACGACCCCGGGGGCGCAAGCCGGGCGCCGCAGTTCGGGCAGACCCGCGGCCGGAACTCCACCCCCAGGCCCTTCTGGCACGCCGGGCAACGCCAGTCCCGCCAGATGAAGAGGAGGGCGCCGATCAGGACCACCAGCAGCGTGATCATCCCGTATCGGTCGCCGAAGATCTGGCCGATCGCGGAAGCGCCGACGAACATCAGCACCGCGGCCGTGATCAGGGTCCCGATGAACCGGCGCCGCCTTCGCTCCACCAGCTGCCACATCTCTTCCGGGCTCACTCGGTAGGCCTCCCTTCTCCATGGCGGCCGGGATGTGTGCCACTCGTCCCGGTCGTGAACATCCACACTTGAATACTATATCCTACATAGCTCCCGCGGGACAATTCGTCTGTCCGTTGGCTGTCCGCCCACCGGATCATTCTGACCGTTTCGTCGCCGTGTTTTTTCGGCCCGTATCGCCATACTAGGAGCAGCGCCCGGAAACCGAACGCGAAGGGAGTGGACAGGTTGAGCACCCTCACCCAGACCGAACCGCTCACCGCCCACGAGTTGCTGCTCCTGAACGAACTGATCCGGCTGGAGTCCGGCGACGTGCAGAAGACCAAGTCCATGCTGGCGATGGTCAGCGACGCCGACCTGCGGCAGCAGCTCACCGGCTGCCTGCAGACCGGCCAGGCCCACGTGCGGGCCCTGCACGACTTCTGCCGGGCCCGGGGAATCGGCGGATAGGGGGGATGCGCCGTGTCCAGCGTCATCAGCGCCATCGGTGAGGCCATGGGCATGAAGCCCGACGACCGGGTGATCGCCGAGGGGCTGCTCACCGCGGCCAAGCTGAAGGCCACAGCCTACTGCGCGGCCGTGCTGGAGACCACCAACCCCGACCTGCGGCGGCTGCTCACCACCCATCTCACCGACGCCCTGGCCGAGCACGAGCGGTGCACCCGGCTGGCCATCGAGCGCGGCTGGTACCGGGCCCACGCCAGCCCGGAGGACCTGGTCAGCCAGTCGCTGCAGGACGCCCGGCACGTGCTGGACGGCTGATCGCTGCGAAGCCGCCCTCCTGGGGCGGCTTCTGGTTTGCAGCGGGTACCAGGGGCAGCATCCGCCGCGGGGCGACGGTGGAGGCCACCTCCCCGGCCCGCGCCGCGCCCATCTTGCGCGATCATGGCCTCGGTCACCGTGACGGCCTCCCGGCGCCGCGCGATGGCCTCGGACGGTCTGGCGCGCCGGATCCGGCCGGGCATGGCCACCTTCTCCCCTCCGGATGGGCCGACGCACCGAGTCCAGCGTAGACGGCGGGATGTGGCAGCCGTCCACGTCCGTGAACCCGGGGCAGGGCCACCAGCTCGCCTGCGGTGCCGGTGCGGCGTCCCCGTGGCTCACCTGGTCGAGGCAGGCTCCAGAAGCACGGCCTGGACCTCCGCAAGGACATCTGTGACGTCCGACATGGACAGGTTGGAGAGCACGGCGACGGCGTGGTCATGGGCCGGGGCGTACAGCGCCACGTTGCTGTACCCCGGGAGGGTACCGGTGTGGCCCACCATCTCCTCGCCGCCGATGACCAGACGCCGTACCCCCAGGCCATACCCTGTCTGCGCCGGCATGTCCTCGTCAGGGGCGTCCACGAAGGTCAGCATGGACTGGAGCGTGGAATCCGCCAGCAGCCGGCCGCCCAAGAGGCCGGAGGTGAACCGGGCCACGTCGGCGGCGCTGGCCGTCACGGCGCCGGCGGCAAAGGCCGAGGTCTCAAACGGCGCCCTGAACCGCTCCATGTCTAGCTTGATCCCCATCCGGCCGGTGCCCAGCACCGTCACGTCGTACCCGCGCACGGTCCCGACAGACTCGGGCTCGCCCGCAGCCAGGTAGGTGTTGGTCAGCCCGAGGGGGCGGAGCACCTCGTCGTGCAGCAGGTCGGCAAACGGCCGTCCCCCCGCCACCTCGGCGATGCGGCCCAGGAGCACGTAGTTGCTGTTGGAGTAGTAGTGCTCGGTTCCCGGCGCCGAGCGGGGCGCCTGCTGCCGGATGACATCCAGCACCTCGTCCACGCTCCAGCGCCGGCGCAGGAGGACCGTCTTCAGGTTGAAGGCCGTGTCCTCGGTGTAGTTGGCAAGCCCGCTGGTGTGGTTGAGCAGCTGCCGCACCGTAATCCGGTCCCCGTTGGGCACGTCCGGGACGAACCGGCTCACCGGATCCTCCAGGGACAGCCGGCCCTCCTCGGCGAGCCGCAGGACGAGGGCGGCGGTGTACAGCTTGCTCACGCTGCCGATGTGGAACCGGTCCTCCGCCGTCACCGGCCGCCCGGCCGGCGGGTCGGCCCAGCCCACGGCGCCGGTCCAGACCAGCTCGCCGCCCTTCACCACCGCCACCTGCAGCGCCGGCACGCCCAGCCGCTCCCGGGCGTCCGAGACCACCTGCATCAGCCGGTCGGAGGCGGCCGGGTCCAGCGTCGTCGCCACCGCGTGCGAACCCGCCGGCACCGCCGCCGTCACCACCGCCCGGGTGTGCCAGCGCAGGTACCCGATCGATCCCGCGCCCAGCGCCACGGCCCCCGCGAGGGCGACCAGCGCCAGGCGTTGCCACCGGCGCATCGAATCCGCTCCTTCCCATTGTCGTGAAACCTGGCCACCGCCCCTTCGGTGGCCAACTTCGCATGATTCGCCCTTCCCGCGCCGTTTCCTGCGCCGCCCTGCCCCCCGCACCGGGCACCGCCCTCTGCGGCCCGATCCGTCGTCCCGGCGCCCCGTGTGAGTAAAGTTTTCGTGGGTACAACACATTTTTTCTCCTGAAATAGCAGGACGAGAGATGTGCCCTTCCAAAGTGTTGAGATTGGCCAATACCAACACGAGGAGGGTCATCTCTCGTCATGGAGCAAATTCGTGCTGCGGTGGATTTCTCCTTTCAGGAGATTGAACGTTTGGCTTGGCAACAGACACTCGACTGCTTCCGCGAGGCTTTGGTCGAGGCGCTCTCTGCGATTGACACGGCGCTGTACGAGAGCCGAGACCCGAGTCGGTATGTGTACAAGGAAATGCGGTCCCGAAGCGTCGTCACCAAGTTCGGGCCGATCACGTTCCAGCGCCGCTACTACTGGGACCGCGAGGAAGAGCGTTTCGTGTTCCTGCTGGATGAGGTGTTGGGAATAGCGAAACGGCAGCGGGTGAGTGACTCGGTAAGGGCAGATGCGGTTGAAGCGTCTGTGACAGCTGGATCGTACCGGGGTGCTGCGGCAGAGCTGGAGCGGCGGGATTGCCAGGTGTTTGTCAGCCATGAAGCGATTCGGCAGTGGAACCTGCAGACCGGAAGGGCGCTTGCAGCGGCGGAAAAACAGCAGCAGATGACGTTGGCCGGTACCCGACGTGTGCGGGTCTTGTTCATCGAGGCAGACGGGTTCTGGCCAGCTCGTCAGCGTGGCAAGAAGGCAGAAGTCCGGCTGTTTGTGATTCATGAGGGTTGGATCCAGCGAGGCCCAGGTAGTAAGGAGTACAGCCTGGTGAACCGGCGCGATTTCGTGCCCGAACCGGGCAGGGATAGCTGGGAGCAGTTGAGCGAGCTTCTGGAGAGCGAGTACGACCTAAGCGAGACCTGGGTGATCATCAACGGGGACCGGGCGTTGTGGATCCGGGAGGGCGTGACGTGGTTTCCCAAGGCGCTGTACCAGATCGATCGGTTCCACCTGAAGCGGGAGTTAAACCATGTGCTGCGCCACCGGCCCCAGCGCTTAGAGCAGGCACACGCTGCACTTGAAGCAAACGATGCTGGACGGTTGCTGGCGGTGCTGGATGAAGCGCATAAAGCCGAGACCGACACGGATCGTCGTGGGAAGATGCGCCGGCTGCTGGCCGACCTCAGGATGATGCCGGAGTCAATTCGAGATTACCGTATTCGGCTGCAAGAGCGGGGCGTCAACGTTGAGGGGTTACGCGGCGTGGGCGCCGCGGAAGGGGCGGTGGAGCGGTATTCGGCACGGCTGCGGAAGGTGGGGCGGAGCTGGTCGGAAAGTGGCCTGATGGCAATGCTGCAGGTGATGGCAGCATATTATCGCGGCGCTTTACGGGGGGCCGTACAGTACGTTGAGCGTGCGTTGGGGCTTGAATCTGTGAACGCGGCTGCGGAGAAAGTGCGCCATCGGGTTCGTGAGACCGTAGGCCGGGGAGTCGATGCTGCCCGGCATGCACGCATGCCGATCCTGAACGCCGGTCGCAACAACAGCGGAGGATACTCCAAGACGTTCAGGGGGTTTGCGGGTCTGGTGACCAGGTAAAAAACGAGAACGGTAGTCAGCGTCCGTTCAAGAACCAGATTTATACAGAACACTTTTGGAAGTGAGACGTACCCACTTTGGCTTGACAGGCCCCGGCGCCCCGCAGACCTTGACGCTCTTCTCCCGTCACCGTAGAATAAGTAAGTTGCATTGTAGACCACCGCCGTGCCGCACTCCTGCGCACGGCAGTTTGCTGTTCGAAAGGGCGGATCACCACGCATGCTGGCCACCACCATGGACTCCCTGGCAGACCAGATCCGCCGCCGGCGGACCTTCGCCATCATCTCCCATCCCGACGCGGGCAAGACGACCCTCACCGAAAAGCTCCTGCTCTACGGCGGGGCGATCCGGCTGGCGGGCGCGGTGAAGGGGCGCAAGGCCGCCCGGGCGGCGACGTCGGACTGGATGGAGATCGAGAAGCAGCGCGGGATCTCGGTGACCACCTCGGTCATGCAGTTCGAGTACGGCGGGTGCATGGTCAACATCCTCGACACGCCGGGCCACCAGGACTTCTCCGAGGACACCTACCGCACCCTGGAGGCCGCGGACTCCGCGGTCATGCTCATCGACGCCGCCAAGGGCGTCGAGCCGCAGACCATCAAGCTCTTCCAGGTCTGCCGGATGCGGGGCATCCCCATCTTCACCTTCGTCAACAAGCTGGACCGGGAGGGCAAGGACCCCTTCGCCCTCATGCAGGAGATCGAAGACGTGCTGGGGATGCGCACCTGCCCCATGAACTGGCCGGTGGGCATGGGCTCCACCTTCAAGGGGGTCTACGATCGGCAGAAGGGACATGTGGAGCTCTTCGACAACCGGGACCACGGCCAGACCAAGGCGCGGGTGGAGACCACGGGCGTCGACGACCCGGCGCTGTCGGCCGTCCTCGGCGAGGACCTGCACCGCAGGCTCGTGGAGGAGATCGAGTTGCTGGACGTCGCCGGCGACCCCTGGGACTTCGACCGGTTCCGGCGGGGCGACCTCTCCCCCCTCTTCTGGGGCTCCGCGCTCACCAATTTCGGAGTGCAGTCCTTCCTGGAGTACTTCCTGAAGCTGGCCCCCGCCCCGGCGCCGCGCCTCGCGGGCGACCGGCTGGTGGACCCGGAGGAGCCCCGGTTCTCGGCGTTCGTGTTCAAGATCCAGGCCAACATGAACCCGGCCCACCGGGACCGGATCGCCTTCATGCGGATCGTCTCGGGCCGGTTCGAGCGGGGGATGGACGTCCAGCACGTCCGGCTGGGCAAGAAGGTGCGGCTCTCCCAGCCCCAGCAGTTCATGGCCCAGGACCGGCAGATCGTCGAGGAGGCCTACGCCGGCGACATCATCGGCGTCTTCGACCCCGGCATCTTCCGCATCGGCGACACGCTCTGCACCGGCGAGCCGGTCGCCTTTGAGGGCATCCCCTCCTTCTCGCCCGAGCACTTTGCCCGGGTCCGCTTCAAGGACGCGATGAAGTCCAAGCACTTCCGCAAGGGGCTGGAGGAGCTGACGGAGGAGGGCGCCATCCAGGTCTTCTACGCCACCCAGCCCGGCCACCCCGACCCCATCCTCGGCGCGGTGGGCGAGCTGCAGTTCGAGGTCTTCCAGCACCGGATGCGGCACGAGTACGGCGTCGAGGTGATCCTGGACCGGCTGCCCTACGAGGTCGCCCGCTGGGTGGAGGGCGAGGGATACCAGCCCCGCCGCTTCTGGGGAACCGACCACATGGCCGTCACCGACCGGGACGGGCGGAACGTGCTGCTCTTCCGCAACGAGTGGACGATGCGCTACGTCGTCGAGCAGAACCCAGGCCTGATCTTCAGGGCCACCGCCCAGGCGAGATGAGCATGCTCACGGACGAGACGACGGTGTTCGCCACCGGCCAGGTCCGCTCGGTGCAGACCCTGGCGGTGCCCGGCGTCCGGTTCGTCCCCGACCGGCACCAGGTGCAGGAGGCCGGTTTCGCCTACTTCGCCTTCCTGGACCGGCTGGCCCGCCCGCTCCTCCGGGTGCGCTTCGGGGAGCGCGGCACCGCCGCGGTCCGGCTGTGCGGGATCACCCTCCTCTCCTTCCGGCCGCCCGAGGTCCGGGAGGCGCCGGGCATGGCCTCCATCCGCTTCCCCATCGCCGCAGGGGTGCTGGTGCAGCGGCCCATGCGGGGCCGGGGCGAGCTGCGCTTCGAGATGCACGCCGACCGGCTGGTCATGGCCGTAGAGGGCTACTACGCCGCCCTGGCGGGTGCGGGCGGAAGCGACGTCCGACACTGGATCTATGAACGCACGCAGGCTGCGATCCACCGCCGGGTCGCGGCCCGGTACCTGGACCTGTGGCTGGGCCGTCTGATCGCGGCCCGGTCCATCAAATCCTGAAGGCGCTGCCCCTATCCCGGGGGGCAGCGCCTTTGCGCGCAGAAGTGCCGTACCTCTCTATGGTCAATGAATGTCAAAAGGTTAAACAAGGTCAAGAGAGGTGTTCCAGATGGTTGGGGAGCGGGAGCCGTTTGCCAGGGTCGCCTCGCAGGTCGGGCCCGGCGTCGTCCAGGTGCGGGCGGGCCGGAGCCAGGGGTCCGGTGTCCTGCTGGACCCGCACAGCGTGATCACCAACGCCCACGTGGTGGGCGATTCGCCCTCGCCGGCGATCACCTTCGCCGACGGGGTCACCCGTCCGGGCCGGGTCGTCGCGGCGGACCGTCTCTACGACCTGGCGCTGGTGGAGACGGTATCGCCGGTCAACGCCCGGATCGAGCCGGCCCCCGAGGAGTCGGTCGTACCCGGCAGGCAGGTGGTGGCCATCGGCAACCCCTTCGGCTTCGGCTGGACCGTGACCACCGGCGTCGTCAGCGCAGTGGACCGCATCGTGGGCGGGCTCGACGGGCTGATCCAGACCGACGCGGCCATCAACCCGGGCAACAGCGGGGGCGCTCTGGTCGACCTGGACGGGCGGCTGGTGGGCATCCCCACGCTGGTGCTGGCGCCGGGCCAGAACATCGGCTTCGCCATCCCGGCGTGGCAGGTGCTGCACGTGGTGGAGCAGTTCCGCAGGACGGGCCGCGCCGAGCACCCCTACGTGGGCCTCGCCGGCGCGACCGAGGTCATCGATCCGGTGGTCGCCCGCGCCCTGGACCTGCCCGGGCGCGGCGTGCTGGTGGCGGGCGTGGAGCCCGGCGGCCCCGCCCACCTGGCCGGGCTCGGTGAGTGGGACATGGTCATCGCGGTGGACGGCGCCCCCACCCCGTCGGTGCAGGCCCTGCGCCGGCAGATCCGGAGGACGCCGGTGGGCGCGACCGTCCCCTTCACCGTGCTGCGGGGCGGTCGGCTCCTCCAGGTGCCGGTCCGGGTGGGCGAGCTGCCCGCGGCCGCGCGCCGCTGAGCCGACCTACGCCTGCCGGCCCCACTGGGCCAAGAAGTCCCGCAGGGCGTCGCGCGTGCTGGGGAAGGCCAGCTCGTCCCAGGGGATCTCATCGGGCGAAAAGAGCCGCACCTCCAGCGTCTCGCTGTTGGGGGCCGGCTCGCCGCCCAGCACCTCGCAGTGGTAGACGATCACCACGACCACCGAGTCGGGGTAGGAATAGATGCCGACCGGGCGCGTGGCCCGCACCCGCAGGCCCACCTCCTCGAAGGTCTCCCGCTCCGCGGCCTGCGGGACGGTCTCGCCCCGTTCCATGTAGCCGCCCGGGAAAACCCAGCGGCCCCGGGCGGGCTCGATCCCCCGCCGCGCGAGCAGGATCCGGCCGTCCAGCACCGGCACGGTACAGGCCGAGATCTTGGGATCCAGGTACGTAATGCGGCCGCAGGCGCGGCAGACCAGCCGCTCCTTGCCCTCTTCCGCCACGAATCGCAGCTCCAGCCGTCCGCCGCAGGCAGCACAGAACCTCAGCGTCTCCTCCACCTCCCGACGAAGCGGGCCCCCCTGGCGCCCGCCTCCGCCGTAAGAATTCCACGCCCTGGCGCCGACTCCTGGCGAACCATTTGCCGCTGTGGCATCATCTTTATGGCGACAGGAGGGAAGGGGCCACATGGACGAACTGAACAGGCGGCTGGCGGCAGCAGCCGAGCGCCAGGCCCGGAAGGAGAAGCTGGAGCGGCAGGCCGCCCGGGTGGAAGAGGAGTACCGCAGCGCGGCAGCCAGGGTCCGGGAACTGAAGCGGCAACTGGAGAAGGAGCAGCGGGACGTGGAGCAGCTGGAATCGGGTTCCCTCGGCTCCCTGCTGGCGACGCTCTTCACCGACCGGACCGAGCGGCTGGATCGGGAGCGGCGGGAGGCCGCGGAGGCGCTGGTCCGCTACGAGGAGGCGCGCCGGTGGGCCGAGCAGCTCCGGGCAGACCTGGAAGCCATTCGCGCGGAGGTGGCGGAACTGAGCGGCGCAGAGGAGGAGTATCGCTCCCTGCTGGCCGAGAAGGAGCGCCGGATTCGGCAGGCGCAGGGTCCCGCCGCCGACCGGCTGCTGGCGCTGGAGGCGGAGGAGGCGCAGGCCAGAGGCCGCGCCCGGGAGATCGCCGAGGCGCGGGCGGCCGGCACCGCGGCCCGGTCCGGCCTCGGGCGGGTGCTCGAGCAGCTTCAGTCCGCCGAGGGCTGGGGCGCCTGGGACATGTTCGGCGGCGGCTGGTTCTCCACCATGGTGAAGCACTCCCGCATCGACGCGGCCGAGGCCGAGCTGCAGATGGTCCGTCACGACCTGGACGTGTTCCGGCGGGAGCTGGCGGACGTGGGCGCGGTGGTGAACCTGCCGTCGGTGGACCTGGACGGCTTCACCCGCTTCGCGGACTACTTCTTCGACAACTTCTTCGTGGACTGGATGGTGCAGAGCAAGATCGGCGAGGCCCGGCGCAGGGTCGAGGAAGCCCGGCGGCAGGTGGACCGCTTGCTGGAGTGGCTGGACGGCGAGGAGCGCCGCGTCCATGAGGCGCTGGAGGAAATCCGGCGCCGGCGGGAGCAGTTGCTCACCGGGCACACGGAGGACTGGTGAATCCACAAGAAAACCCAAACGGCGCATTCCGCCCGGAATGCGCCGTTCATCGTTCACCGCCTGACCCGCCCCTCCGCGCTCCACTCCCGACAGACCGGCGAGAGCCCCAGCCGGGCGGCCAGGTGCAGCAGCGGAAGCTCCGACGCGGGCAGCCTGCACAGCACCCTGTGACCTGCCTGGAGCGCGGCCTGCACGGCGGCGGAGAGCGCGGCGGCACCGCAGCCCTGCCGCCCTTCCGGCGATGCCGGGAACAGGCACCGCACCGGCGCGTATCCGTTCTCGGGCGGGCCCAGGGCAGCGCAGGCGAGCAGCCGGCCTTCCCGCACCACGCCGAACAGCCGGTCCCCCTCCTCCGGCCCGACCGCGCCGTCGTGGCCTGCCTGTGCGACCTGATCGGCCCCGATCTCCACGGCCAGGTCCGTGCCGGGATCGGGCCGGAACCGCTGCGCGTCGGCCACGCAGAGCACGTGCTGAACCGTCCGTGCGCCCTCGAGCACGCCCAGGGCCAGCTCGTGCAGCCACGGCCGGTACGTGGTGAGCCGGACCTCCGCCCCCGGCGGGACCCACGCCAGCAGCCGCAGGGCGGCCCCGGCGGTCTCGGCGTCCAGCTGGATGTGGGTGGGGAGCGGATCCCGCTTCCGCCAGTCGGGCCGGTGGACCAGCATGACCGCGGTCACCCGCTCCGGGTCGTCCACGATCGCGGCCAGACCCGGTCGCAGTCCCGACTGGAGCGACCGGAGCAGAGCAAAACCCGCCTCCGGATGGCGTCCGGCGTACTCCAGAGCCGGCGCCAGGTCGCGCAGCTCGTACGGCATGGCCACCCCTCCGAATCAGAAGAACCGGATCTGCCGCGGGCCGATGAAGGTCCGCCGGTGCAGCGGGCACGGCCCGTACCGCTCCAGGGCGTCCCAGTGCTCCCGGGAGCCGTAGCCCTTGTTGCGGGCAAAGCCGTACTCCGGGTAGTGCGCGTCGTACTCGATCATCATGCGGTCACGGGTCACCTTGGCCAGGATCGACGCGGCGGCGATGGAAAGCGACTTGTGATCCCCGCCCACCACCGTCCGCTGCCAGCCGGGCCACAGGGGCAGGGGCCGGTTGCCGTCCACCAGGAGTGCGGCCTCCGCCGTGCGCCCCGGCCGCGCCGCCGCCATGGCCCGGGCCCCTTCCACCGCCTGGGCCATCGCCTCGAAGGTCGCCTGGAGGATGTTGATCTCATCGATGCGGGCCGCGTCCACGATACCGATCCCCCAGCCCACCGCAACCGCCTGGATCGCGGCGAAGGCCGCCTCCCGCCGTTTCTCGGTCATCCGCTTGGAGTCGTCCACCCCGGGCAGCGCCGCGTCCGGGGGCAGGATGCAGGCCGCGGCGACCACGGGCCCGGCCAGCGGGCCGCGCCCGGCCTCATCCACGCCGATCACCTGGCAGCCATGTCGCCAGAGCACCCGTTCCAGACGCAGGTCCGCCATTTCGCCCTGCCTCCTCCGTGCGCGTCCTTACGCCGCCCCGTCACGGCTCGTCGTGGGTGGCCCGGCCGTCCCCGGTGATGGGAATCACGGGGCCGAGGAAAGCCGGTCGGCGGCGGACGGCCACCTCTGCGAAAGCCTTCACCCGGGCGGCGAACTCCCGGGCGGCGTAGTACTGCTCCACGCCGTAGCGCCGCTGATCCGCCGCCACCCCCTGCGCGTCCAGCCCGAGGCGCGCCGCGATCCACAGCGCCCGCGGGAGGTGAAAGCCCTGGGTCACGACGATGACGTCGTCCACCTGGAAGATCGCCGCGGCGCGGTACATGGAGTCATAGGTGTCGAACCCGGCGTGATCCAGGAACAGATCCTCGGGGGGAACCCCGCGCTCCTGCAGGTACCGTCGCATGGCGTTGACTTCGTCGTAGTCGGGCCGGCTGTGATCGCCGGAGAGCAGCAGCTTCCGCGCCTTGCCGGCCTCGTAGAGGGCCAGCGCCGTCTCCAGCCGGTCCCGCAGCATCGGGGTGGGACGGCCGTCGGCGTAGACGCCCGCCCCCAGCACCAGGGCCACCTGGGCCGGCCGGGCGGCGTCGGCCGTGATGATGCGGCTGCGCCCGGGGAAGTAGACCAGGGCGTTGATGGCCAGCACCGCGGCCGTCCCGACCGCCAGCAGCCTGACCAGCCATCTGGCCAGCCCCCTCGCGAATCCGCCGGATCCTCGCACCGGCCGTCCCTCCTCCCGACTGGGTCCGCGCAGGTCACCGTAGATTGGACGTTCGGCGCCGCCCGCGTGTTCACCTGTGAGAGGATCGTGGCGGACGACGCGGCAACAGGCCCGCAGCCCCCGTTCAGGGGGCTGCGGGCCTGTCCATCACGGCTGCACGTCAAAGTAGATCGTCTCGGAGACGCCGATGTGCTCGTGCCGCGGGTTGGCCAGTTCGACGTGGATCTTGTACCGGCCGGGTTCGATGCCGGGCACGCGGTACGTGTAGCCGTAGATCATCGCCTCCGGGCCGTCGTTCAGGTAGATGTGGACGTGGCCGTCCTTGCCCGGCTGCCAGTTCTCCGTGCTGATGCGCACCACCAGCGCACCGTCCTCCTGCGACGCGGTCACCGCCAGCTTCGGCTCCGCGCTCTGCTTCCCGCCGCAGCCCGCCAGCGCCACCGCCGCGGCCAGCGCGGCCGCCGGCAGGGCGGCAAGACCCCACCGCCTCACTCCTTCACCCCACCTCCTGCCGCCTCCGGTTCCGGACCGCCGGGCCGGCGGCGCCACGCGATCACCGAACCCACCGCCAGCACCACCGCCGCCGCGGCGAACAGCACCCGGGTCCAGGTCAGGAGCGGCTCGATCTGTTCCATAATAACATACCGTTCCGCCACCGGCACGCCGGGCTCCACCGGCAGCGTGATCCGGTGCAGGTCGCCCGCCAGCGGCAGGTCGATGACGACCTCATACGGCCCGGCCCGGTTCGGCACCGCCCGCCCCCGGTAGGTGCCGGGCTCCAGCTCCTCCATCACCACCGGCGGGCCCGCTCGCCCCCCCTGGGGCCTGGCGTACAGCTCCACCCGCTGCCCTTCCACGAGTCCGCCGTACACGTCGACCAGCCGGGCGGTCACGGTGCCCTGCTCGTCCACCGACACGTAACCGAAGAGGTCCACGGCGTGGGCCAGGGCGGGCCGCGCCGGCGCCAGCAGGATCAGCGTGACCAGCAGCGCCGCGAGCGCGCCCGGCAGCCGCCGCCCGTCCAACCGTCTCCTCACCCGCTCCTCCCCCCTGTGCGCGCCGTCGCCCGCAGGTCGGCTCCCACGCCGGCCTGCGGGCGCTCGGCCGTGAGCGCTACTCCAGGCGGATCAGCCCGTCTACCTCATAGACGCACTCCAGATCCCCCCGGGGTACGGTGCCGGCCTGGGTCACGGCGGGCGGGACCTCGGCGCAGGTCTGGGCCACGCCCTCCACCATGGCCTTGCAGAGGTGGCACACCTGCTCGGGATGGGCGGAGGCCACCTCGTGGAAGCCGCACGACTTCAGCACGAGGCTGGGCCGGTCGCCGGGCCCCTTGATCACCCGGGCCGAGACGCCGAGCCGGCTGAGCGCCATCGCGCACGCCTCCAGCAGCGCCTGCGGCCCCGTGGCGCCGTTGGCCGCGTTCAGCGACGGCGCCAGCTTGGAGAGGGCCTCCTGTCCCAGCCGCCGCCCGAAGGAGTGGCCGATCTGCTCCACGGCCTCCTTTCCGCCCTCACCGAGCAGGGCCAGCGACTGCACCAGCAGGTCGGCCAGCAGCTGGAAGTCGCGGGGCGGCACCGTCGTCAGCGACACCGCGCTGCCGGATGGCTCGTATACGTAACTGGGCCGCCCACCCCTGCCGGTCTTCTCGGTCCGCTGCCGGAGCAACCCCACCTCCGTCAGCCGGTTCAGGTGCATGCGCGCGACGTTGGGATGAAGGTCGAACCGCCGGGCCACCTCAGCCGCAGACACCGGGTCGGGCGCCACCAGCACATACTGATAGATGCTGTACCGGGTTGGATCGGCAAGAACCGCACTGATCTTCTGCGGATCCCGTTCCAAGTTCTCCCCTCCCCCATCCGGGCTGCCCGGGGCGTCCGTCACGCCCGGGCGATGAGGCACGTCTATACTTACGACACAGTTTGGTTGAAAATCTCGGAAAGGGCCTGATAACACTATTGACACAGTGTAAATCGGGTCCATACAATGAGGCGTGAACCGAAACCGGCCACAATCTGGCTCGCGCCCATTTTACACTGTATCCACAGTGTAAAACAAGTGTATCGGTTGCGGCCAGTATTCGGTTCCAGGGAATGCTGGAACCGGAAGCGCCGGGGGGCCGGTTGCACGCCGCTCGGCCGTCGTATCCAAACACTATGAGTCAAGTTCGTCGAACGTGTGAAAGGAGTAGTGCGATCGTGACCACTGGCGTCCCGCTTACCGTGCGGAACCTGCATGTGAGCATCGATGACAAGGAGATTCTGAAGGGCGTCGACCTCGAGGTGAAGCCGGGCGAGATCCACGCGATCATGGGCCCGAACGGCGCCGGCAAGACGACCCTCGGCTTCGCGCTGATGGGCCATCCCCGCTACGAGGTCACCGAGGGCACGGTGATGCTCGGCGATCAGAACGTGCTCGAGATGGAGGTCAGCGACCGGGCCAAGGCCGGCCTCTTCCTCGCTTTCCAGTACCCGTTCGAGGTCTCGGGCGTGACGGTGGCCAACTTCCTGCACCAGGCGGTCAACGCCGTGCGGGGCGAGGAGATCTCGGTCTGGGACTTCCAGGAGAAGCTGGCCGAGAAGATGGAACTCCTGGAGATGGACGAGTCCTTCGCCGGCCGCTACCTGAACGAGGGCTTCTCGGGCGGCGAGAAGAAGCGGAACGAGATGCTGCAGATGCTCCTGCTGGAGCCCAAGATCGCCATCCTCGACGAGACCGACTCCGGCCTCGACATCGACGCGCTGAAGGTGGTGGCCAAGGCGGTCAACTCCCTGCGCGGCCCGAACTTCGGCGCCATCGTCATCACCCACTACCACCGGATCCTCGATCACATCAAGCCGGACGTGGTGCACGTGCTGATGGACGGCCGGATCGTGAAGACCGGCGGCCCCGAGCTGGCGCTGGAGATCGAGAAGAAGGGCTACGACTGGATCAAGGCTGAGCTCGGCCTCGCGGACGAGGCAGCCGAGGCGGGGGTGAAGTAGCCGATGCCCACGGTCACCGAACCCCGCTTCCTGGAGGAGCGGCGCAAGGCCGCCCAGACCCTGACCGAGACGCTCTCGCTCCCGGCGAAGACGGACGAGGCCTGGCGGCGCACCTCCCTGGAGGGACTGGACGTCCTCCAGTACCGGCCGACCGCCGCCCGGGTGACCCTGAAGGGCAGCGTGCCCGAAGGCGTGGTCTTCGCCAACCTGCTGGACGCCGCGGCCGAGCACGCCGAGCTGGTTCAGCGCTATCTGGGCCGGCTTTTCCCGATGGACCAGAACCTGCTGACCGCCGCCCAGGCGGCCCACCTGAACGGCGGGGTGCTGCTGTATGTGCCCCGGGGCGTCGTGGTGGAGGAGCCGCTGGAGGTGGTGTTCGAGGCGCAGGACGGCGAGGCCCAGTACCTGCACACGCTGGTCATCGCCGAGGACAACGCCGAGGTCACGCTGCTGGAGCGGTACGAGGGCACCGGCGACTACCTCAGCGTCCACGTGGTGGAGGTCTTCCCGCTGCAGGGGGCCCGGGTGCGGTACGGCTACCTGCAGAACCACTCCCAGGACGCCTGGGCGTTCACCTTCCGCCGCGGCCTGACGGGGCGGGACGCCACCCTGGACTGGGCGGGCGGCGAGTTCGGCGGCGCCCTGGTGCGTTCCGAGATCGTCAATGACGTCTCCGGCGAAGGCTCCCAGTCCAACCTGAAGGTGGTCTTCGGCGCCACCGGCCGGCAGCACCAGGACATCGTCGCCTCCCAGGTGCACAACGGCTCCTACAGCCGCTCCGACATCCTGGGCCGCGGGGTGCTCTCCGGCCACGCCCACACCGTCTTCCGTGGCAACGGCCAGATCAACCCGGCCGCCAAGCACGCCCAGACCTTCCAGCGGCAACAGGCGCTGGTGCTGTCGGAGACGGCCCGGGCCGACTCGATCCCGGCCCTCATCATCAACGAGCACGAGGTCGAGGGCGCCGGCCACGCGGCCACGGTGGGCCAGCTGGATGAGGAGCAGCTGTTCTACCTGATGGCCCGCGGCCTCACCCGGCAGGAGGCCGTCCGGATGCTGGTCCTGGCCTTCCTGTCGCCCGTGCTGGAGCAGATTCCGGTTCAGGAACTGCGTGACGAGATGATTCGCCTCATGGGAGAGAAGGTGAGCTAGTTGGCCCTGGATGTGGCCCGTATCCGGCAGGACTTTCCGATCCTTCACCAGGAGATGAACGGTCATCCCCTGGTTTACCTGGACAACGCAGCCACCACGCAGAAGCCGCGTCAGGTGATCCAGGCGCTTGTCGAATACTATGAGGGCTACAACGCCAACGTCCACCGCGGCATCCACACCCTGGCCGAGCGGGCCACGGAGGCCTACGAAGAGGCCCGGGCGAAGATCGCCCGCTTCATCGGCTCCCCCTCGCCCAACCAGGTGGTCTTTACCCGAAACGGCACCGAGGCCCTGAACATGATCGCCTACGGCTGGCTGCGCCACCGGCTGCGCCCGGGCGACGTGATCGTCACCTCGGGCATGGAGCACCACTCCAACCTCCTGCCGTGGCAGCAGGCCGCGCAGGCGACGGGCGCGCAGATCAAGTACATTGAGCTGCTGCCCGACGGCACCCTGAACCAGGAGCACTACGACCGGCTGCTGAGCGAGGGGAACGTGCGCTTCGTGGCCTTCTCCGGCGCCTCCAACGTGCTGGGCACCCTCAACCCGGTGAAGGAGATGGTGGCCAAGGCGCACGCGGTGGGGGCCAGGGTCGCGGTGGACGCCGTGCAGGTGGTTCCGCACATGCCGGTCAACGTGGTAGACTGGGATGCGGACTGGATCGCCGTGGCCGGGCATAAGATGCTCGCGCCCACCGGCACCGGCTTCCTCTGGGGCAAGATGGAGCTCCTGGAGGAGATGGAGCCCACCTACTTCGGCGGCTCGATGATCTCCGAGGCCCACCTCACCGGCGCCAAGTGGGCCCAGCCCCCGGCCAAGTTCGAGGCCGGCACCCCGAACATCGCAGACTTCATCGCCTTCGGGGCCGCCGTCGACTACCTGGCCGACCTGGGCATGGAGAACGTGTACGCCCACGAGAAGGCGCTCACGGAGTACGCCTGGGAACGGCTCTCCGCGATCGACGGCATGCGGCTCTTCGGTCCCCGGCAGCCCCGGGCGGGGCTGATCAGCTTCGAAGTGGCAGGCATCCACCCCCACGACCTGTCGGCCGTGCTCAACGCCGAAGGCGTCGCCATCCGGGTGGGGCACCACTGCGCCCAGCCGCTGATGGAGATCCTGGACGTGCCGGCCACCAACCGGGCGAGCTTTTATATCTACAATACGCAGGCGGAGGTCGACCGCCTGGTCGAGTCGATCCTCCACGCAAAGGAGTTTTTCGGAGCATGAACAACGAAGCTCGGCATCCGGTGAACCTGAGCGCTCTGTACCAGCAGGTCATCCTCGATCATTACAAGAAGCCCCGCAACAAGGGCGCGGTGGAGCGTGCGGTGCTGAAGAAGCACCTGCACAACCCCACCTGCGGCGACGATATCGAGGTTCAGGTCAGCCTGGGAGAGGACGGCCGGATCGACGACGTCAAGTGGAACGGGCGCGGCTGCTCCATCTCGATGGCCAGCGCCTCCATGATGTCGGTCGCCCTCAAGGGGAAGACGCTGGCGGAGGCCCAGGAGCTGATGCAGAGCTTCTACAGGATGATTCAGGGCGAGCAGGGCAACTACAAGGCCCTCGGCGAGATTCAGGCGCTCTCGGGCGTCAGCAAGTTCCCCGTGCGCATCAAGTGCGCCACCCTCGCCTGGCACTGCCTGGAAGAGGGCATCAGGGAGTACGAAGGAGGGGACGCGAATGGTTAGCCAGCCGCGCGACATCGTCGGTGAGTATAAATACGGGTTCCGCGACCCGGAGAATTACGTCTTCAAGTCCGACAAGGGGCTGACCCGCGAGATCGTCGAGTCGATCTCCCGGTTCAAGAACGAGCCCGAGTGGATGCGGGAGATCCGGCTGAAGGCCTTCGAGGTCTTCCACGCCAAGCCGCTCCCCACCTGGGGCGTGGATCTCTCGGCCATCGACTTCCAGAACATCCACTACTTCGTCCGCGCCACCGAGCGGCAGGGCCGCTCCTGGGACGAGGTGCCGGAGGACATCAAGCGGACCTTCGACCGGCTGGGCATCCCCGAGGCCGAGCGGAAGTTCCTGGCCGGCGTGTCGGCGCAGTACGAGTCCGAGGTCGTCTACCACAACATCCGCAAGGACCTGGAGGCGCAGGGCGTCCTGTTCTGCGACATGGACACCGCGGTGCGGGAGTACCCGCACATCGTGAAGGAGTACTTCGGCACCGTCGTGCCGATGACCGACAACAAGTTCGCGGCGCTGAACACCGCGGTCTGGTCGGGCGGCTCCTTCATCTACGTGCCGCCCGGGGTCACGGTGGAGATTCCGCTGCAGGCCTACTTCCGCATCAACACGGAGAACATGGGCCAGTTCGAGCGGACCCTGATCATCGTCGACGAAGGGGCCAACGTCCACTACGTCGAGGGCTGCACCGCCCCCATCTACTCCACCGACTCGCTGCACGCGGCCGTCGTGGAGATCATCGTGAAGAAGGGCGGCCGCTGCCGCTACACCACGATCCAGAACTGGTCCACCAACGTCTACAACCTGGTGACCAAGCGGGCCGTGGCGTACGACGACGCGGTCATGGAGTGGGTCGACGGCAACATCGGCTCCAAGGTGACGATGAAGTACCCGGCCATCTACCTGATGGGCCCCGGGGCCCGGGGCGATGTCATCTCCATCGCCGTCGCCTCGAAGGGCATGATCCAGGACGCCGGCGCGAAGATCTATCACTTCGCCCCCGACACCTCCTCCCGCATCACCTCCAAGTCCATCTCCCGGGAGGGCGGCAACGCCACCTACCGCGGCCACATCCTGGTGGAGCCGCAGGCCGAGCGGGCCAAGGTCAAGGTGGAGTGCGACGCGCTGATCTTCGACGACGGCTCCGAGTCCCACACCATCCCGTATATGGACATCAAGAACTCCAACGTCACCATCGAGCACGAGGCCACCGTCTCGAAGGTCTCCGAGGAGCAGCTCTTCTACCTGATGAGCCGCGGCCTCTCCGAGGAGCAGGCCCTGGCGATGATCGTGATGGGCTTCATCGAGCCCTTCGCCAAGGAGCTGCCCATGGAGTACGCGGTCGAGCTGAACCGGCTCATCGAGATGGAGATGGAGGGCTCGGTCGGCTAAGGAGGTCGCATCGTCATGGCGCTGGTCAAGGTCGCAGAGCTCGGCGAAATTCCCCCCGGCGGGCGCAAGCGGGTGCTGGTGAAGCGCCATCCCATCGCCCTCTTCCACCTGGAGGACGGGTTCTACGCCATCGACGACACCTGCACCCACGCGGAGGCCTCGCTCTGCGAGGGCCAGCTGATGGGCGACCAGGTGGCCTGCCCGCTGCACGGGGCCCGGTTCGACATCCGCACCGGGAAGGCGCTCACCCTCCCGGCGGTCACCCCGGTGACAACCTATCCGGTGGTCGTGCAGGGGAACGATATTCTGGTGGAGGTGTGAGCACCGTTGGCGGAGATCACCAAGGAGCAGGTCCTGAAGGTGCTCGAGCGGGTAAACGACCCCGAGCTGCGGGTCAACATCGTAGACCTGGGGCTCGTTTACGACGTGGAGATCACCGAGGACAACAACGTCGGCATCGACATGACGCTGACGTATCCGGGCTGCCCGATCGGGCCCCTGATCCAGATGCAGGTGGAGGCCGCGCTGAAGTCCATCCCGGGCGTGAACCAGGTCGACGTGCGGTTCGTCTGGGATCCGCCCTGGACCCCGGACCGGATGAGCGAACGGCTGAAGAAGGCCCGGCAAATGGGGTTGATCTGAGCGAACGCGGAAGCCGTCGAAGCAGAGAAGCAGTACTTCTCGTCGCCTCGACGGCTTCTTCTGTCTGGGAGGTGCTGGTGCATGATCTCGGTGCGCGGGCTGCGCCCGGCGATCTGGTCGGGGCTTCTGATCCTCATGCTGGCCCTCCTCTACCCCAGATCCACCCGTGTACAGACCGCAGGCGCATGGGAGACGACCGGCACGTTCGAGGTGCCGGCCGTCGCCGCAGACGGAACGGCGTTCTCCTACACCATGCGGGGCCATGAGGGGCAGTTCGGCTTCATCGACTCTCCCTTCGTGGCCGGCAAGACCGACAAGTACATGTGGCACTTCTGGGGGAACCAGGAAGACTTCCTGTACAAGACCCTGGAGGTCACGGGGGTGAACCGGCGGGGCCAGAGGGTTCCCGTGCTGACCACCACGCTGGGCGGGGAACACAACGGCGCCGTCGCGCACACGCCTTCCATGATGTCCCTGCCCACCCCCGGGCTCTGGCGGCTGGAGGTGCGGGTGGACGGAAACCACCTGGGCGACATCGTGGTCGAGGTCCTGCCCTCCGCGTGATCCCGGTCGCGCCCTGGCGGACAACTCGCCCTTGTGCCTCGGGCGCCGCTGTGCGTAAATGGACTTGTGGACAGACGGCGCGGGCGCGGTGTGTCATCCGGCCCTGTCGGGTGCAACACCGCGCTTGACATGTGCAGACATGGGGTTGAACGCCTGTGCACCCAACCAGCGGTATCCAACAGGTTCCGGGCGGATGGACGGGCCACGGGAAGGTCTACCCGTACGAGTTTCGCTCGCAGAAGATTCCGGGGGGTGCGGGCACCTGCCGATCCCCGCTGGAGGAGCGGCTGTTCCGGGCGCTGGCCCGAAACCCTGCCGTCCTCTCGTTCGCGGTCCGGCCGATGCGCATCGCCTTCCATGTCGGTCCGAAGGCCCACCACTTCACGCCGGACGTTCTGGTGCAATACGCCGACGGGCGGAAGGTTCTGGTTGTGGTGAAGCCGGGCCAGACGGTTCCGGATCCGGCGGAGCAGGCGATGTTCAAGGCCGCGGCCGACTATGCCGCTGCGCACGGCATGGCCTTCGAGGTGTGGACCGGACCGCGGTGGGTGTCGGCGACGGACCCACGCGGCGGGAATGGAGACTTCGACATCGCCACCGCGGCCAGGCTGCAGACCGAAGCCGCCGCTGCGGATCAGCCCCACCGCCGGGAGCCGGCGAAAGGGACCCTGACGTTCTGGACCGTGATCGTTGTTGTCGTCGTGCTGGTGATGCTGATGCGTCTTGCCCACTAGGACCCGGGCAGATCCGACGTTCCCGGGCATCTGGCCCGGTCCGCCGCGCCCGGCCGTTGCTGCGGGCCGGCACCCGTTCCCGCACCCTGTAGGGCAGCCTGATGGGCAGGCTGCCTTCTTGCATTTCAGACCGCAGCGGCCCCGGCCGGTGGGCCGGCTTGCGACACGTCCCGTCAGCAGGTCCGCCCTTCCCCCTGCACCGAACCTTCTGAACGGGTAGCGTGTATGTCTGTTGAACAGCCACAACAGGGGGGATTG
Source organism: Symbiobacterium thermophilum IAM 14863 (assembly GCF_000009905.1). Taxonomy (GTDB): domain Bacteria; phylum Bacillota; class Sulfobacillia; order Symbiobacteriales; family Symbiobacteriaceae; genus Symbiobacterium; species Symbiobacterium thermophilum. Next base: position 2,181,856 of record NC_006177.1, read on the forward strand.
GGTGACCGACCGGGAACGGATTCTGTCCGCGCAACGCGGGGACCGGGAGGCAATGGCATCGCTGTACAACACCTATCGGCTGCAGGCGTACCAGACGGCGCTCGTCGTCCTCCAGGACCCCCACCTGGCGGATGACGTGGTTCAGGAGGCGTTTATCCGGGCCTTCCGCGAGATCGGCCGCTGCGACCCCGACCGGCCGTTTGCGCCCTGGATCGCCCGCATCGTCATCAACCTGTCCCGCAACGCCCTTCGCAGCCGGCGCTTCCTGCCGCTGCCGGCGCGGGACCGGCACGGAACCCTTGAACCCAGATACGCCGCATCGGAGGCCAGGGTGGACCTGTGGCCGGTCCTGCAACGGCTCACCCGAGCCCACCGCGAAGTGCTGCTGCTCCGGTACTTCCACGGGTTCACCGAACCGGAGATCGCGGAGATCCTCGGGCTCCCCGTGGGCACGGTGAAGTCGCGGCTGCACGCCGCGCGGCAGGCGGTGCGGCGGCATCTGAATGCAACCGACGAGATGAGCGGAAAGGAGATGACGCCCGATGGCTGATCTGGAGCAGATGATCCGAGAGGGATTCGCCCGGGGGCTCGCCGGGTACGGGCCCTCGGACCGGTGGGCGCAGATCGCCGCGGCGCTGGACGCCGCTCCCGTCCCGGCGCGACGCAGGATCCGCCGGGCGCGGATCGGGACCGCCGCCGCTGCGCTGGCCGCGGCGGCCCTGCTGAGCCTTCTGTACCCGCCGGTGCGGGCGGCCGCCGTGGACCTGGTCATCAAAGGCGCCAACGTGCTCTGGCAGGGGCGTCTCGGCGACTGGCTCGCGGTCATCTTCGTCGAGGAGCCCCCCACCCCCACCGAACCTGCGGGGTCGGATCTCGACGCGGCGGATTACCGCTGGGTGGAGACCGCGGCGGAGGCCGAAGCGCTGGCCGGGTTCGCCCCTCCGACCATCCGGGACGCCACGGGCGACGCGGGTCGGTTCTCCGTCTCGATCGTGAAGGTCACCCCTGACCTCGAATGGCGGACCCTGCGGTTCAACTATTGCGAGAACGCCCGGCGGTATACGCTCAGCGCCGAGGGCTACTTCGCCCCGGACGAGGCCGGGCGGATGGTCCGGCAGACGCAGCCGCTGGTGGGCACCACCATCCGGCGCGGCGAGGACATGGGGGACGACGTGCAGACAGTCAGCCTGGGCGATGCCGAGGCGCTCTGCTTCACCCGCGACTTCGGCCGCGGCCCGATGCGAGGATACTGCATGTGGCAGGTGGACGGGATCCAGATCAGGCTGAACGGGCCTGACCTGGACAGTGTGATCCGGCTCGCCCGGCGGGTCACGCTGAAGTGAGCCGGAAAAGCAGGAACTGCCGGAACCCTCCGAGAAGCGGAGATGCACAGCAACGTCCCCGCGAAAGGAGTGGTTCCGGTATGTCGACGACGCCCCTTCAGGTCCTCCCCGGCGCAGAGCCGCTGTACAGCGTCGGCAGCCGCATCGGGGTCCTCGTCTCCCACGGGTTCACGGGTTCACCGCAGTCGATGCGCTTCCTGGCCGAAGGCTTCGCCCGGGCAGGCTACACGGTGGCCATGCCCCGCCTGACGGGACACGGTACCACGCCGGCCGAGATGGCGGCATCCACCGCGTCCGACTGGACCGCGGACATCGTGGCGGCAATGCGCTGGCTGGAGGAGCGGTGCGACGTCCTCTTCATGACCGGCCTCTCCATGGGCGGTGCCCTGACGGTCTGGGCCGCGGGCCAGTTCCCGGAGCGATTCGCCGGCATCATGCCCATCAACGCCGCGCTCCGGATGGAGTCGCCCGACCTGGCTGCGCTGGCCTTCAACCCGGACGCGCCGGCGGAGCTGCCGGGCATCGGCAGCGACATCAAGGCCGAGGGCGTGAAGGAGCTGGCCTATCCGGTGACCCCGGTGCCGGCCATCAAGCACCTGATCACCATCGGCGCCGTCGCCGAGATGCTCCTGCCCCGGGTCAAGTGCCCCGCCCTGATCATCCAGTCCCGGGAGGACCACGTGGTGCCGCCCCACAACGGCGAGCTGATCTACAACGGCATCGGCAGCACCGAGAAGGAGCTGCTCTGGCTGGAGAACTCCTACCACGTCGCGACCCTGGACAACGACAAAGAGCTCATCCTGGAGCGTTCGCTGGCGTTCATCCGGAAGCACAGCTGACGATGTGCCCATGCGTGCGACGGGCGCGGAGGACTGACCTCCGCGCCCGGGCTCTCTTCAGCTTTGCCCATGCCCGGCCGGGACGGCCGAGCAGCCGCTTCCGGGCGGCCCCCGGCTGTCGCACTTGTCGCCTGACGCCCGCAATTGATCTAATATCGGTAAAATTCATTTTATCCTGGAGGAAAACGAGCACGCGGAGGCGAAACAATGCCCCCCACGGCCCGGTCGAGGGGGGGAAATGCACGTATGCGTCCGGTGCGGCTGGTGGTGGCGGTCCATCATCCCGAGGAGCGTACCCGTCTGAGCGCCGCGCTCACCGGCCCGGACCGGGTCGTGGTCGGCACGACCGGCAACGGGCCGGCCGCCATCTCCCTGGTCCGGCAGCTCCGTCCCGACGTCGCCCTGGTGGACTGCCGGCTCGAAGGGCTGGACGGTCTGGCGGCGGCCCGGCAGCTGCTGCTCGACCGCTGCGCGGCGGTGGTGGTGATGATCCAGCTCCATCATCTCTCCCGGGCGTACGACCTGATCGAACTGGGCGCGGCCGGCTGTTTGATCAAGCCCTGCTCTCCCGAGCAGGTGGGACTGGCGGTGCTGGCGGCAGCGCGCCGGCGGGAGGAGTGGCTCACCCTGGCGCGGCGCGCCGAGACCGCCGAGCGGCGGCTCGCCGAGCGCAGGCATGTGGAGCGGGCGAAGGCGCTGCTGCTGGAGCAGGAAAACCTCAGCGAGGAGGAAGCCTACCGCCGCCTGCGGCAACTCAGCATGCGGACCCGCCGGACCATGGGCGATGTCGCACACACGCTGCTCCTGAACGCGTCGCTGCGCCCCTCCCGGGGCGCGGAAAACCCCCTGGCCTGAGCTGGCCAGGGGGTTTGTGACGGTGTCTATTCGGCCGGCAGCACCGGCACCTCGACCTGGGGCATCTCGCCCACCAGGGACCGCAGGAAGGCGACGATGTCGTCCCGCTCCTGGTCGCTGAGCTCGTAGCCGAGCTGCACCCGGGCCATGATGGTCACGGCCTCCTCCAGGGTCTCCACCGAACCGTCGTGGAAGTACGGGCCGGTCAGCGAGACGTTGCGCAGGGTCTGCACCCGGAAGAACTTCTCGTCCTGCGGGTTGTTGGTCCAGCTCGCCTTGCCGGGGTCGCTGCCCCAGTCGAACTTCATCATCGCACCGCTGGAGAGCGCCGGGCCGGCGTGGCAGGAGGTGCAGCCGATGCGCTCAAAGGTCTCCATGCCGCGGATGGCCTGCGGCGAGAGCGCATTCTTGTCGCCGCGCAGGTAGCGGTCCAGCGCGTCGTTGGGCGTGATCAGGGTGCGCTCGAAGGCGGCGATCGCCTTCACGATGTTGTCGAAGGTGATGGGATCCTCCTCGCCGGGGAAGGCCTTCTCGAAGTATTCGTGGTAGCCCTTGATCGACTTGATCCGCTCCACGGCCATGTCGGCGGGCATGTTCATCTCGGCCTCGGCCTGGATCGGGCCCTTCGCCTGCTCCTCCAGGCCCTGCGCGCGGCCGTCCCAGAACTGGTTCTGGAAGAACGCCGCGTTCAGCACCGTGGGGGCGTTGCGCGGGGTCCTCTGGAAGCCGTGACCGATCGAGGTCGGGAGACGGTCCGTGCCGGCCAGCCCGAGGTTGTGACAGGTCGCGCAGGAGATCACGCCGCTGCTGCTGAGCCGGGGATCGAAGAAGAGCAGCTTGCCCAGCTCGACCTTCTCGGGGGTGGTGGGGTTGTCCGGGTTCTCGGGCGCTGCGACGATGGTGGCGAAGCTGCCTTGGCGAACTTCGGTAAGCTGACCCGTCGACTTGGTGGAGCTCGAGCTGCAGCCAACGGCCATCACAAGGACGAGAGCTCCGACCAGCGCCATCATGCGCGTCCGTCGAAACATGACTGCATCCTCCTCAACCTGATTCCGCGGCGTTCGCCGCTTGTAATCTCACGATAAACTAGAATCTTTCTAAGGGCAAAGACGCAGTCTTGATATCCGTCATAATGCCGGGTTATGTCCTGTGTGAGGCCCGAAAGTCCCGCCACGAAGGCTTTGGCGGTTTCGTCACAAGCCTCTGCCGCCGCGGGGCCTGCTATACAAAGGGACTAGAGCCCCGACCCGATCCGGTGTCCGTACAGGATTCCGGACATTCTCCACCGAATTGGCATATCCGTCAGGCGAAGCGTTGGTCAAAGGGGGCGGTTCCGCTTGCGGCGGCTCAAGGCGCTTGGGGTGCGGGTTCTGCTCTGGTTTCTGGGCCGCGGCGCGTGCGCCTGCGCCCGGCTGGACAGCCGCGTCGCGGCCGAGGTGGCCGGATGGGCGGAGGGACAGCGGCTCTGCCTGCGCATCGGTTCCGCCGGCCCGGCCATGGCCCTTGCCAAGGAAGGCGGGCGGTTGCGCTTCCTGGGCCTCAGGACCGTGCCGGAGGCCGACCTGGTCATCCACTTCAAGCACCTGGAGGGAGCCCTGCCGGTCTTCCTGGGGCAGCAGTCCATCGCCGGGGCCTACGCCCAGCGGCGCATGACCCTGAGGGGCGACCTGACCTTCGCCATGTCGGCGGTCCGTGTGTTGCTCATCACCGAGGCGTACCTCTTCCCCGGGATCATCACCCGCCGCATCATGCAGCGGGTGCCCCGGCGGGAGGTCTCGATGGGGCGCGTCTACCTGCGCACGCTGCTCCCAACCTGAGGAGGTGCCTGCCGTGCTTCCGCGGTATTATGAGTTCTACAATCCGGTCAAGGTGCTCTCGGGCGAACACGCCCTCGAGAACCTGCCCTATGAGATGGCTCATCTCCATGCGAAGCGCCCCATCCTCCTCACCAATCAGCAGCTGGTGGAAGTGGGGCTCACACGCATCCTGCAGGACGCGCTGCGGGGTTCGGACCTGACCATCGCCGCACAGTACACGGAGATCCCCCAGGACTCGTCGATCCACGTGGTCAACGCCGCCGGCCGGGTCTTCCGGGAAGCCGGCTGCGACTCGATCATCGCCCTGGGCGGCGGCTCGGTCATCGACACCGCCAAGGGGCTGCGGGTGCTGATCGGCCAGGAGACCGACGACATCATGCAGTACATGGGCGCGGACATCCTGCAGCCGAAGCGGCGCGTGCCCCTGGCCGTGGTGCCCACCACCGCCGGCACGGGCTCGGAGGCCACCCTGGTGGCGGTCATCGCCCACCCGGAGCGGCAGGTGAAGATGGAGTTCGTCTCCCACCACCTGCTGCCGGACCTGGCCGTGCTCGACCCACGCATGACCCGCTCGCTGCCGCCCCGCATCACGGCTTCCACGGGCATGGACGCGCTGGTGCACGCGATCGAGGGCTACACCTCGATCCAGCGGAACCCGCTCAGCGACGCCTATGCCTGGGCGGCCATCGAGCTGATCCGGGAGTACCTGCCCCGGGCGGTGGCGAACGGCCAGGACACCGAGGCCCGCCTCGCCATGGCCAACGCGGCCCTCATGGCCGGCGCCGCCTTCTCCAACGCCATGGTGGGGCTGGTCCATGCCATCGGCCATGCGGTGGGCGGCGTGGCCCGGGTCGCGCACGGCGACGCCATGGCGATTCTGCTGCCCCACGTCATGGAGTATAACCTCGACATGCTGAGCGACCGGTACGGCCGCCTGCTCCTGGCCCTGGCCGGACCCGAGGTCTATGCGGCGACTCCGGACAACGTGCGCGGCTCCCAGGCCATCGCGGTGGTGCGGGCCTTCGCCGAGCGGCTCCACCAGGCGTGCGGCCTCCCCCTCCGCCTCCGGGACGTGGGCGTCACCGAGGCCCAGCTGCCCGCCATCGCCCGCACGACCATGAACGACGGCGCCCTGCTGATGAACGCCAAGGAGGCGGGTCCGGACGACGTGATGCAGATCCTCCGGAAGGCCTTCTGAGCAGGCGCGCAGGCCGCTCGAACCCCGAGCATTCCGCGGTTCCGGCGGGCAACGCCGCGGCCGTCACGCGGCCCCCCGCGGGCGTAGGCTGTGAAGACGACGGCGGCCAGGGCGCCGACCGCGCCCCAGAGCAGCCCGTGGCCCCGAAGTGGCTGCGCGGGCGGCCGGCCCTCACCGTAGATCTGGTGGAGCCGCTCCAGGAAGGCCCGCCCGGACGGATCGCGGGTGGCGGGATGGGTAAGCGGCGAGCACTCGCCGGCCCAGTACTTCCCCTCCCCGTCTTCATGCCGATGTACACCTCGGTCCCGGCGAAGGGCAGCGGGCGGTACACGCTCCAGGTGTACACGAAGGTCACCGTCTCCGGGCCGGAACCCCGGAAGTACCGGTCGACGTCCAGGGTCACCTCGGCCCTCTTCAAGCCCATCCCTACGTCCCGGAGGCCCCGCTCGGCGCCGGCCGCACCGGGCGCCGTTGCACGGGAGGTTCCGCAAGTGCGCAGAAGAATCGCCATCGCCTCGTTGCTGGCCGTCGCCCTGGCGGCGGCCTTGTTCGCCGGCAGGAGCTTTGCCGGCCTGCCCGGGAGGCCGGGCGTTCGGTGGGAGGCGAGACACATCCGCATCGACGAGGCCCGCCTCGCCGCCATCGACGACGTGATGGACCTGATCGAGCCCCTGTGGTGGACGGTGAACATCTCCAGCCCGGAGGCCTATGAGGCGAGCCTGGCGCCCTTCACCCGGGGCCAGCGGCTGGTGTACGCCCTCCAGATGTACCGGCTCGAGGTGGACAACGGCGGGCACGGCCAGTTCTACGGCAACTCCGGCGGCATCGTCTGGCGCGACGCCCTCGAAGGGTTCGAGCTGTTGGGGCTCCGGGAGCTGGCGGACAACCTGCGCGCGTCGGCGGCGCTCCTGGGCGGCGATCCGCCCCTCGACCGAGGTGAGCGGGAGGCGCTGCTCTCCGAGCTTCGGCCCGACTTCGCAGAGATCACGGAGCAGTTCTGGAAGCTGGAGGCGCAGCACGACGTCGATGGGGCGATCCTGGCGTACGCCCGGGCCCACCCGGAGGAGTTCCTGTTCGACGGCGTGGTGCGCGTGCCCACGTCAGACACCGTAATACTCCGCCAGTTCATCATCTGGTTCTTCCCATAGCCGGAGGTCCGGCGGCACGAAAGAAGGTGAAGCGCATGCCCTCCCAGCTGGGAGGCTACATGGGACGAATGCTCAGGATCGACCTCACCACCCGTGAGGTGACGGAATACCCCATCACAGACGAGCAGCGGCGGCTCTACCTGGGCGGCAAGGTGCTGGCCGCCCGGATACTCGCCGACCTGATCACCGGCCCCCTGGACCCCTTCGGGCCCGAAAACGTCATCGTCGTCACCACCGGGCCGCTCACCGGCACCGGCGCCCCGATGGCCAGCCGGTTTAACGTGTCCACCATCTCCCCCCTCACGGGGCTGCTCACCTCCTCCAACTGCGGCGGCTCCTTCGGGCTGCACCTGAAGAAGGCGGGCTGCGACGGGGTGGTGATCACCGGCCGGGCGGAGGGCCCGGTCTGGCTGGAGATCACAGAGGACGGTGTCCGCTTCCACGACGCGTCGCCCCTCTGGGGGATGACCACCGGCGCAACCCAGGCGGCCCTGCCGCCCCGCACCGGCAAGCTGGTCATCGGACCGGCGGGCGAGAACCGGGTGCGCTACGCCGGGCTGGTCAGCGACGACCGTATGGCCGCCCGGGGCGGCGTGGGCGCGGTGTTCGGGGCCAAGAACCTGAAGGCCCTGGTGGCCCACGGCCGCAGAGTGGTGCCCGTCGCGCGCCCGGAGCGGTTCCGGGACCTGCAGAAGGACTGGGTGCAGGAGCTGCGGTCCCATCCCATCACCGGACGGCAGCTCCCCCGCCTGGGCACCGCGGGGCTGCTGAGCGGGATGCAGGCCCACCGGATGCTGGCCACCCGCAACTTCAGCCGGGGCCGCTTCGACCAGTTCGACGCCGTCTCCGGCGAGACCCTGGCCGAGGAGCACCTGGTCCGAAACGGCGGCTGCACGGGCTGCCCCGTCCACTGCGGGCGGGAGGTGATCCTGCCCGAGAAGGCGGGGAACGGGGCGCCGGAAGCAGGGGACGCCGCGGCAACCGGCTGGGGGCCCGAGGTGACGCCGGCGGCGGCGAACGGCCGGGCGAGTGGTGGCGGGCGCAAGGGGCGCCGGGTCAAGGGGCCCGAGCTGGAGACCATCGTCCTGCTGGGGCCCAACCTGGAGAACGCCGACCTGGCGGAGATCATCCGCCTGAACCACCAGCTGGACGAGCTGGGGATGGATTCCATCTCCACCGGGGGCACCATCGCCTTCGCCATGGAGCTGAACGAGAAAGGGCTGTGGGAGAACGGCCTGCGCTTCGGCCGGGTGGAGAACCTGTCTCAGCTCCTGGACGACATCGCACACCGGCGGGGCATCGGCGACCTGCTGGCTGAGGGCAGCCGCCGGCTCGCAGAGCGCTTCGGCGGGAAGGGCTTCGCGATGCAGGTGAAGGGCATGGAGCTGCCCGCCTACGAACCTCGGGCCGCGGTGGGCCAGGGGCTGGGCTACGCGGTCTCCAACCGGGGCGGCTGCCACCTGAACGCGGGCTACCTGGCCGTGCTGGAAGGGCTGGGGCTCGAGATGGACCCCTACACCCCCCGGGCGAAGGCGGCCCTCACGATCCTGATGCAGGATCTGATGGAAGCCATCTCCGCCGCGGGCAACTGCCTGTTCAGCTCGTACGACGTCTTCCCCGCCGCCCTGCTCAACCGGCCCAACGGGTGGCTCACCCGGGCGGTCAACCGGCTGCTGCCCTGGGCCGGAGGCCCGGTCGCCCTCCTCCTCCGGTTGCGCTGGATGCCCGTACACCTGCCCGGGCTGCCGCTCACGCGGGCCCTGGAGGCGGTCACCGGCATGAAGATGGACCTGGGCCGGCTGAAGCTGATCGGGGAGCGAGGGTACAACCTGGAGCGGCTGGTGAATACCCGCCTGGGCATGACGGCAGCAGACGACGACCTGCCCGAGCGGCTGAAGGCGGTGGAGCAGGTGCCGGGGGATCCCCGCACGAAGGTGCCCCTGGAACCCATGAAGCGGCAGTACTACCGGCTGCGGGGCTGGACGGACGCCGGCGTGCCCACGCCGGGGTTGCTGCGCCGGCTCGGGATCCAGTAGGGGGTGAGCCCATGGTCACGGTGCGCCTGTTCGGCACGCTGCGGCTGGATGCCGGGCGGCGCCGGGTCGAGGTGGACGCGGCGACGGTGGCCGAGGCGCTGGAGAAGACGGCCGCTGCCCTGGGGCTGGCCGACCCGGGGCCCCTGCTGCAGGGGGCAGTCTACGTCAACGGCGAACGGGCGGGGATGCGCACCCGCTTGAAGGACGGGGACGAGCTGTACCTGCTCTCCCCTGCCGCGGGCGGATGAACTGGATACGAGGGGCCGGGCCCCGGCCGCCGGATGGGCGGCCGGGGCCCGGCTTGCGTGCGACCTGCCGCGCCACCGGCGGCTAACTCAGGTTCACTTCCGTGTACCCGTACATCTCCACCTTCGCCTGGCGCTGCGCCGGCCGGGCCAGCCGCCGGGCTGCCGCGCGGGCCCCGGGCAGCCCCCTGCCCCCGGCCGCGACGGCCAGGGCCGCGAGGGCTCCGGTAAGCAGCGTCAGGAGAGCATTTCGCCGGGTCGTCTTCATCCGTCGTCCTCCCCTCTAGAACCAGGGCTGGCCGGTCAGGTAGAACAGCGCCCGTCCCGCCAGATGGCCCAGCAGCGTGAGCACCATGCCGAAGGAAGCCAGGCCCCGGCAGAGCCGCAGGCTGCCGCCGCGCCGGCAGATGAGCCACAGCGCTGCGCCGACCGCCGCGGGCGCCCCGATTGCCAGGGCGACCTCCGCCCCCAGGAGGAGGCCGTTGGCCTCCACCGCCTGCCGGGCGACCAGCAGTGCCGTCTTCACCGTATCCGCCCCCACCGCCGCCTTGCCCGCCGCGCCGGCCGTGGCCAAGGCCGCCGCGGCGCCGGCGGACAGGTAGGTGAGCCGGCCCGCCAGGCCAAGGGCGTACACCGCAGCACCCCCCAGCACAGCGGATCCCAACCGCCCGAAGCCGCTGCGGAGGACCTCGTCCGCGCCGCTGCCGGCAAGGCCCGCGGCGAGGCCCTGCGCCGCCGCCACCGCCAGCGGCCCCAGGGTGAAGGCGGACCCGAAGAACAGGACGACGGTGGACCAGTGGTTCCACATGGGCCGGCCGGGGATCAGGTAGATCATCGCCTGGGTGACGACGGTCAGCGCGCCGACCGCCGCGCCCGCGGCGCCCACGGCGCGGCGAGCCTTGTCCGCCGACGGCCGCCACCACCACAGCAGCGTGTACAGGGCGATGAGGCCGAAAAAGAGGCCGGTCGCCCAGATCTCCCGGGACATCCAGGAAGTCTCCCAGTGGCGCAGCGCCCGGACGGCCAGCAGCGGCCGGCCCAGGTGGGTGGTGGAGAAGAGCAGGCCCACCGCGGCCGCGGGCACCAGCACCGCGGTCCCCAACCGGGTGAACCGGGACCGGGCGGGGTCCGCCGCCCCGGCCAGCCGCAGGTCGACCGCGGCCAGGGCCCACAGGGCCCCGACGGTGAGCTGGATCAGGACCGTGAAGATCACAAGACTGTACTGTGCTTCGTGCAACCACGCCGCCATGCTACCGCACCTCCCCCGCCGCGGCCACCACGGTTTCCGCCGCACCCCCGACGCTCGTCCCGTCACCGGCAGGTGGCGCGACCCGTACCTGACGATCAGGCTGCGGCCCTTTCTCCGGCCAGGCGAACCGGGTTGCCGGCCGGGTGACCGACGGGTCCGGGAAGCCCGGCGCCTGCCGCACCGCCTGCCGCTTCTGCGCCTCGTGGGCCACCACCTCGCCGAAGCTGAGCGCACCGGTCAGGCAGGCCTGGACGCAGCGGGGCAGCTGGCCCTGGTCCACCAGTTGGTAGCAGCCGTTGCACTTGGAGACCACGCCCTGCTCGGGGTCGAACTGGGGCACGCTATACGGGCAGGTCCAGGTGCAGTATTGGCAGCCGATGCAGGCGGTGGGGTCGTGGATCACCAGACCGTCAGCCCGCTTGGTGTACGCTTCCACCGGGCAGCCCTTCATGCAGGCCGGATCCTCGCAGTGGTTGCAGGCCAGGCTCAGGTGGACCCGGATGGCCTTGGGAAACTCGCCCGTCTCGAAGGAGCGCACCCGGCGCCAGCGGATCTCGGGCGGCAGCCGGTAGAAGTCCTTGCAGGCCGCCTCGCATGCCTTGCAGCCGATGCACTTCTCCATGTCCACGTGAAAGCCGAGCTGTGTCGTCATCCGCGGTCCCCCCTCACACCCTGCGCAGGCGCACGGCCTGCTGCTTGTAGTTGGGCTCCTTGGAGAACGGGTCGACCGCCCAGACGGTCAGCCGGTTCACGGGGCCCTCGCCAAAGTGCATCGGGACGAAGCAGGAGCCCGGGGCCACCTGGGAGGTGACCACCACCTTCGCCTCGATCTGGCCACGCCGGCTCTCGATGCACACCCGGTCGCCGTACTGAACGCCCAGGGCCTCCGCGTCCCGGGGGTTCAGCTCGACGTAAGCGGTGGGCACCAGGGCGTTCAGCTCCGGGACCTTGCGGGTCTTGGTGCCGGTGTGGTAGTGCTCCTGCACCCGGCCGCTGTTCAGGTTGAAGGGGTACTCGCCGTCGGGGACCTCGGGAAGCTCGATGGGATCCACGGCCCACAGCACGGCCCGCCCGTCGGGGGTGTTGAACCGTCCGTCGGCGTAGAGCCGCGGGGTTCCGGGCGACCGCTCATCCGGGATGGGCCACTGGAGCCCCTTGCTGGCCTCGATGCGGGCGTAGGTCGCGCCGGAGTAGTCGTTGGGCCGTCCCCGGGTCACCCGCTTGATCTCCTCGAAGCACTCCTCGGTGGTGCGGTAGGGGAACAGGTGGCCGAAGCCCATGCGATCCGCGACGTCCAGAAAGATCTCGAAGTCCGTCCGGGCCTCGCCGGGCGGCTTCACCGCCGGCTTCAGCAGGTTGAGCCGCCGCTCCGAGTTGACCATGATGCCGCTCTTCTCGGCCCAGAGCGCCGCCGGCAGGAAGATGTGGGCGTACTGGGCGGTGTCCACGGTCTCGAAAGCGTCCTGCACCACCAGCAGCTCCAGCTTCTCCAGCGCCTGCCGCACCCGGTTCTGGTCCGGCAGCGACATGAGCGGGTTGGTGCAGATGACCCAGAGCGCCTTGATCCTGCCCTCCAGGATGGCGTCGATGATCTCGGTGATGGACGGGGACTTGTCCGGCAGCGTTGCCGGATCCACGCCCCAGAGCGCCGCGATCTCGGCCCGGTGCTGGGCGTTGCCGATGGCCCGGTAGCCGGGATACGAAGAGGAGCCGCCCACCTCCCGGGAGGCCATCGCCGCGGGCTGCCCGGTGATGGAGAAGGAGGCGCAGCCCGGCTTGCCGATCTTGCCCTGGATCAGGTTCAGGTTGTGGAAGCAGTTGTTGGCGATGGTGCCGTTGACCGACTGGTTGATGCCCATCACCCACATGGAGAGCGACCGCTCGGCCCGTCCGTAGAGCAGGGCGGCCGCCTCGATGTCCTCTGCCGGCACGCCGCAGATCCCGGCGGCGTACTGGGGCGTGTACTTCCGCAGGTGCTGCTCCAGTTCCGGGTAGCCGGTGGTGTGCGCGTCGATGTACGCCCGGTCGATGAGCCCCTCCCGGATGATGACGTGGGCCATGGCGTTCAGGAGCACCACGTCGGTTCCCGGCCGGATGGGCAGGTTGATGGTCGCGATCCGGCTCACCTGGGTGAGCCGCGGGTCGACGCAGATCAGCCTGGCCCCCTTCTCCACCGCCTTCACCACCCGGCCGAACAGGATCGGGTGGCACTCGGCCATGTTGGAGCCGGCGATCAGGATCACCTCGGCCGCCTCGATGTCCGCGTAGGCGCCCACGGGGCCGTCGGTGCCGAAGGAGCGGATATGACCCATCACGGCCGAGGCCATGCAGGTCCGGGTGTTGCCGTCCAGATTCGGGGTGCGGAAACCCGCCCGCATCAGCTTGCCGAGGGTGTAGAACTCCTCCATGCAGAGCTGGCCGGTGTTGTAGCAGGCGATGGACTCCGGCCCGTAGTCGGCCAGCAGCTGCTTCAGTTTGTCGGTCATGGCCGTCAGCGCCTCGTCCCAGGTCGCCGGCACCATCTTCCCGTCCTTCCGGATGAGCGGGCGCTTGCCCCGGTCGGGCGCCGTAATGATCTTCCACTGATAGATGCCCTTGGCGCAGAGCAGGCCGTCGTTCACCGGATACCCCTTGGTCCCGCGGATGGCCACGGGAACCCCGTCTTTCGTGCCGATCTCGATCCCACACCCGGTGCCGCAGAAGCCGCAGGTGGAGTAGGTCCACGTGTCCGGCTCCACGTGCCCGGGTGCGAACCCGCCGCTCACGTAACTGCGGCCGTCCCCTGCGGCGACGGCGCCGGCTGCCCCCAGGGCCGCCGTCGCGGCCACCGAGAGCTGCAGGAACGTGCGGCGGCTGATCCCGCCTGTCATGGGACAACCTCCTTTAACGCTTAAACAAAAGATCTTGCTTCAAATTGTATGGAGGGGCCCCTTCCCATCCCAGTACCCTGTTGGCCAAAGAAAGGCGCATCATCGTATCAAGCCTCGGCCCGAGGCGTTCTTGCTGCCGCGGAACCAAAGCACTAGGGCGGACGACCGTGCCCGGGTGCGAGCACGGGCCGTGCGGACGATCGAGTAGGAGGGGGCGGCTAGCCCCCGTCCTCTCACACCACCGGACATGCGGGTCCGCATCCGGCGGTTCGCCAGGATTGACGAGTCGCTTCATAGCATTCGGTCAGGCTTATCAGCCCCTGGGCACGCCAGTAGGCGTCGCCCAGGGCGCTGTTTAGTGGGCCACCTGCCATCCGCCACGGGCCTTTGCGGCTGTTGGCGAGTTGGTGGACTACCCATTCGGGCAAACCGAGGGCGCGCAACTCCCGAAAGCGCGTGCGTACACGCTTCCACTGCTTCCATACGCATGCTCGCAGCCGACGCTTCAGCCATCCTTCGAGTCTTTCAAAGGCTGACCTGGCATCGGAGAGCGCATAGTACCCAACCCAGCCCCGCAAGTAAGCATTCAGGCGCCGGATTCGGTCCTCCATGCTCTGGCTGCGGTTGCGGTCCGTCAGCGTGCGGAGCTTGTCCTTCACGCGCTTCAGGCTCTTCGGGGCCAGCCGGATGCGCACTCCCCGGTGCTTGTAGAAACTAAACCCGAGGAACTGCCGCTTCCACGGCCGGTCCACTGCGCTCTTCTCCTCGTTGACCTTCAGCCGTAACCGCTCCTGCAGGAAGTGGCGCACGCTCCTGTAGACCCGTTCTCCCGCCCGCTTGCTGCGGACGTAGATGTTGCAGTCATCGGCGTACCGGACGAAGTGGTGCCCGCGGCGCTCCAGCTCCTTGTCGAGGTCATCCAGCAGGATGTTCGCCAGCAGCGGGCTCAGCGGACCGCCCTGCGGCGTCCCTTCCTCCGTCGCCACGACTACCCCGTTCAGCATGACCCCAGCCTGTAAGTACCGCCGGATCAGCCGCAGCACACGCTTATCCGTTACCCGCCGCGCCACGCGGGCCATCAGCACGTCGTGGTTGACCCGGTCGAAGAACTTCTCCAGGTCCATGTCCACGACCCAGTCGTACCCTTCCTCCACGTACTGACGTGCCTTCCTGACCGCATCATGACCCCGCCGCCCCGGCCGAAAGCCGTAGCTGGATTCGGAGAATGTCGGGTCAAAGATCGGCGTCAGTACTTGCAGGAGTGCCTGTTGGATCAGGCGGTCCATCACGGTGGGAATCCCCAGCATCCGCTTGCCGCCGCCCGGTTTCGGGATTTCGACCCGGCGGACTGGCTGCGGTCTGTAGGTCCCCTGGAGCAGTCCCTCACGGATGCGGCTCCACTCCACGCGAATCTGGTCCCGCAGCCGTTCGGTGGGGACACCGTCCACGCCGGGAGCGCCTCCGTTCCGCTCCACCCGTTTCAGGGCGGCCAGCATGTTCTCCCTGGCCACCACCTGCTCCATCAGGTTGCTGTGCTCCCCGCGGGGTAACGTTCCGTCTTGTGCCGGCTGCCCACTCCGCCCTCTCGCCGTCCCTTGCGGCTTCACCGCTACCTCCGGCGAGCAGGTCCCGTTCGGGGTCTTCTGCGTTTGTCGCGGGCTGCTCGAACGCAACGGGTTCACCCCTTTCCTGACGTTCGGCCCTTCCCGGTTGGGGCGTCCCCCTGCCGGTACTATGGCCTTTGCTGACTTCTGCCGGTTCAGCTGCGTCTCCCGACGCAGGTTACCAGCGTTGCTGGCGTTCCCGGCAGATCTCCCCGGGTAAGAACGCTGACCTTCACCCCGCACCCGCCCCATCTACCGCACCGCCCTTTGGCAGCTTCGGGTTTTGCTGTGTTCGGCCAGCTCACCCGAGCGGCACAGCCTCCTATGGGGTTCGTGTTCCTCGGGTCGTGGCTTTGCCTCGGGCTTCCTTCAGATTCCGCCTCACGACGGACACCCTTGCCTTTGGCTAACGGGCTGGTGCTGCCTCGCCCGTAGCGGACTTTCACCGCCAAGTCAGCGCCCATGCCGGGCACACCGAAAGGCCCCGCCCGGCTCGGCCGGACGGGGTTACTTTCTGTTAGTTGGTTGTTGTCTTTCAACCGTATGTTCCTTTACAATGGACCAAACTATGCCAAAGGAGCGACGTGGGAATGTCCAAGGCTAAAGGGGGGCGCTCCCTCAACCGGAAGAAGGACAGGAGCCTGTGGTGGGTCATCGGCGTCGCCGTGGGGGTCACCGCGGCGCTGATTGTGGCCAGCAACGTCACCGCCCGCAGACTGGGCGAGATCGTCCTGCCCAGCATCATCCTCACCGACCAGGAGCGGGGCGCGGACCGGCACGTGCTCGGCAGCGCCGACGCACCGGTGGAACTGGTGGAGTTCAGCGACTTCCGCTGCCCGCACTGCCGGGAGTCCCACGAGATCCTCGGGTCGCAGATCGAGGAGCTGGTCGCGGAGGGTACCGCCCGCTACGTCCGCAAGCACATGCTGGTGATCGACCCGTCCGACACCTCGCTGAACGCGGCCGAGGCCGTGGAGTGCGCGGCGGACCAGGGATACTACTGGGCGTTCCTTGACATGCTCTTCGCGAACCAGGCCGCGCAGGGGCAGAAGTGGACACGCGACGCGATGAAGACCTACGCCCGGGAGCTGGGGCTGGACACGAAGGCCTTCAACGAATGCATGGACCAGCAGAAGTACCGGGACAAGGTGCTGGCTGACAGCGCCGAAGGGTACAGCACCCCCGGCATCACCGGCACCCCCTCCTTCCTGGTGAACGGCGAACTGCTGCGCATCCGCAGCTACCAGGACGTCATCAGCGCGGTCCTGGCCGCGGCGGGCCAGTCCCCGGGGCAGGGGCAGTAAGGCACCCGCTCATTCCCGGGCGGCCTGCAGCAGCGCCGCCAGAAACCGCTCCTCCGGGCCTCCCCCTGCCAGGGTCACCCTCCGGGCGCCCTCGATGATGGTGTGGGGCACGGACCGGACGCCGTTGCGCCGGGCCAGCTCTCCAAACGCGGCGGCGTCCACGGCGTAGGCCCGGATGCGGGGGTTCTCCATCGCCGCCATGTGCGCCAGGCGGACCGCCTGGGGGCAGCGGGGTCACGTCGGCGTCGAGTACACCTGGACGGTCAGGTCCCGGTCGACGGTGCGGACCAGCGCCCGGGCCGGCGGCGAGAGGCGGGTCTCCCCGTGGGAGACGTCGATCAGGTCCTCCAGCAAGACCACCAGGTCCACGCCCATGGGCACGCCGTAAAAGCGGATGCGGGTGTCGCGGCCGGCGCCGTCCAGGAGGACGAGCGCCGGCGCCTGCTTCACGCCGTACGCGGCCGCCTCCGCCCGGGCTTCCGGCCCGGACCGGGCGACGACCCGGATCCGCCCGTCGGAGAGCGAGGCCAGATCGGCGAGCAGCGCGCGCAGGGCGGCGGTCGAACGATCGTGCTCGGTGGCGGAGAAAAAAACCATCTGCACCGGCGCCCGGAGGTGCTCGGCGAAGAGGCTGCTCACCTGCCGGCGCTGGGCAGCGGACAACGCGACCAATCCACGTTCCTCCCCGGGAGCTCCCCTCTTGCGGCGGGAGCCCCTTTTCTATGGTTCCGTATTCGTGGCCTGGGCTTGCGGTCCCTGCCCCGCGCCCTCCCAGGCGTCCGGAACCGGGGCGCCGGAGCCGCCGGGCACACCCGGTCCCCAGTCAGGGGCCAGAACGCAGGGTGGCAATATACGCAGAGATATTCCTTCAGTCCACTGCTCAGAAGAAGGATTATCTGATTTCATATCGAATTCGGACTTCACCGTTCCTGCTCACGGCCTGCCGCGGCTCCGCACCGGGAGGTGTACACCTGTGGAGGAGAGACAGCGCATTATCCAGGAGTACGTCCCCGGCAAACAGGTCACCCTGGCGCACCTGATCGCCCACCCGACGCGGGAGCTGTGCGAGCGGTTGGGCATCGAGCAGGCCGGCGCCATCGGCATCCTGACGATCACCCCGGGCGAGGGGGCAATCATCGCCGGCGACGTGGCCACGAAGGCCGCGGCGGTGAGCATCGCCTTCCTGGACCGCTTCAGCGGCGCCGTGGTGATCTACGGCGACGTCGCCGGCGCGGAGACGGGGCTGAGGGCCGTGAACGAGACGCTGGGCGAGGTGCTGAAGTTCACCCCCAGCCTGATCACCCGGTCGTGACGGGCGCTGCCGCAGGCGGACCGGTCTGACGGCGCCCGCGACCTTGCGGCCCGGCGACGCAGCCGGGCACAGGGCGGCGCACCCTGTCCCGCCGCGGTGGCATACACAACGGAAGAGTGGGCGGACAACGGCGTCCGCACCCGGGCAATGGGGCCCACCGCCCTCACCTGTGCGTGAGGGCCGTGGGTCCTTTGTGCATTTTTGTCACGGGAAGGGGGATGGCCGCGCATGCCGAGGCGGGACTGCGACCCCAAGGTGCGCGACAGCCTCACCAGCATCGGCATCGACATCGGCACGACCTCCACCTGCCTGGTCGTCAGCCGGCTGACCACGGCCCGGCTCGGCGGCGTCCACGCGCTGGCGTCGGTGGAGATCACCGGGAGGGAGGTGCTCTACCGCAGCCCCGTCATCTTCACCCCGCTCATGGACGAGGCCCGGCTGGACGGTGACGCCATCTTCGCCTGGGTCCGGGAGCAGCTGCGCCGGGCGAACCTGACCTGGGGCAGCATCGACTCCGGCGCGGTGATCATCACGGGCGAGTCGGCCCGGCGGGAGAACGCGCGGGCCGTCGTGGAGCGGCTGTCCGGGGATGCGGGCCGCTTCGTGGTCGCGACGGCGGGGCCGCAGCTGGAGGCCATTCTGGCCGGACGGGGCAGCGGCGCCGCGGCGCTGTCCCGGGAGCAGAACCTCCGGGTGCTCAACCTGGACGTCGGCGGCGGCACCACCAACGGCGCGCTGTTCGTCGGAGGCGAGGTCGAGGCCACGGTCTGCGCCCACGTGGGCGGGCGGCTGGTCCGCGTCGATCCCGACACCGCCCGCATCACCGGCGTATCGCCGCCCGCCCGCCGGGCGGCGGAGATCCTGGGCGTCCGGATCGAACCGGGGCAGCCGGCCAACCCGGAGGCGCTCTGGACGCTCTGTACCGGGATGGCGGAGGCGCTGCACGAGCTGATCGGGGGCCGGGCGGAGTCGGAGCTGGCCCGGGCCCTGGCCATCGGGCCGCCTCCCCCCTCCCCCGTCCGGGCGGACGTGGTCACGTTCTCCGGCGGCACCGGCCGGGAGCTCTACGCCGCAGCCGAGCGCCGGTCGCTGAAGGAGGTCACCCGCTACGGGGACATCGGCCCCATGCTCGCGGACGCCCTCCGTCTGGGGCCGACATGCCGCGCCTTTGCCCTGCGGGAGCCGCCGGAGACGGTCTACGCCACCGTCATCGGCGCCGGGATGGAGGTGCTGGAGCTGAGCGGCTCCACCATCTTCCTGCATGCCGAGGGGCTGCTGCCGCTGCACAACGTCCCGATGGTCAGGCCGCCCAACCTCGATCCGCTGGCGCCCGCCGAGGCCATCGCCGCCTCGGTGCGCCGGGGGCTGGCCTGGTTCGAAACCGGCGGAGACGGGCCCGACCAGCCGGTGGCCGTGGCCTTCCCCGGGCTGCCCCATCCCCGGTTCGAGCAGGTGCGCAACCTCGCGGCGGGGCTGGCCGAAGGGGTGCGCCCGCTGGTGGAGCGGGGCCTCCCCGTCATCGTGGTCCTGCAAGAGAACATCGGCAACGTGCTGGGCCACAGCCTCGCCGCGCTGCTTCCCCCCGGCCACCCGGTGATCTGCGTCGACCAGATCCGCACCCAGTCCGGGGACTACCTCGACATCGGCGCGCCGCTGTATGGGGGCATCGTCGTCCCCGTGGTCGTGAAGAGCCTGGTGTTCCACAGCTGAACCACTGCGCTGAGGAGGGAAAGGGATGATCCTCAAGACGACCCTGCGCGGCCAGGTCTACCAGTTCCGATCGGTCAAGGAGGTGCTCGCCAAGGCCAACGAGCTGCGCTCGGGCGACGTGCTCGCCGGGATCGCAGCGGAGACCGAGGCGGAGCGGGTGGCCGCCAAGCACGTCCTCGCCAACCTGACCCTGGAGGACCTGCGCAACAACCCGGTCATCCCCTACGAGGAAGACGAGGTCACCCGGGTCATCCAGGACGCGGTCAACGAGCACGTGTACCGGCAGATCAAGGGATGGACCGTCGCCGAGCTGCGGGAGTACATCCTCTCGGACAAGGCCGACGCCCAGGAGATCCAGCGGATCAGCCGGGGCCTGACGTCGGAGATGGTCGCGGCGGTGGCCAAGCTCTGCTCCAACCTGGACCTGATCTACGGCGCCAGCAAGATGCACAACGTCGTGCAGTGCAACACCACCATCGGCCTGCCCGGCACGCTCGCGATGCGGCTGCAGCCCAACGACCCCGTGGACTCCATCGACGGCATCATGCCCCAGATCATGGAAGGGCTCTCCTACGGCATCGGCGACGCGGTGATCGGCATCAACCCGGTCAACGACGATCCCGAGTCGGTCTCCCGGCTGCTGTGGGCGGTTTACGAGTTCATGGAAAAGTGGCGGATCCCGACGCAGCAGTGCGTGCTCGCCCACGTGACGACCCAGATGCGCTGCATCCGGGACGGGGCCCCCGTCGGCCTGGTGTTCCAGTCCATCGCCGGCTCGGAGAAGGCCATGGAGGCCTTCGGCGTCTCGGTGGAGATGCTGGACGAGGCCCTGGAGCTGGTGCGCAAGTACGGTTCCGCCAAGGGGCCCAACCTGATGTACTTCGAGACCGGGCAGGGATCGGAGCTTTCGGCCGACGCGCACCACGGCGCCGACCAGGTCACGCTGGAGGCCCGGTGCTACGGCCTGGCCAAGCGGTACCAGCCGCTCCTGGTCAACACCGTCGTCGGGTTCATCGGCCCGGAGTACCTCTACGACGCCAAGCAGGTCATCCGCGCCGGCCTGGAAGACGTGTTCATGGGCAAGCTCACCGGCATCTCCATGGGCTGCGACGTCTGCTACACCAACCACATGAAGGCGGATCAGCACGACATCGAGAACCTGGCCGTCCTGCTGACCGCCGCGGGCGTCAACTACTTCATCGGCGTGCCGATGGGCGACGACCCGATGCTCAACTACCAGTGCGGCGCGTTCCACGACGGCGCGGCCCCGTGGCGCATCACCAGATCCAGACCATGATCAGCGCCGCCGCGACACCGCCGACGGCGAAGAGCGGCAACATCGGCAGCATCGCCTTCACATGAAACCACTTCTGGCGGTACTCCCGATCCATGTGTTCCGTGCCCGGCAGGCGGATCCGTCTGATGTTCGGGAAGAGGACCCAGTCCAGAAAGCAGGTGTCGAACACCGCCAGAACAAGGCCATAGCCGTACACGGCCATCAGACCTTCCCCGAAGGTGTCGGCGCCCGCCCACTTGGCCATCCAGGCGAAGAGAAACAGGAACGCCGTCAGAGCCGCTGCCTTCTTGATCCCCATGATCACCGTCAGCTTCCGTCTCGCCGCTTCTTTGCTCTGAGAGCGGTAATACTCGGCTTGAATCTCGGGTGGGTAGGAGTTGATGAAGCTGACGGGGTTCATCAGGAGCATACCGAACACCAGCACACCGAACACCAGGCACATCACGAGGCAGGCTGCGAGAAAGCGGGCGATGCTGAACATGCCCTGCACCCCCGGTCATGACCTGTCCCGGCGACGCCATCCCCCGGGCCCATGGCCCGTCACGATCACTCCCGGTACCGCAGCTTGTCCAGGATGCCCCGGGGCTTGTTCAGGTTGAACAGCATGATCTTGTCGTTCAGCTCCTGGATGCGGGCCTGGCGCTCCGGGTGGTCCTTGGGGTGGGTCGCCAGCCACTCCCTGTCCTCGCGTATGGACTTCTCCAGCTCGATCCAGAGCGGCGCCACCTTGTTCTCACGCAGGATGCGGTTGACCAGCCACGACCCCTCCTTGGCGTAGGGGTCGGGCTCGTCCCTGTCCAGGTCGATGGGCTTGCCCTTGCCGGGGAGGTTGTCGAACTCGCCGCGGCGCATGGCGTCGGTGATGATCTCGTCCAGCCAGCCCGCCGAGAACTTCTGCGGCGGAGGCGTGTTGCGTTCCCTGTCGTCGGTCACCGTGCGCGCCCCCCTCATCAGGATGTGGTTCGTCGCGCGGGTTGTCCCGTCTGATAGACGTTGGTTCCGGCCCCATGCGGCTCATGGGCGCGGGCGCAGGCTCCGTCTGGTTCATGCCCGCGGCCTGCCCGCTCGGCGCCCCTAATCGGCCGTGCTCGCCTGCGGCGCCTTCTCGGGTGCAAACCGCAGATTGGGCAGCAGCAACGCCGCGGCCAGGCTGAGCACGGCGGCCAGGAGCATCACCAGGTGGACGTTGCGGAGTGCGTCCGCCAGCGCCTCCTGCATCGCCGCCTGCAGCTCCGGGCCGAGGGCCGCGCGCTGCGCGGGATCCAGGAGCCGGTTGGCCCACTGGCCCGCCTCGGCGGCCGTCCTCGCCGCCACGCCGGGGATCCGCTGCAGCCGGCCCAGCAGGTCCAGGTTCATCACGCCGCCCATCGCCGAGACCCAGATCATGCCGCCCAGGGTGCGGATGAACTGGAACGAGGCCGTGGCGACCCCCCGCTGAGCCCAGTCGACCGAGGACTGGATCCCCAGGATGAAGGCCAGGGTGGAGAAGCCCATCCCGGCGCCGATCACGAACGTCACCAGGGCCAGCAACACCTCGGGGATCTCGGCCATGGTCCGCGCCAGGGCCACCAGCGCGGCAGAGCCGGCGACGTTGAGGCCGAGCCCCAACAGGGCCGAGGGGCGCACACCCATGCGCACGATCAGCCGGCTGCCCAGCACGGCCGCCAGCGGCCAGCCGATGGAGAGCCAGAGCAGCGAGGCCCCGGAGCGGGTGGCGGAGTAGCCCTGCACCCCCTGCGCCCAGATGGGCAGGTAGACGGAGGTGCCGTACATCACGCCGCCCACCATGAGCGACGAGAGGTTCCCCCAGCCGATGACGGGGATCCGGAACAGCCGCAGGGGCAGGATCGGGTCCAGGGCGCGCCCCTGCGTCCAGAGGAAGAGCAGGAGCAGCACGGCGGCGCCGCCGGCCATCCCGAGGATCTGGGGCGACCCCCAGGGCAGCTGGCTGCCACCGGTGAGCAGCACGAGCAGGAGCAGGGTCATGCCGCCCGTGAGCGTCACCGCTCCCAGGTAGTCGACCCGGGCCTTCCGCCGCTGGACCCGCTCGTCGAAGTGGCGCCAGACCATATACAGGGCCAGGGCGCCCAGGGGCAGGTTGATGTAGAAGAGGTAGCGCCACGAGAGGTAGTCGACCATCAGCCCGCCCACCAGCGGTCCCGCCAGGGCGGAGAAGCCCCAGACGGCGGAGAACCACCCCTGCACCTTCGCCCGCTCCGCCGGGGTGAAGATGTCGCCCAGGATCGTCTGCACGGTGGGTTGCATCGCGCCGGCCCCCAACCCCTGCAGGGCGCGGAACAGGATCAGGGCCTCCATCGACGGTGCCGCGCCGCAGAGCGCCGAGCCGATCACGAAGATGACCGCGCCGATGGTGAACGTTCTCTTCCGTCCAATGATGTCCGCCAGCTTGCCGTAGACCGGCATCGTCGCGGTGGAGGTGAGCATGTAGGCCGAAACGAGCCAGGTAAGCATCGAGAAGCCGCCCAGGGATCCGACGATCCGGGGCATCGCCGTGTCGACGATGGTGACGTCGACGGCGGTAAGAAAGCTCGCCAGCATCAGGGCGAACACAGTTAACATCCGACGGTCACGCACGCGGGCACCCCTCCCCCTGCCCTTTGGGACGTGCCGCGATGGCGGCGCGCTACGGCCGCCCCTGGGGACACAGGTTCCAATCCAAGCCGAGTCGGCACGTCACGGCCGGTGTCACCGGGCGGAACATCTCCGTCCCCTGTCCTGCGTATCGCTCACATGTGGGGGGATCGGGCCGTGCGCAACCGCACCGCCGGCTGGATGCTCTTCTCCAGTGCGTGCCTGCTGCTGGGGCTCTCCCTGCAGCCCGTTTCGCCTAATGCGGTCCTCGTCGGGTTCTTCGCAGGGTTT
Organism: Symbiobacterium thermophilum IAM 14863; assembly: GCF_000009905.1. Lineage (GTDB taxonomy): Bacteria > Bacillota > Sulfobacillia > Symbiobacteriales > Symbiobacteriaceae > Symbiobacterium > Symbiobacterium thermophilum. Next base: position 2,205,566 of record NC_006177.1, read on the forward strand.
GCCTGTGCACTGGCAGCCGTCGTCAGCTACTTGTTGGGATACTGAACGTCCGTGCAGAGATCGGCCCGCACTCACCGGATTGGAGTGCGGGCCGATCCCTTTGCCGGCTTCTTTGTGGTCTCGGAACGCCCCTTCCGCCTCCCGGACCCCTTCACGGCCCGGGAACCGGGCCGCCGCCGGTCACGCCCGGCGCTCCGCCTCCTCTTTCCGCCGGAACAGCTCCTTCAAGGACTCGGTGTACGGCGGCCGGGCGATTCCGTACTCGGTGATGATCGCCGTGATCAAGTCGGCATCGGTGACGTCGAAGGCCGGGTTGTAGACCTTTACGCCCTCCGGCGCCATCCGCTTCGCGTACCACTGTTCGGTCACCTCTTCAGGCCGGCGCTCCTCGATGACAATGTCGGCGCCGGTGGGGCATCTCAGGTCGATCGTCGAGGTGGGTGCGCACACGTAGAACGGGATGCCGTAGTGCCTGGCCAGGATCGCCACGCCGGAGGTGCCGATCTTGTTAGCGGTGTCGCCGTTGGCGGCCACCCGGTCGCAGCCGACGAAGACCGCGTCCACCCAGCCGTTCTTCATCACCGCGGAGGCCATGTTATCGCAGATCAGGGTCACGTCGACCCCGGCCTGCATCAGTTCGTAGGCGGTGAGCCGGGCGCCCTGCAGCAGGGGCCGCGTCTCGTCCGCGAACACCCGGAAGTTGTACCCCCGCTCCTGGCCCAGGTAGATCGGCGCCAGGGCGGTGCCGTAGGCTGCCGTAGCCAGCGCGCCCGCGTTGCAGTGGGTGAGAATCCCCATACCGGGCTTCAGCAGCGAGAGGGCGTACTCGCCGATGGTGCGGTTGGCCCGGGCGTCCTCCTCCCGGATCGCCTCCGCCTCGGCCCGCAGGGCCTCCTTGATCTCCGGGATCGGCCGGTCCCGATGGCGCAAGAGACACGCCTCCATCCGGTCCAGGGCCCAGAAGAGGTTCACCGCCGTCGGGCGGGCGGAGGCGAGATACGCCTTCACCTGCCGGAACTCGTGGTAGAAGTCCTCGAAATCGGCCGCCTCTGACCCCTTCACCCCCAGGTAAAGCCCCATGGCCGCGGCGATGCCGATGGCGGGGGCCCCACGCACCCGCAGCGACCGGATGGCCTCCCACGTCTCCTCCGGCGTGGTGAGCCGCAAGTACCGGGTCTCGTTGGGAATCAGGGTCTGGTCCACAATCACCAGGGCGCTGCCCGCGTCATCCAGCGCCACCGGCTCGATCTGCTTGGGCATCATCGCACCAGTTCTCCCCTTTCTCCGTCGCGGCCGCCCCGTTCAGCCACCTCCGGGGGGCGGCAGCCCGGCGCATGGCCGGGCCGCCCGCCGGCCGTGTCACACGCAACACCATCGTACCATACCCGCGGCCTGGCGCCGACGGGTCGTTGCCCCCCCAATCCCCCGGCTCACCGGCCGTCGCCGGGCCTGGTGCAAGACCTGTCCGCTCCCGCTGCCGTCCACCGTTCGTCAAATAGATCGGATCTTCAGAATCCACAGGCTGGCGCAACACCCATGGCCGGACGCCGACCAGCCGGCCTTTCGTGGTGTCCAGGGCATGGGCCCGCCACCGGCGGGATGCCAAGGAGCGCTTCCCCCGACGCAGCGCCGGCCGGTCGGTCCGATTCAATCACGGCGCCTCACGGAGGTGGGAGCATGCGACGACACTTCACCGTGGCCATGGCGGCGCTTCTCGCCCTGATCACCGGGCTCGGCCTCGCCGCCGGACCCGTAACGGAACCCGGCTCTGCCCGCCGGACGGGACAGGTGCAGGATGGGACCACCGCAGCCTCTGCGACCTGGCCGCGGACCCTGAGGGGGTCGTCCTCACCTTCTCCTTCCCGTCCGGGACCCCTGTGGAGGCCGTGCGGGCTGCGCTGCAGCTGGAGGGCGAGGAACCGCTCCTCGCCGAGGTCGTCCTGGGGCCCCGTCCATCCCCCGCCCTCCCCGGTCCGGCGCAGCGCGCAGGACCAACCCGCGTCCGGGCGGCGCCCCACCCAGGGCGACACCCCTCCTTCCGCCACGCCATAGACTGGCGGTGAACGTACTTCCGAAGGAGGATACCCATGCAACTGCCGCCCTGGTTCATGCCGGGCTGGCCCGTGCCCCTCGCGCAACGACCGCCCTGGGGACGGCCAGATTGGAACAACAACGACTGGAACGACCGGGACGATGACGACCGGGACGACGGGCGCGACGTGGAGTGGAACCTGCGGCAGGAGGGCGGACCCCTCAGCCGAACCGGCTGGTCCAACTGGCGACGCATCGGCGCCGGGACCACCCTGGACTCCCCCGCCCCCGCCACCTACCAAAACGACCTCCACCTGTTCGTCCGCGGCACTGACAGCGGCATCTACTGGAACCGGATGAGCCGTCGCACCGGCTGGGGCGAGTGGTGGGAGGTGCCCGGCCAGGGCCGGACGCCCAGCGCACCCGCCGCCACCGCGTACCGGGGTTCCCTCCACCTCTTCGTGCGGGGCACCGACAACCGCATCTACCAGAACCGGCTGACCGGCAACCGCTGGAGCCGCTGGACCGAGGTGCCCGGCGGCGGGCTCACCACCAGCAGCCCCGCCGTGACCGTGCACCAGGGCGCGCTCTACCTGGCGGTGCGGGGCACCGACAACGCCGTGTACGTACAGCGTTATGACGGTCAGTGGCAAGGCTGGCAGCGGGTGCCGACGGGGGCTACCTCCGATGCCCCGGCCATCGTGTCGTACATGGGCGCCCTGTGGCTCTTCGTGCGGGGCACCGACAACCGCATCTACTACGCCGTGATGCGCGCCCCGAACCAGTGGTCCGGCTGGACCGAGGTGCCGGGCGGGGGGCTCACCCCCAGCGGCCCCGGCGCCGTCGTCTACCGGGGCAACCTCTACGTGGTGGTGCGGGGCACCAACGACGGCATCTACCTGAACGTGCGCGACCCCAGGGGCCAGTGGTCCGGCTGGACCGAGGTGCCCGGCCAGGGGCGCACGCCCAGCGGGCCCAGCGGGGTCCGGTTCGCCGACCGGCTGTACCTGTTCGTGCGGGGCACGGACAACGGCATCTACACCACCGTGCGGACGCGGCGGTAGCCGCTGCCGCGCCACAGCACGCCGCCGCTCGGGCAACGGCCCGGGCGGCGGCTGCTTTCCGCCGTCCCGGGCTGTCGCGCGGCCGTGCGGGCACGCCGATGCAGGTCACCTCGGGACCGCGGGCGAATCACCGGGGTGGAGCGCGACCAGCCTGCTGCGTGCCGGGCCGGCACGACGGCTTCTCCGGAGGTGGCGAAGATGCGGAAGGCGATCCTGTTCCTGGCCGCGCTGGCGGCGGTGCTGGGCGGCGTCTGGCTGTACCCGGTGGGCGGGCGCATCTGGACCGCCACGCAGGTCTCGGGCGTCGCCCTCGTACGGGAGGGCCGGCGGGCGGAGCTCTCGAATCCCGCGGCGCTCCCGCATGCCGCCCAGGACGCGCTGCTGGCGGCGCGGCTCGACCGGTTCCGCCGGCTTGCGCCCGCGCTGAGGGGAGGACCGTGCGTGCCGCTGGACCTCGCCCTGCGCAAGGGAAACGTATGGGTAAACGTGTCGCTCAAGTGCACGGACGGGCTGACGTTCGATGACATCGACCGGGACGCCTGGCGATAACCGCTGCACCCCGCGTCACTGCAGTTCCCGAGGCGGCCGTTGTCGTGGGGGTCGAACCGGCCGCGCCCAAGGCACCGGACGCGCCATGCACACCAAGTCGCCTGACGCTCCGGCACACACTGCATGTCACCCGGTGCCGCGGCGTGGCAAGCCCTCCCGGCTACCCTGCAATCGTTGCACCGGAACCGTCGGGCGGCCGCGCGGCTCACCTGTTATGGTTGGACACGAGGGAGGTCATGACGTGAATCCGCTGCACGACCTGAACGGCGCCCTGGACTATATCGAGGCGCACCTGGACGGCGAGGTGGACATCCGGGCCGCGGCCCGCATCGCCGGCTGCTCGGAATACCATTTCCGCCGGATGTTCGCCACCCTGGCCGGAATGCCGATCTCGGCATATGTCCGCCGCAGGCGGCTCACGCTCGCCGCACAGGAGCTGACCGCCGGCGCCCGGGTGACCGACGTGGCCCTGAAGTACGGCTACGACTCGCCCGACGCCTTCGCCCGCGCCTTCCAGGCGGAACACGGCTTCCCGCCGTCGCAGGCGCGGCTTCCGGGACGTGCGCTGAACGCCTTTTCCCGCATGGCCTTCCAACTGACCATCCGAGGGGGCACAGACATGCGCTACCGCATCGTGGAGAAGGAACCCTTCCGCATCGTGGGCATCATGCGCCGCGTCCGCCTGCAGTATGAGGGGGTCAACCCCGAGATTGCCGCCATGTGGAAGGACCTGGGCATGGAGCAGATCCAAGAGCTAATCGCCCTGTCCAACGTCGAGCCCAAGGGCATCATTCAGGCCTCGCTGAACTTCTCGGAGGGCCGGGCGGACGGCGGGTCGCTGGAGCACTGGGTCGGCGCGGCCACGGACCAGCCCTGCCCGCCCGGCTTCCAGGCGCTCGAGGTGCCCGCGCTGACGTGGGCCGTGTTCGAGTCGGTCGGCCCGTTCCCAGAGACCCTGCAGAGCACGTGGGCCCGCATCTACGCCGAATGGTTCCCCTCCTCCGGATACCAGGCGGCGGAAGGGCCCGAGATCCTGTGGAACGAGACCGACGACGTCTCCTCGCCGGAGTTCCGCAGCGAGATCTGGATCCCCGTCAGGCGCTGACGGCTACGGCGACGGAGCTGGTCTAGGGCCGCATCATGCCCCAGGCCGCTCCGTCGGGCGTGGAAGGTTGCAGCCGCCACCCCTTTCGGGGCGGCGGCTGCGCTCATCGATGTCACCGACCGGAACCTTCCGACGCCGGCCGGTCTGCGCTGGCTGACACCTGCATGGCGCGTGCTTGGTCGTCGTCAAGGAATGGCAGTCGGCCGTCTGCCGCCAGACGTCGAAGCGGCACGCCGACGCCCACACGCTGCCACCGTCCGGTCCGCCCCTGCATGCGTCGCCGCGTCTGAGCCGCACACGACCAGCCACGGCCGGGGCGCCATCCGCCCGTTCCCGGCGCTGGTCACCGGCGAACGCCCCAGGGTCGCCGTGCTGAACCCCGAGACCGGGCAGGCGCAGGACCCTACGCCCTGCGCATGAGCCGGGCGTCTGGATCCCACCGGAAGGTCGCGACAGCCACCAGAAGGATCGCGGCCGTGAAGCCGCACAGGATCGCCAGCGGCCGGATCATGGCGACCGGGTCGACAGCAGCGGCCGCCTGCAGGGCGGCGACCAGGTGGCGGAGCGGCATGGCCTCCGAGAGCAGCTGAACCCAGCGGGGTGCGCCCTCCAGGCTGTAGAAGACCGGGCTGGCGCAGGTCATGGGCAGGACGAAAAGGTTGTTGATCCCCGCCACCTGCGTCTCCGTGTTGCCCAGGTTGCCCAGGATGAACCCCAGCGCCGTGAAGCACACGGTGCCCAGCGCCAGCGCCGGAAGCATGAGCAGCAGGCCGGCGGGGGCGATACCCGCGCCCAGGAACAGGGCGCCGCCCACGTAGACGAAGAGCGCGCAGACCAGGGCGATCAGCCCCCGGGCGGCCGTCAGGGCCGACACGAACGCGCCGGTGGGAAACGGCGTGGCCCGCAGCAGCTTGTACACGCCGCGCTGCCGCTGCCGCATGACCTCGAACCCGGTGCCACTCATGGTGAAGAAGAACCCGCCCAGTGCGGTCACCCCCACCAGCAGGTGCCGGCGGTAGCCCGGATCCTCGAAGAAATAGGCGAGCACCGCCAGGGCGGCCGCGGGGAAGATGAGGGCGTAGAACAGGGAGATCCGGTCCCGCAACGCGCCGGAAAGGAGTCCCCGGAAGACGATCCACATCGCTACACCGCCTCCTCCGCGGTCAGGTTGAGGTAGAGCTCATCCAGGCTGGCGGCGCCGTGGCGCTCCAGCAGCTCCTGCGGGGCGCCCTCGGCCCACACCCGGCCGTTCACGATCAGCACGACCCGGTCGGCCAGCCTGCCCACCTCCTCCATGTCGTGGGAGGTGAAGACCACCGCCGTGCCGCCCTGGGCCAGTTCCCGGATGAGGGTGCGGATCTCGTGGCGCGCCCGGGGATCGAGCGCCGCCGTGGGTTCGTCCAGGAACAACGCCCGCGGCTGGTGCACGAGGGCAACCGCGATGGCCAGCCGCTTCTGCTCCCCGCCCGACAGGCGGGAGGCCTCTGTGCGGGCCGCGTGCTGGAGCCGGCACCGGACCAGCAGTTCATCGGTCTCCGCCCGACTCAGCCGCCGCCCGTAGAAGGCGGCAAAGACCCGCAGGTTTTCGGCCGCGGTCAGCCCGGGAAAGAACGGGGTGGACTGGAGCTGGACCCCGATCTCCCGTCGGGGTTCGGCGCACCCATAGCGCACCTCGCCGCCGTCCCGGCTTCGCAGCCTCAGGATCATCTCCAGGGTGGTGGACTTGCCGGCGCCGTTGGGGCCGATCACAGCCACCACCTCCCCCGGCGCCACCGACAGGCTGACGTCGCTCACGGCGATGCGGTCGCGGTACCGCTTCACCAGGTTCCGGGCATCGATGAGAAGCGTCATCCCCACTCCCCCTTCAATCACTCGGACTCCGCAAACTCCTCCAACAGGCGGCGCAGAAACCGGAGGTCCGCCTCCATATGCTCCCGCCCGTTGTCGAAGGCCGCCCGGATCGGCGGCGGGAGGTCGCCCACGGCCGCCGCCTTGGCCGCCCGGCCCTCCTCCCACTGCGCCAGCCGCTCCTCCAGCCGGGCGATCAGCTCCCGCAGCGCGGCCTGCAGATCGGCACGGGGCATGTCGTGGGCAAAAGAGAGAAGCAGATAGAAGTCCCCCGGCAGCGACCGGGGCACCTGGCTCCACGCCTCCCGCAGAACCCGCCGGTACTCGGCCCGGCCCGCGTCCGTGATCTCGAAGATGGCCTTGGTGCGCATGCCGGTCTGCTCGGTGCCGGCCAGCGCCACCAGCCCCTCGGCGGCCATCTTCTTCAGGGCGTGGTAGATCGACCCGGGAAGGATGTCGGACCACTGGTCGATCCGGCTGACCTGGTGCAGCTGCTGGATCTCGTAGCCGGACATCGGTCGCTGGTTGAGCAACCCGAGGATGACGAGTCGGACCACGGGCATACCCCCAAGGTTGTTTACTCAACGTTGAGTATATGAGCGCGACGGGTCCGTGTCAAGGGGCGGATCCGGCCGCACGCGCGGAACCGCCCGGGGAGCGCTTCCCCGGGCGGGTTCCCGCGCCCGATGCGATCACTGCAACATCTTCTGAATGAAGCCCCCACGGTACCAGGAGGCGTCCAGCTGCACCACGAAGGCCTGAGGATCCAGCTCCTCCAGCAACCGCACCACCTGGGGCCCGTTCTTCCGGCGGGCGACGACCATCAGCACCTCCCGCTGGCCCATGCGGCCCTCGGCCCGCCAGTCGGTCACGCCCAGGCCGTGTTCCCGGAGCGCCGGGGCCAGTTCGCCGATGCGGGTGGTGATGACCTGAAACAGCACGTACCCGAGCGCCAGCCGCTCCTCGATCTTGCTGCCTACCAGCGCTCCCACCGCATAGCCGAGGGCATACGTGGCGACCTTCACGGGATCGGAAAGCTGGCTGACCACAAGGCCGAGGGCGTACACCCACAGGATGACCTCGAAGAAGCTGATGGCTGAAGCGAGAAGCCGTCGACCCTTGACGAGGATGATCCACCGCACGGTGTTGACCGACACGTAGGTGGCCTGCGCGAGGAAGATAATCAACAGATCCAGAGCTGCTTCGACCTCCTTCGCCAGACGCATTCGCCGGGACGAGGCCGGCGTCCTCTCGCTGCGCTGACGAATCCTCCTGGAACGGCCGCCAGCAACCTCACAACACGGCTACGGGTCCGCCGCGGGTTGGCGAATTCTGTCCAGTGGCGGCAGCCGACCTTCCCAAGCGTTGACGAACCCTGTCGAAGCCGTTAGAATGGCAAGAACTCAGGGCCGCCACGGCTCCGGGAATGGCCCCCGTCCGGGCTCATGGGGCGGCCGTGCGCCACAAGGCGCCGGCCCCGAACGGACAACCGACGAGGGGCGCAGGCTGTCCTGGCGGCCAGACCACGCAGATCCAAGATCACCGGAAGGTGGTGCTGGCGACATGATCTCCCCCGAGCGCACGCTCACGCCCGAGCAACGCGACGAACTGATCCGCACGCTGAAGACCCGCTTCGAGCGCAACATGCACCGCCACCCCGGCCTGGACTGGACCGACGTGCAGGCCAGGCTGGAGGCCCGCCCGGAGAAACTGTGGTCGCTCCACGAGATGGAGCGGACAGGCGGGGAACCGGACGTGGTGGGATTCGACAGCCAGACCGGCGAGTACATCGTCTACGACTGCGCGCCCGAAAGCCCCAAGGGGCGCAGGAGCCTCTGCTACGACCATGCCGCGCTGGAGTCGCGGAAGCAGCACAAGCCCGAGGGCAGCGCCGTGGGCATGGCGGAGGCGATGGGCATTGAACTGCTCACCGAGCAGGAGTACCGGGAGCTGCAGAAGCTGGGCGCCTTCGACACCAAGACGTCCAGCTGGGTCAGAACGCCCCCGGAGATCCGAAGGCTCGGGGGCGCCGTCTTCTGCGACCGGCGGTATGACACCGTGTGGGTCTACCACAACGGGGCGGAGTCATACTACGCTTCTCGGGGCTTTCGCGGTTCGCTGCGGGTCTGAGGCAGGCGGTCGGCGCGGGCCCAGGGCCAGCGCGGCGGAGAGGGCCCGCTCGAGCATCCGGTTCCAGTGCGGATGGAGGCGGCGCGCCTCCTCGGGCGCGACAAAGATCCGGCGGGCCGATTCGGGACGCCACCGGTCGTTCTCGCTGTGGTCCACCTTCACCAGCCCCGCGAAGGTGGACACGCCCCGGACGTACCCCTCCTCCATCACCTCCCGGAGCAGGCATTCCTAGGGCGGTTCGCCCGGATGACGGTGCCCGCCGGGAATGTCCCATCCCCGTGCGCGCAGGTCCACCAGCATCAGCTTGCCGTCCAGGAAGCAGAAGCCGTGCACCATGGTGATCAGCTCAGCCGGCGGCGTTTCCGCCGGGCGGCCCATCCACTCCAGCCGGATCCGCCCGGCCCAGTTCACATACTCGACGTCGCTCATCCCAGTCCCCCCGTCCACCGTGGCTCCCGGCGGCTGCGGGGATGAAGCCGGGCCCCTGCCCGTCGGGCCGTGCCGGGCAGTCCACGCTCCCTCCGACGAACCGACGGAAACGGAAGTTTCCGCCGTATCACGCCGCGTCGACGCGCACCAACCGCCCCCCACCTGAGGAGGGGTCGGCTGGTGCGTTCGTTTACAGCTTCTCCACTTCCACCCACGTATCGTACTGGGCGCTGCCGTTGGTGAGCACATCCACCAGGCTCGAACCCGGGCCCAGGTGGTCGTCCTGGCGGATCACGTCGTTCACCCGGAAGCCCGTGCCCCGTCCGGGGGCAAGCCCCGTCGGCTCAGTTCCCGTCTGCCGGAACTGGTACCCCGTGTGACCGTAGGCCGACACCGGCGGAATCAGCACCCCGTCGATGACCACCGCCTTCGCGCCGTAGGTCTCGTGACCGTAAGAGAAGTCCGCCCCGACGACCCCGGGCCGGATGCCCTCGGTGATGTAGGCCGTCGCCTCCACCGTACCCGAGGCCGACCGCACCCGCACCCGGTCCCCATTGCGGATCCCCCGGGCCGCGGCGTCCTTCGGGTGCATCCAGACCGGGTTCTCCTCCCGGATCTCCCGGAGCCAGGCGTTGCCGATGGTCCGGTGGTTGGAGAGGTGGCTGGACTTCCAGTTGATGAACTGCAGCGGCAGGGGATCCTGGATCTCGTTGCCGGCGTAGTCCACCGCCGTCCAGAGCATCGGCGTGCCGTCGAAGTACTTCCCCGTGTACGACGACTTCTGCCGGGCCGCCACCTCGTCGTAGAGGTTGACCTGGCCGCCGTAGCGCATCCGGAGCCACTCGCCTTCGTAGGCGGTATCCGGCGGGGCGAACCGGCCGCCGCGGTTGAGGACGTACACCACCTTCGGCCACTCCTCCGGCTTCACCGCCGCCTTCCAGGCCGCCTCGTCGTATCGGTCGCCGAGGGCGATCCGACGGGAGCGGGAGAACAGCTCCAGTTCCTCGGGGGAGGCGTCGGGCACCGGCTCCTCGTCGTAGGCGATATTGGCGACGATCTTCAGGTAGAAGTCCTCCGCCCGGTCCAGGCTGTAGCCACCCGGGAAGGCGTTGGGGCCGAACCCCTTCAACCCGAGCGCCTTGCCCAGGTCGATGAGCACGTCCTCCACCGCCCGGGGGCCGTCCATCACGTGGCAGGCCGGCTGCTCGATGTGGCTCTCCTTCAGGTTCTGGTTGGGGTAGATGGTGACCAGGTTCCACCGCTCCAGGTAGGAGAGGTCGGGCAGGATGTAGTCGGCGTACTGGGACGTGCCGCCGATCACCAGGTCGAAGGCCACCACCAGGGGCAGCTTCTGCTCATCCTTCAGCATCTCCGCCTGGATGTTGCCGCCGGGGGCGGACTCCACCAGCGACATCCGGTTGATGAACAGGGCCTTCAGCCCGTAGGGGTACTCGTCGTACGCCGAGGGGATCACTTCGTGGCAGGCGTTGCCGCCCAGGAAGGTCCAGCGCCGCTTCGCCGGATAGCCGTCCCGCTCAAACAGCGTCGACTGCTCGTAGACCTGCTTCTCCCGGGTGATGGGCACGCCCCACGGGGTGTAGCCCCCCTCCACCTTCGACACGTCGTAGCGGCTGCCGGAGGGCTCCGCGTACCGCACGGCGGAGGAGTTCTCGCCGCCCTTCCAGTCGTGGTTGCCGATCAGGAAGTTCAGGATGCCGATGGCGTAGACGGCGTAGAAGCCGTTGGTGTGCATCGCCGGGCCCCGGTAGGAGACGGCGACGGCCCGCTTGCCGTGGGAGGTGAAGTCCCGGGCCATCTCAACGATGGTCGCCTCGGGCACGCCGCACATCTCGGCGTACTCGGCGAGGGTCTTCTCGAACACCCGCTCCTTCAGCAGCGTGAACGCCGACTTCACCCGGATCCCGTTAATCTCGGTGTCGACCTCCAGCTCACCGTCCATGGCCTCGGTGGCCGGGACGGGCACGCCGTCCTGCAGCACCACGAAGGCGTCGCCCTCCAGGCCGACGTCCTTGGCCCGCAGCTTCGGCCGGTTGGGATGCGAGAGGTTCACCAGGTGGGTTGCGTCGGACCACGTGGGCTCGCCGTCGGCCGCGGCCGCCTTCTTGCCCGGGTTGCGCAGGTAGCGTTCGTCGTAGCGCCGGTTCTCGATGATCCAGCGGATCATCCCGAAGGCCAGGGCGATGTCCATGGCCGGCTTCACCGGCACCCAGAGGTGCGCCTTCTCCGCGGTCTTGGAGAGCCGCGGATCCACCACCACCAGCTTCATCCCGCGCTGGATGGCGTTCATGAGGCGGGGCGCCAGCCACGTCGGCCCCTTGTTGGCCACGGCCAGGTTGGTGCCCCAGGCGATCAGGTACTCGCAGTGGTCCAGGTCGGCGTACTGCCGCTTCTTGAGCTGGTTGCCGTTGCGGCCGCGGACGTTCGCCGCCACCCCCGGGATGCCGCAGATGCCGGCGTGGTTGAAGGTGTTGATGGTGCCGATGGCCTGGTTGAACATCCGGGTGATGAACTCGTCCCGGTTGCCGAAGACAAAGGCGATCTGGTTGGACTTGGGGCCCAGGTCCGGGTGCCGGGTATCGATGAGGACGTCCTTGTACTTGGCGTCGAACGCTTCCTGGGTCATCTCCCCGGCCTTGACCTTGGCCCAGTCGGCCATCACCGGCTCCTGGGGCACGAAGGCTATGTGGGGGCGCAGCTTCTCGGCGATCTCCTGGATCGCCTGCTCCCACGAGATGGTCTGCCATTCGCCCGAGCCCCGGGGGCCCACCCGCTTCAGGGGCCTGGCGATGCGGTAGGCGTCGTACGCCGTCTGGATCCCGGCCTGCCCCTTCAGGCAGGTGCGGCCGCCGGCGAAGAGCCGTCCGTCCACCGCCAGGTCGCCGTGGCCACGGGCGGCGTCGAAGGGCGAGGTATCGTACGGGATCTGGTCATAGGGCGCCGTGTTCAGCGGCGAGTAGGGGTTCCCCGCGATCTTGCGGACGTAAGCCTTGCCGCCGGTCTTCGCCGGGTCGGTGAGCACGACCTTGATGGTGCAGTGGGTCTGGCACTGCTCACACGTGGTGTAGATCACCCGCTCCGCGGGCGTCTCCTCACCGAAATCGCCGGTGCCGTGGCTCTTGGCGTTGGCGAAGGGGTCATCGAAGGCCTGGGAGATGCCGCCGCCCAGCAGGGGCATCGCGGCGATGGAACCGCCCACCACCGCCGCCCCGGCGACGAACTGACGGCGGGTGAGGGCCGAAGAAGAGTCTGCCTGGCGGTGCTTGCGATCCTCAGTCATGGGCCGTCCCTCCGATCTCGTGCACTTCCTCATCCACGGGCAGCAGGTCCGCGGCCACGCTGAAGAGCAGGAGCCCCATGGCGATGATGCCAGCGCTCGTCCACCACTCCACCGCGTTCGGGAAGTACTGGCCGGCGGGCAGCCCCTGCAGCACGGGCTCGATGAGCGGCGGCACGACGATGTTGAACCGCACGCCCACGATGCCCACGACCACCATGAGGCAGGCCAGGGCGGTGAGCGGCACGGACTCCCGCAGGCGGGTCATCAGGAGGATCGCCGGCGCTACCATGCCGATGCCCAGCTGCAGGATCCAGAAGGTCCAGGCGTAGGGCCCCTCCATCATCAGGTGCACGACGCTGGTCTCGTGCGGCGCCATGGAGAGCAACGGCACCAGGAACTCGTAGAACAGGAGCCCCAGATCCACCAGCAGGAAGCCGCCCAGCAGCTTGCCCAGGTCCGCCACCATGCCGGCGTTCACGGGCCGCTTCAGTGCCTTCTGCCGCAGGATGTAGAGCAGGGCCAGGAGCGCCGTGCCCGATACCAGCGCCGACACGATGAACACGATGGGCGTGAGCGCCGAGAACCACATGCCCCGGGCCTTCACGATGGCGAAGATCGTGCCCGTGCCGCCGTGCACGCCGAAGATGGCGATGGGCACGCCGATGGTGCCGAGGATCCGGAGCATCCGGTGATCCCGCCCGGTGTCCAGGGACCGGCTGCCGAAGCTGAGCCACCGGGCCAGTCGGGAACGCTCCGCCCGGCGCACCAGGTCGGCGCGCATCGCGAACCAGAGCTCGGCGGCCAGGAGCAGGATGTAGATCACGTAGAAGCGCATCTCCCAGGCGAGCGGCGAGAGCCAGTTGAAGTAGACCAGGGCGCTGAGCGCCCGCTCCATCCGGCCCAGGTCCAGCAGCACGAAGGTCAGGGCGACGATCATCGCCACCAGGGCGGTGAGCAGGGCCATCCGCCCCAGCCGCTCGAACCGGGCCATGCCGAACACATAGATGAGGCTGGAAAGCAGGAACGCCCCGGCCGAGAGGCCGACGAAGTAGATGTAGAAGGCAATCCAGGCGCCCCAGGGGGTGATCGAGGTCAGGTTGGTGGCGGCAAGCCCGTGCGCGGTCCGGTGGGCGATGGCTACCCCGCCGGCGGCGACCAGGGCGATGAGCAGCAGGTACCAGCCCGCTCGGAGCAGCCTGCCCGGCCCGGGCGACGGGCGCTGGTCGGCGAGCCGCAGGGCCGCCTCTTCTCGGGTCAGTGCGGACATCGAGCGTTCCCTCCTCCTACTTCAGGTAGATGACCCGGGGCTGCGTGCCCAGCTCCTCCTTCAGCCGGAAGGCCCGCGGGCTGGCGGCCAGCTTGGCCACCACCGAGTTGGGGTCGTTCAGGTCGCCAAAGTACCGGGCGTCGCCGATGCAGGTCTCCACGCAGGCGGGCTCCTCGCCCCGGTGGATGCGGTGCAGGCAGAACGTGCACTTGCGCACCGTGCCGATGGGCGTCTCGCCCCTGCGGCGCGGCCCCCGGTCGACCCCATACTCGGGGGCCTGGACCTCGGTGTAGCCCAGCATCTCGTCGTAGTTCTCGCCGAAGTCGAAGGACCGGGCGCCGTAGGGGCAGGCGGCGATGCAGTACCGGCAGCCGATGCACCGGTCGTCGTCGATGACGACAATGCCGCTCTCGCCCTTGTAGGTGGCGCCCACCGGGCAGACGCCGGCGCAGGGCGGACTGTCGCACTGCATGCAGGGCCGGGGCACGTACGCCCGCCGGGTGTTGGGGTACTCGCCGAGCTCCATTTCCAGGACAACGTTGTAGCTGACGCCCGGCGGGGTGCGGTTTTCGGCCTTGCAGGAGACGGTGCAGGTGTCGCAGCCGATGCACTTCTGCAGGTCGATGACCATCACCCAGTAGGGCTCGTGCCGGGAGCCGGGATCCCGGGCTGCTGCGGTCATGGGGGTCACTCCCTTGCTGGATCTGTGGACTTCACCCGGAGATGGATGCAAGGACCGTGCCAGGGTCTCGGGGAGGTGCCCACGCAGGGCCGCCGAAGGCTGCACATGCCCGGCGAATCGGGTCCAGGGGCCACGGAACGGTCCGGGCCATACCTCCAGAGGCGCGCGACGCCGGGAGTGACACTTTGTCACTCCCGGCGCTGTGTGCAGGTATGTCATTTTGTCACGTTGTCGGATTGTCGATCAATTCCCGTCAAGTGGTGTAAATTGGGTTCCCGCGATCCCTGCACCCCCTTAGATGGTTGCCGGAGATGACCATCTAGTCGGGGTGCTTTTTACACCACTACTGGGTACTCTAGCTCGTGGGAGTCTGGCCTCATCGTGGGAGGCTGGCCTCGTCGTGAGAGTCCAGCCTCATCGCGGGAGTCTCACCTCGTCGTGACAGTCCAGCCTCATCGTGGGAGTCTCGCCTCATCGTGGGAGTCTCGCCTCATCGTGGGAGTCTCGCCTCATCGTGAGAGTCCGGCCTCGTCGTGGAGTGGTGGAAAGGCTAGGAGCCTGTCCGGGTAACCGCACGTGAGATAGGGGCAGACTCCCAATGATTGGATATCAACGATCGTGCCTACTTCTTCATGCGCTGTCTGAAGGCAGATTTCGGGTCTATCCGGCCTGCCTGAACGCGTAGAGCTTCAAGAGGTTGTGGCAAAGGCACACGAGAACCCATTCCCCGTTGACTGCTTCCAGTCCACGGAGATGGAACTGCCGGAAACCACGAGCCTCCTTGATCTGCCCGAAGACCGGCTCAACGCTTTGCTCTCGCTTCCGGTAGCGCTCGGCGTGTCGCTTTAGCTGCAGTTTCCGCCGCATCCGATCCCGAAGCGTTGCTCCCTTGGGAATCGGGCCGCGTGGTGATTTCGCACGCCGACGTTCGCTGTGTCGCTGCTTCTCCGGAGGAATGTAGGGATTAATTCGCCGCTGCAACAGCCACTGAACATTTTGCTCACTGAAGTACCCTGCATCGGCAGAAACCTCCTCCGGCATCTCATCGACATTGGCTTCGACCTGTTCCATCATGGGGATCAAGTGCGGAGCATCTGCCGCCTGGTTTGTTACGGCAGCGGCTACGATGATCTGCGTATCGGCATCGACGACGGCTTGTGCGTTGTATCCCTGGATGAACTGCTTGTCAGAGCCTTTCATGATCCGGGAATCGGGATCCGTAAAGTTGCGCTGCGCTGTCGGAGCAGGTTCTGCCTTCCGCTGCTTCCGCCGACGGCCCCCCTTGGACCCCTTGGGCTCGGGCCCTTCGGGAGGCTCATGTTCGTCAACTCCGGCCCTCAGACGCGCTTCGCCTTCCAGTGCAGCCTTGGCCTCTTGAATCTTGGCCAGCCGCTGCTCACGGAAGCGGAGTTCTTCGGGCAGTTCATCCCCACGACGATGCGGGCCGAAGCGATCATCCTCGGCCTGGTCAGCTTCCTCGGCTTTCTGGAGCAGCTCTGCGATCTCCGCCTTCAGGCGTTGTTCTTCCTCCACCATCCGGCTGTAGCTCATCGCCTTGTGCTTGGAGGCGTTGGCCTTGATCTTGGTGCCGTCCAGGGCCACATGACCCAGGCGAACCAGCCCGGCCTTCTTGCAGATCTTGACCACTTGCAGGAACAGGTCGGAGAGGGCCTTTAGATGCCGCTTCCGGAAATCGCTGATCGTCCGGAAATCTGGCTGATTGTTGGCCGCAAGGACGCGGAAGGCTACGTCCTCCTGCAGCCGGCGTTCGATCTTGCGAGAGGAGTAGACGCCGTTGCAGTAGGCGTACAGCAGCACCTTGACCATCATCCGCGGATGGTACGGTGGGTAACCTCGCAGCTCTCGCTCGTATGTCCGTTCGATTTGGCTTAGATCGAGTGAGTCCACGACATCACTCAGGAAATAAGCGAAATGGTCATGCGGAAGCCAGTCCTGCAGGGCAGGGGGCAGCAGCAACAGCTGATTGGGCTGATACGGTCGATACGTCTTCTTGCTCATGATGAAGACATTGGACACCCAACCCTTTTGCTCCTACAGAACTGGCTTACTCAGACAGGCTCCTAGCCTCATGGGGTGGCGGTCTCTGTCATGCCCGGGACATGTGGTGTACAGTTT
This sequence comes from Symbiobacterium thermophilum IAM 14863, assembly GCF_000009905.1. Taxonomy (GTDB): domain Bacteria; phylum Bacillota; class Sulfobacillia; order Symbiobacteriales; family Symbiobacteriaceae; genus Symbiobacterium; species Symbiobacterium thermophilum. The sequence continues at coordinate 2,222,105 of NC_006177.1, forward strand.
GCCCGGAGCACATCATCGCTGCCGGTAGGCCGCCCGCAACCTGGCGATCTGCCCCTGATGGTGGCAGGAATGGCCGGCCATGTGCCAGAGCATGTACCGCACGGTCGCCGGCTCGGGCCACCACGGTACGACAACCGCCCGCTCCGCATCCTCATCCGACAGGCCGGAGATGTACCGCCGGGCTGTATCCATGAGCTCCCGGTACTCCCCCAGCAGCCCTGAGAGCGTGGCTCCCTGCGCCTCGGGAATGCGCCCGTTCTCGTCCTGGAAAGGCCCGTACTTCCCCCGAATCTCCGGGACCCGTTCGGAATCGCCCATGATCAGATGCAGGTAGGTCATGTCCACGAGAACCAGATGCCGGAGCAACATGGCCGTGGAGTTCACGTTGTCCGGCGCCTTGAAGTGAAACTCTTCCTCGCTCATGCCCTCAAGCCGCTTCTCCAGACGTCGGAAGGCATCCTCCACGAGACCGAACGGAACCGCCAGGGCCTGAGGAACTCCGGAGCTATGCACGTCGCGCATCGCCAGTCCTCCCCTCCTCAACGGGACAATCCCTGAATCGGATCGTCCCCACACACCTAGAGTGGATTTGCACCAGGAAGCGGCACCCGCAGAGAGTCCCTGGGCCCGCCCAACCGCCATCTGTCAGGCGGGCCAGGTCCCGCAGCCCGTTCCGGGATAGAACCTGCCGGTACCGGCTCCGGCAGCGCCTTGGTAGACGGTATCGGAACCCTTCGGGCGACCATGCAGGAGGCTCAAGCAGAAACCGTCATGATTGCCCGGCGACCACTCGCTCGGGAGAAAACGGGCAATGCTACCCGTCCAGTTGCTCCAGACCAGGTTACTGCGGTAAAGAGGGGTGCCCATCATGTGCGATCACGCGGAGCTAGGAGCCTGTCTGAGTAAGCCAGTTCTGTAGGAGCAAAAGGGTTCGGTGTCCAATGTCTTCAGCATGAGCAAGAAGACGTATCGACCGTATGAGCCCAATCAGCTGTTGCTGCTGCCCCCTGCCCTGCAGGACTGGCTTCCGCATGACCATTTCGCTTACTTCCTGAGTGATGTCGTGGACTCACTCGATTTAAGCCAAATCGAACAGACGTACGAGCGAGAGCTACGAGGTTACCCACCGTACCATCCGCGGATGATGGTCAAGGTGCTGCTGTACGCCTACTGCAACGGCGTCTACTCCTCTCGCAAGATCGAACGCCGGCTGCAGGAGGACGTAGCCTTCCGCGTCCTTGCGGCCAACAACCAGCCCGACTTCCGGACGATCAGCGATTTCCGGAAGCGGCATCTAAAGGCCCTCTCCGACCTGTTCCTGCAAGTGGTCAAGATCTGCAAGAAGGCCGGACTGGTTCGCCTGGGTCATGTGGCCTTGGATGGCACCAAGATCAAGGCCAACGCCTCCAAGCACAAGGCGATGAGCTATAGCCGGATGGTGGAGGAAGAACAACGCCTGAAGGCGGAGATCGCAGAGCTGCTCCAGAAAGCCGAGGAAGCTGACCAGGCCGAGGATCACCGCTTCGGCCCACATCGTCGTGGGGATGAACTGCCCGAAGAACTCCGCTTCCGTGAGCGGCGGCTGGCCAAGATTCAAGAAGCCAAGGCTGCTCTGGAAGCCGAAGCGCGCCTGAGGGCCGGCGCTGACGAACATGAGCCTCCCGAGGAGCCGGGACCCAAGGGGCCCAAGGGCGGTCGTCGGCGGAAGCGGCCGAAGGCAGAACCCGCACCAACAGCGCAGCGCAACTTTACGGATCCCGATTCCCGGATCATGAAAGGCTCTGATAAGCAGTTCATCCAGGGGTACAACGCCCAGGCCGTCGTCGATGCCGATACGCAGATTGTCGTCGCTGCTGCCGTAACAAACCAGGCGGCAGATGCTCCGCACTTGATCCCCATGATGGAGCAGGTCGAAACCAATGTCGATGAGATGCCGGAGGAGGTTTCTGCCGATGCAGGGTACTTCAGTGAGCAAAACGTTCAGTGGCTCTTGCAGCGGCGAATCAATCCCTACATTCCTCCGGAGAAGCAGCGGCACAGCGAACGTCGCCGTGCGAAATCACCACGCGGCCCGATTCCCAAGGGAGCAACGCTTCGGGATCGGATGCGGCGGAAACTGCAGCTAAAGCGACACGCCGAGCGCTACCGAAAGCGAGAGCAGAGCATTGAGCCGGTCTTCGGGCAGATCAAGGAGGCTCGTGGTTTCCGGCAGTTCCATCTCCGTGGACTGGAAGCAGTCAACGGGGAATGGCTTCTTGTGTGCCTTTGCCACAATCTCTTGAAGCTCTACGCCTTCAGCCAGGCCGCATAGGCCCGAAATCTGCCTTCAGACAGCGCATGAAGAAGTAGGCACGATCGTTGATATCCAATCATTGGGAGTCTGCCCCTATCTCACGTGCGGTTACCCGGACAGGCTCCTAGCCCGGGCATACTCGCAGACCGTGCGAGCTTCGACAGCTCACCGCCGGCGACACCGTTCCCACTGCTCGACCTCGTGTACCCTTCTCCCCCGCCCCGCGTCCAACCGCACACATCTTGCCAGTTGTCCCGGGAGACCTCTTACATCGTGGGAGCTTTACCAGCTCAGCACTGGCAGCACCTCTGCCCACTGTGGCCCCCCACTTAATCTCTTCCCCACCCAGTGCCCAACCTTACATCCCTTGCCAGTGTGCCCGGGGGTACTCGCAGACCGTGCGAGTTTCGCCAGCTCAGCGCCGGCGACGCCGATCCCACTGCTCGCCCTCGTGTACCCTCGTCCCCCGGCCCGCGTCCAACCGCACACATTTTGCCAGTTGTCCTGGGAGTCCTCCTGGGAGCTTCACCAGCTCAGCTCTGGCAGCACCGCTGCCACTGTGGCCCCCCACTTACTCTCCTCCCCCACCTCGTGCCCGGCCTTTCATCCCTTGCCAGTTGGCCCGGGAATACTCGAAGATCGTGCAAGCTTCGCCAGCTCAGAGTCGGCGGCGCCACCCCCACTGCTTTCTCCCGCTTACCCCCTTCTGCTGCCTCGCGTCCAAGCTCACACATGCTGCGACTTTCGCTGAAGGTCCCCACCCGTTGCTGGAGCTTCATGCCCGGAGCATCGGCCGCGTCACCCCGCCGTCACCACCGTCGTGCACCCCACCACCCGGATACCGCGGTGCCGTGCCACGTGACACGCAGACACGGTACCGCGTAACCCCCTGGTGCTGCACAACTTGACTCCCAGGTACTCTGCCGCTTGACTCCCAGGTACTCTGCCGCTTGACTCCCGGGTGCTGCGCAACTTGACTCCCAGGCACTCTACCGCATGACTCCCGGGTACTGCACAACTTGACTCCCAGGTACTCCGCCGCTTGACCCCGGGGTACGGCACAACCGGGCTCCCAGGCGCCCCTACCGCGCGATTCCCGGGCGCTGTACCACTTGACTCCCAAGCAGCTACCGCTTGACTCCGAGATGCCGTACCACTGGACTCCCAGACCCCCACCGCTTGACTCCCAGATGCCGTACCGCAAAAACCCCAGACCCCCGCCGCTTAACTCCCCGGCACCGTACCGCTCGCCCCGGGCGATCAGATCACCCAGCGACACACAGAGAAAAACCCGCCGGCAGGTCAGTCCTGCCGGCGGTACCGCTCTTCCTCCAGCCCAACCTTCCGTTCAAATGCCCGCACAAAGCGCCAGAACAAGTATAAGCCGACAACCAGCGCCCCCGCATCACCACCCAGTCCAGGAAACCAAGCCCCACCGTGGCTTCCAGCGGCGCCCGCTCCACCATCATGCCCAGACTGACCAGCACAACGATGAGCAGTACATAAGCCAGGCGCCGCTCCCACGGCACCTTCAATCCCTCCACTACATCCCGGACCTGAGTCCGTAGCTCTCGATCTTCCGATACAGCGTGCGTACGCTGACCCCGAGCAACTGTGCGGCCTGCGCCCGGTTCCAGCCCGTGCGCTCCAGCGCCCGGGCGATGTGCGCCCGTTCCACTTCGTCCAGCGTGGGGAAAGGTTCACCGGTCTCGCTGGCGGAACCATCCAGCCGCCCGGTTGGCCCGGCTTCCAAGCCGGCGCCGGCCTGCCCGGAACGTGCGCGACGCACGGCAAGCCCCAGGTCTTCCGGCGCGATAAACCGGTCGGGACTCAGGATCACACCGCGCTGCACCACGTTGAACAATTCTCGCACATTCCCACGGAACTCCTGCTGCATGAGGATCTCCATGGCGTCCGGCGTCATCTCCTTCGCCGACCCCAGCCGGGCCAGGAAGTGTTCGACCAGCAGCGGGATATCCTCGCGCCGCTCCCGCAGGGGAGGCACGTGGAGGGTGACCACGTTCAGGCGGTAGTACAGGTCCTCCCGGAACCGCCCCGCGTTCACCTCATCGGTCAGGCACCGGTTGGTGGCGGCGACGATGCGCACGTCCACCCGCCGGATGCGCGTTTCGCCTACCCGGCGCACCTCATGGCTCTCCAGAAAACGGAGCAGCTTGGCCTGCACCTCCAGGGGCATCTCCCCGATCTCGTCGAGGAACAGCGTCCCACCCTCGGCGAGCTCCACCAAACCCGGTTTGGCCGCCACCGCACCGGTGAAGGCGCCGCGCGCGTGGCCGAACAGCTCGCTCTCCAGGAGCGGGGCCGGCAGCGCCCCGGCGTTTACGGGAATAAACGGACCCGAGGCCCGGGGACTCCACAGGTGGACCGCCCTTGCGATCAGCTCCTTGCCCGTGCCGCTCTCGCCCTCGATGAGCACCGGCATGGACCCCTGGGCCACCCGCCGGGTCAGCTCCAACAGCCGCCGGATCGGCTCGCTGCGGCCCACGATCTCGACCTCGTCGCCCAGGCGCCGCAGCGCCTCCCGCAGCCCCTGGTTCTCCACCTCCAGAACACGCCGCTCCAGCGCCTTCTCCAGGACGGCCTCCAGCTCGGCCAGGTTGCACGGCTTGGTCAGGTAGTCGTAAGCGCCGGCCCGGATCGCCTCCACCGCCGTCTCGATGGAACCGTGTCCGGTGAGGATCAGCACGGGAAGGGAAGGCTGGATCTCCCGCGCCCGCCGGAGCGTTGCGATGCCATCCAGCCCCGGCATCTTCATGTCGAAGATGGCGGCGTCGAACTCCTCCTCCGCCAGGGCTTCCAGCGCCTCCGTTCCCGACCCCACGGCCTTCACCAGGTAACCCTTGCGGCCCAGTCGCCGCTGCAGGAGTTCGCGAAACGAGGCCTCATCGTCGGCGATCAGCAGGGCGTAGGTGCGCACGCGTCACTCCCCCTCCCAGACCGGCAGTTCGAACCAGACCCGGGTACCCTGTCCGCGGCGGCTCTCCAACCAGAACCGCCCCCCCAGGCCCGTGATGATGCCGTAGCAGGTGGACAGCCCAAGCCCCGTCCCGCGTCCCGGCGGCTTGGTGGTGAAGAACGGATCCAGCGCCCTCGCAAGAGTGTCCTCGTCCATTCCAGGCCCGTCGTCATGCACGCCGACCCGCACCACGCTCTCCGGTCGGGTGACCTCTCCTGCGCCCGCGGCGACACCGATGTCCGAGACGCCCGGCCCTTCTGAAGCCGGGGCGCCCGCGACCGCCTCCGCCGTGACCCACACGCGCCCGCCCCCGCCTTCCTCGATGGCGTCCAGGGCGTTGGTAACCAGGTTCAGAAACACCTGCTGCAGCTGATCGCGGCTGGCCCGAACCGCCGGCAGCGCAACGGGAACATCGACCGCCACCGCGACCCCCGCCCGCCGGGCGCGGGGCGCGACCAAGGCGGCCGTCGCCCGGGCAACGCCCGCCACGTCGACCGGCTCAGGGTCGGCCGAGCCCTGCCGGGCGAAGTCCAGCAGGTTTCCGGTAATCGCCTTGCAGCGCTGCACCTGGAACTGCAACTGGGCCAGATAGGCCGCCAGCTCGCCCTCGCGCTCCAGCGCCGCGGCCCCCTCGTCGCGGAGGCGGTCGCTCAGGTCCTCCGCGTAGGCCGAGATGACCGCAAGCGGGTTGTTGATCTCGTGGGCCACGCCCGCCGCAAGCTGCCCCACTGCGGCGAGTTTCTCGGACTGCCGGACCATCTGCTCCATGGCCCTCCGCTCGGTCACGTCCTCGATCACCTCGAGCCGTGCCGGTCCGTCGGGGCCCGCGCCGGCGATCCGGTGGTTCTGATACCGCAGGACCCGCTCCCGGCCGCCGATGCGCACCCGGTACTCGCCGTCAGGCGCACATCTGCCCCCGGTGCAGGCGCGACCCAGGACGGCCATGCAGGGGCCGCCCACACGGGCGTCGGGGAACCACTCCAGCAGATGCCGGTTTGCCCAGAGAATGCGGCCGCGGGCGTCGATCAGGGCCAGACCCGCCCCCATGGCGGAAACCGCGGTGTCCAGGAGGTCCCGCTCGGCCCGCAGGCTCTCGCCCTGAACCCGGAGTCTCTCCGTCATCTGGTTGAAGGCCCGGACCAGGCGACCCAGTTCATCGCGGCCGCCCTCCGGGATGCGCACCGACAGGTCGCCGGACCCCACCCGCACGGCCCCCGCCTCCAGCCGCTCCAAAGGCACCGTGAGCTGCAGGCCGAACACGATGGAGAGGCCGACCACGACGGAGACCATCAGCAGGGCCCCGCCTGCGAACTCCCAGGCCAGCCTTCGGACAGGGACCATGGCGTCATCCACCGTGGTCTCCGCAAGCACCCGCCACCCCAGTCCAGGCACCTCGGCGAGGTAGCCGAACGCCTCCTCGCCGGTGAGGGAGCCGTACGGCTGGTCAGGTGCGGGCACACCCGCCCACCGGTAACCGGCCAGCACGAGGCTGAAGTCCGAGTCGCCGATCAGGCGCCCGGTTTCGTCGATGACGTGCGTCCGCACGGCTCCACCGGCCCTGACGGCCGCCAGGTTGTCCACCAGCCCCCGCAGCGTGGGCCGGGCGATCAGGGCGCCGGCGCCGTCGGGGAGCGGCACGCCCACGGTGAAGAGCGGGCGGCCGTGCGGGTCGAAGGTGACCGGCCCCACGACGGATTCGCCGCGCCGGAGATCGGCCCAGTAGGGCTCACCGCTGTATCGAGCGGCCGGCTGACCGGCCACGACCTCCCGCCGGGATGCCCGGGACACCTCCGCGCCTGAGGCGTCGACCAGCGACACCTCCTCCAGGTAAGGCGTGTCCCGGAGCAGGGTGTAGAGCACCCGCTCCTGCTCGGCCGCGGGGGCCGAAACCAGCCCGGCGCCCTCCAGGCGGGCGAGCAGCTGCAGCTGCCCGGTGATGCGCTCGACGAACCGGGCCAGCTCCTCGGAGACCGTGCGCGCAGCGGCCTGGTTCTGCGCCTGCACCACCTCCACCTGCGCGGTGCGGGCCGCAGCCAGTCCGTACCAGCCGTAGATCGAGACGGGAAGGACCGACATGGCGATGCCGAACGCGAGCACCTTCAACCGCAGGTGGCCGAACCAGCGGGTCATGGCCCCACCTCCCCGGCGGGTACCTGCACATCGCCCGGGCCGGGGCCAGCCTCGTCGCCCCGCACGTGGGCGAACGCCATTCCCTCGGGCTTCAGCGTGATCCCCAGTCTCCGGACCACCTCAAGGTCGACCACGAGCTCCGGGTTGTCGATGGACTCGATGGGCAACGTGGCCGGGTCGGCCCCGGACAGCACCTTGGCCACGAACCGCGCGGCCTGTTTCCCCTGGGCCCGGTTGGAGTTGCCGTACGCGGCCATGAGCCCGGCCTCCGGCCCCAGGTCCAGCGGCCCCATCGCGGGCAGACCCAGTCGCTCCAGCGCCGCCGCAATCGCCCCCGCTCCGGATTCCAGCACGAATGCCGGCAGGAGCAATGCGGCATCGTACTCCCCGGGCTCGATCGCACCCAGGCCGGCCAGGGCCCCATCCAGGTCACCCGCCTCGACGGTGCCGAGGGACACGCCCAGCCGCGCCGCCGCCTCCTCCACCACCTCCAGGGCATGGAGCCCCGGAACCACCTGCGGGTCGTACAGCACGAGCACCCGCCGCACGTCGGGCAGGAGCTTGGTCAGGAGCTCCAGCCGCTTGCCCGACAGTTCCGCGTGCTGGTTGTCCACCCCCGTCATCAGGCCGCCGGGCCGGGCGTAGGAGTCGATCCACCCCCAGCGCACCGGCGAAGCCACGCCGGCCATCACCACCGGAAGGCCCGGGTTGTCGCTCCGGTGCAGCGTATCGGCCTCGATCCCGCCTCCGGCCACCAGCACGTCCGGCCCGGAGGCGATCGCCTGCGCGGCCAGGGCCGGCAGCCGGGAGCGATCCCCGCGGGCGGAGTAGACGGTGATGTCGACCCGGTCGGGCGTGTAGCCCAGTTCGGCCAGCCCCTCCCTCAGCCCCTCGACCTTCTCCAGCCGCACGTCGTCAGCCAGAAGGACAGCGATGGCCGCCGGCGCCGGATCGCGGCGGGCACAGCCCGCGAACAGCGCCGCGGCCAGGACGAGGCTCAGGAGCGCGACGTGCCGGCCCGGGCCGCAAAGACCCGGACGCCGGCGATGCCGCCCGTTCCGGTCGATCCGCTGGTCCATCATGTCCCCCTCCCTCGCCCCCAGTCTACCGACTGATGAGGTCTGCGCCTATGACACGAAGGGGCCGCTCTGCCTCCGGTCTTCGGCTGATTTTGGCGGCGATGAAGGGGGCGGGGCGGAGGCGACGTCCAATCCAGTAGATGACCGTGAAGGCAGGGGAGAGGTGACCATGGACCAGCAGAACCCACGCCGCGACCAGCGCCCGGAGCTGGACCGCGAGCCCAGCGCTACCCCGGAACCGACAACCCCGCCGTCGCCTGTCCCGCCGGTGCCGGCCTACCGGCCGCCGCTCACGTCGCCCTTCCGCACGTCCGCGATCGGGGAAGGCGGGCAGCCCGAACCCACCGGTACCGAGAAGACCGCCGACGATCGGCCCGACACCGGCCGCATGCACGGCCGGGGCGAAGACGGCGAAGCCGCGCCGAGGCGCCGCGCCGAAGGCGAGGAGTCCGGCGCGGAGACCGGCGCCCCAGGGCGAGATCACGCCATCCCCGGAGGAGCAGAAAGCATGCACAGCGATGCCGGCGGCCCGCCACCCGGCACACCCGGCGGCCGGGGCCCCGCGGCGTTCGCCCGTGACGAAGGCGGCCGCGACGAGGAGGGGACGTCCGGTCCCCGCGGTCCGCACGGGCCCCTGTACCATCCACCGCCGCCGCCCCCGCGCAGCAGGCGCCAATCCATCGTCGGCCCGCTCGTCCTGATCTTCCTGGGGCTCTTCTTCCTGGGACAGAGCCTGGGCCTGATCGAGTGGTCGCTGTGGGAGGTCGTCTGGCGGCTGTGGCCGGTCTGGCTGATCGTGGCCGGTCTCGACATGGTCTTCGGTCAGCGGGGCGGCTGGGCCAGGGCGCTGCTGGTGCTCATCGCCGTGGCGATCGTCCTGGGCATCGTCCTGGGCATCCAGCCCCAGAGGGCCATCGATCGGCCGACGGGGGCAGTGCCCTCGTCCCCGTCCCGAACCTTCCTCATGGAGCCGTCGGAGCGGGTTCCGGCCGCTCCGTCCCTGCCCGTGACCGGGCAGCAGCCGGAGCCGGTGACCATCGCCCAGCCGCTGGAGGGGATCTCGGCGGCGGAGGTCCGAATCGAGTCCGCCGTGTCCGTACTGGAGATCCGGGGTGGGGATCTGCCCGATCTGCTGATCGAGGGCACGGTGGTGCCGCTCATCGGCGAGCAGGTTCAGTGGGACTATGACGCCGTGGACGGGACAGGCGTCTTCCGGCTCTACTCGGACAAACCCACCCGGATCTCCTCCGGGCCGCGGCAGGGCGAGTGGGACCTCGTGCTCACGGACCGCATCCCGATCAGCCTGCACCTCAGCACCGGCGTGGCGGACAGCGACATTGACCTGACCCGGCTCCACGTGCCGGAGCTGAACGTGGAGGCCAGCGTCGGCGAGGTGTCGATCAAGCTTCCGGAAACGGGAGCGGTGAAGGGGACGATCAACGCCGGCATCGGGGAGGTCATCCTGTGGATCCCCGAAGGCCGGCCGGCCCGCATCCGGGTCGAGACCGGCATCGGGAGCACGAGCGTCGCCCCAGGCTTCCTGTACCGGGACGGGTACTACGTGACGCCGCAGTACGCTGACCAGGAGGACGCCGTAGACCTGGTGGTGACCGGCGGCGTGGGAACCGTCGATCTCAGGATCATGGACTGAGCCGGGTCTGATGTGCGCGCAAAGACCCCGCCCCTCTCGCCGGGGCGGGGTCTTTGCGCGCGTCTGGCCCGGCGCGAGTGCTCCGGTCCTGCCGCGCCGTCAGGATGCGGCGTCCGGACCGCCGGCCCCGCGGGCTTCAGCCAGTACAGGGAGGGCTGCCCGGACCTTCCGCACCACGGGCGCTCACCGCCGGCCCCGGTAGCCGCCCGGGATCACCCGCAGCCGGGGGGCGGGCCGCATGCGGCCGTGCATGTACCCCACAGCCGCACCGACCAGCGCGCCGAGCACGTGAAGAGAAGCCAGGAGCCCGATCAGGTTCAGCGGCCGGGAGAAGTATCGGACGGCAACCGTGGCATCCAGCAGGCTTCCGTCCACCAGCAGGATCGTCAGCAGGCAGACCTCAAACAGCGGCATGGCCAGGGCAGATCCCAGCGCAGCGCCCACCAGGGCCGTACGGTTCCGTCGCATGCCCGTGCCTCCCTCATCTACCGCCCGTACGGCCGCCCGCGGCCGGGCTCAGGATGGGTACGGGAACCGCAGGAGGCCGTAGACGAGCACCCCGGTTGCCGAAACGTACACCCAGATGGGCCACGTCACCCTGCCCAGGCGCCGGTGGGACGGCAGCAGCCCCCGGAGTCCCCGCCAGACCGTGATCAGGACCAGGGGCGTCTGCACCATGGCCAGGGTGAAGTGGCTGATCAGGATCGCCAGGTAGATCGGCCGCAGCCACCCCGGGCCGGAGAACGTGGACAGCCCTCCCAGGAAGACCCGGGTGACATACAGGACGAGAAAAAGCGCCGCGAGCGCAGTGGCCGTCAGCATGACCCGCTGATGCCGCTGCGGCTCCCCACGCCGCACCAGGCGTATGCCCCAGAGGATAAGGATGCCGCTCACCGAGATGAGGATGGCGTTGACCGTGGGCAGCACGGCCAGGATGCGGTCCAATGCAGTTCTCCCCCCTCCCTGCCGCCGTCACGGGCCGGGGCACCGGCCAGGCCGCCCGGCGCGGGGGAGCCTCCGTCGCCGGGCGTGCAGGCGCGCACCGCGACGGCGCCCGGCCCGGGTTGCCGCCGGCGCCGTCAGGCGCGGGTCACGTCCAGCATCATCGCGAGGAAGATCACGAACAGGTACAACAAAGACCAGCCGTAGGTCCGGTGGGCCCAGTCCATCTGCGGCGCCCGCTCACGCAGGAGGCCCACTGAGGCGGACACCATGGCGCACCCCAGCACGACCGATGTCCAGAGGTACAGCCGGCCGACCGTCCCGGTCCAGTAGAGCAGGGCCGCGGAGGGAATCAGGAGCAGCGAGTAGAGCAGGATCTGCCACTTGGTGGCCCGCTCCCCCCTCACCACCGGCAGCATGGGGACGCCGGCCCGCTCGTAATCCTCGCTGCGGAAGAGCGCCAGCGCCCAGAAGTGGGGCGGCGTCCAGAGGAAGACCACGAGGAACATGATGACAGCGGCCCAGTCGAGCCGTCCGGTGACCGCGGCCCAGCCCACCAGCGGGGGCGCCGCGCCCGCTGCGCCGCCTATGACGATGTTATGCACCGTCGAGCGCTTCAACCACATGGTGTAGACCAGCACGTAGAACAGCAGGCCGGCGGTGGCCAGCAGGGCCGTGAGCAGGTTGACGGTGAGCAGAACCAGGAAGCTGAGCGCCCCGGTGATCACGCCGAAGCGCAGGGCCTGCTCCGGTGTCAGCCGGCCTGCGGGCAGCGGCCTGCGTCGGGTCCGGGCCATGACCGCGTCGATGTCCCGGTCGTACCACATGTTGATGGCGTTCGCCGCCCCGCAGGACAGCGCCAGCCCGATCATGGTGACGACCGTCAGGCCCAGCGGCGGCGGTCCCCCGGCCGCCACCCACATGGCGGCAAACCCGGTGATGAGGAGCAGGATGACGATGCGCGGCTTGGTGAGCGCCACGTAATCCCGCACCACCTGGCCGCTTTGAAGGCGATCGCGAGCCTGCGCGAACATGGGGCCGCCCCCTTTACCTTCAAGATCCCTGCGTGACGCCGCGCGCCGTTCCCGGACACCGGGTCCCGGCCGCGCACGCCGAGTGCCGTTCCCGGACACCGGTTTCAGGCGGCGCAGGCCCCGCGCCCGGGGCTGGTCCCGCCCCCCCCCCGCATGCGCCCCCCTGCCTGGGCGCAGCTTCAGGACCGCGCCAGGTCCACGCCCCGTGCCCGGTAGGGAACCGAAATTAGACGGGTTCCGGGCAAAATCCTCCTACTTTTCTCACTTTCATGATGACAATGTTGCCAAACTCAGCCCGCCGAGCAGGAATCGTCTGAGTTACCGGATAATAAATGCACATCGCAGCACTTTCCATTTGCGGAGGGGGTCCACATGGTTCAGGAAGCCGCACTGCCGCGGGGCGTCCGCGTCGGCCTGGCGGTCAGCATCAGCGTCGTCCTCCTGTCGCTGGCCGGCCTTCTCGCGCTGTTCGCGTCGGCCCGTCAGCCCGCCCTGCCGGTCTTCGGCCAGGTCCCTGACTTCGATTTCGTGGACCAGGAGGGCCGGCCGTTCTCGGATGAGGACCTGGCCGGCCGTGTGCACCTCGTCGGCTTCATCTACACCTCATGCCCCGACATCTGTCCCGCGATCACGGCGCAGATGCGGGCGCTGCAGACCGAGCTGGCCCGGCTCGGTCTGACCGACCAGGTCCACCTGGTCTCCATCACGGTGGATCCGGAGTACGACACCCCGGAGCGGCTGGCGGCTTACGCCCGGATGTTCGGCGCCGACACCTCCTCCTGGCACTTCCTCACCGGCCGCCCGAACCACGTCCGCACCGTGGTGGAGAAGGGCTTCCTGGTGGGGATGGACCGCATCGCGACCGATTACCCGATCCACGCCGGGCACCACCAGGGGCACGACCACGGGACGCACGCCCACGGGCCCGACGAAGCCGCCGGCGCGGGCACCACGCACCGGTCGGACGATGCCCTCGGCGCTGACCACGGTCACGGAACCGCTTCGGCCGTGGACTACCGCGTGGAGCACGGCGGGCGGGTGGCGCTTGTCGACCGGGAGGGCCGGATCCGGGCGTACCACCACGGGAACCTGCTGGACACCGACGAGGTGATGGCGCAGATCCGCCTGCTTCTCGCCGGGAGGTGACGGCCGTGTTGGGGCCGATGGCTCGCGGCGCGTGGGACGGGTTCCGGCTGCGCTGCCCGGCCTGCCGCAGGGGGGCGATGTCCCGGGGGCTCTTCCAGCTGGCCGACCGGTGCCCGGTCTGCGGCGCCCCCTTCGAGCCGGAGGAGGGCGACTTCGTGGGGGCGATGCTGGTCGCCTACTCCGTCACGGCAGTGCTGGTGGTCATCGGCATCTACGTCACCGCCGCGCTGACCCCCCTGAGCCCCCGGACCCAGCTGGTCCTGTGGTGCCTGTTCGGAGCGGGATTCCTGATCGGCACCTACCGGAACATGAAGGGAGCCTGGGTGGGGATCCTGCACGCCATGACGGGGCTGCGGCGCGGCGGACGCTGACCGTACCGCGCGGCACCGATGCCGTGAGCAGCCGGTGATCGCAGCCGCTCCTCGTCGGCGGCCACGGGGTGGCGATGACCGCTGCCGCGCCACGTCGACGGCCACGGGGTAGCGGTGACCGCTACGGCGACACGAGGGCGGCCACGGCCTGGCGGCGACCGCTGCCGCGCCACGTCGACGGCCACGGGGTAGCGGTGAACGCTACGGCGACACGAGGGCGGCCACGGCCTGGCGGTGACCGCTACCGCGCCACGTGGGCGGCCACGGGCTGGGGGCGACCGCTCCGGGCAGCGCGGGGGCAACGCGCGGCTTTGTTTTGACCGACTGATCTCGCAATACCGGGTTGTCAGACTAGTCTTTTTGTACTACAGTGATGGTGGCCTCTCCATTGGCCACCCGAGCTCGGCCTACAACGTGAATCGTAGACGAGGAGCGGATGATCGGTGGGTATGTGGATCAGGCAGAGCGGCGTCCGGACCTGCGCGGCGATCCTGCTGGCCAGCGTGCTGCTGGCGGGATGCAGCACCCTGCCGCAGACGCCCCTGGATCCCAAGGGCCCGGTCGCCCAGATGCAGACCGGGCTGCTGCTCTACACCCTGTACATCGCCATGGGCATCGGCATCTCGGTGACGGCGGCCCTGCTCTACGTCGTCTTCCGCTTCCGCGCCCGCCCGGGCCTGACCGGCGTGCCGGTGCAGATCCGCGGCAACCACGTCCTTGAAATCATCTGGACCGTCATCCCGGTCCTCATCCTGGTCTCCGTCGCCTTCCCCACGGTGGAGGCCGCCTTCTCCACCGCCGTGCCGCCGGAGGGCGCCATGACCGTACGGGCCACCGGCTACCGCTGGTGGTTCGCCTTCGAGTACCCGGAACTGGGCATCGTCACCGCCAACGAGCTGCGCATCCCCGCGGGGCAGCCGATCCGGTTGGAGCTGACCTCCAACGACGTCATCCACTCCTTCTGGGTGCCGAAGCTCGCCGGCAAGACCGACATGATCCCCGGGCGCGTCAACATCGCCTGGATTCAGGCGGACGAGCCGGGCGTCTACCTGGGCCAGTGCGCCGAGTTCTGCGGCGACTCCCACGCCAACATGCGCTTCCAGGTCAGGGCCATGCCACCGGAGCAGTTCGACGAGTGGGTGCGGCAGCGGCAGGCCATGGCGCAGGGACCGAGTGAGCTGTCCGCCGTCGCGGCCCGGGGCCGGGAGCTCTTTGAGTCGAACGTCGGCAACTGCTTCGCCTGCCACGCCGTGGACGGGACGAAGGCCCAGGGCGTCGTCGGACCCAATCTGACCGACGTCGGGCAGCGCTCCACCCTCGCGGCCGGAATCCTGGAGAACAACTACGAGAATCTGAAGGCGTGGGTGCGGAACCCGGCCGACTTCAAGCCGGGCACCACGATGCCCTCCCACGCCAGGCTTTCGGAGCAAGACCTCGACGCCATCGTGCAGTACCTGATGAGCCTGAAGTGACGCCTGCCCCGCCGCTGCGGCGGGTCAGACAGCGCGACATCCGGATGCTCGGCCGGCTGCTCCCGGAGACCAAGCCGGAACGAGCGCGAATCCCCGTGAAACGGAGGTTCTGACCGCATGGCGACAGCCGCGAAGACGCTGGGCTTCATCCCCCGGCCGACCGCCCAGAGGGGATTCTGGTCGTGGGTGGCGACGGTGGACCACAAGCGCATCGGGATCATGTACGGCGTCACCGGCTTCTTCTTCTTCCTGGTGGGCGGCCTGGAGGCCTGGATCATGCGCCTGCAGCTGGCCCGCCCCGGGCTCGAGGTGGTGACGGCCCGGACGTTCAACGCCCTGTTCACCATGCACGCCACCACCATGATCTTCCTGGGCGTCATGCCCCTCCTGTCGGCCTTCATGAACTACTTCCTGCCCCTGATGATCGGCGCCCGGGACGTCGCCTTCCCCCGTCTCAACGCCTTCTCCTACTGGATCTACCTGTTCGGCGCCCTCTTCATCAACGCCGGCTGGCTGATGGGCACCGCCGGCGGCCACGTGCCGGACATCGGGTGGTTCGGGTACGCCAACCTGACGTCGGTGCAATTCACCAGCGGCCTCGGCCCCGACTTCTGGACCCTGGGCCTGCTGCTCCTGGGCATCGGCACGCTGGTCTCGGGCTTCAACTTCATCGTGACCATCCTGAACATGCGGGCGCCGGGCATGACCCTGATGAAGATGCCGGTGTTCGTCTGGACGACCCTGGTCACGTCGGCGATCATCATCTTCGCCTTTCCTTCGGTCACGGTGGCCCTGATCATGCTGATGTTCGACCGGACCTTCGCCGCCAACTTCTTCGAGGTGCTCAGGGGCGGCAGCGTGGTCTTCTACCAGCACCTGTTCTGGACGTTCGGCCACCCCGAGGTGTACATCCTCATCCTGCCGGCGATGGGCATCATCTCCGAGGTCATCCCGGTCCACGCCCGCAAGATGCTGTTCGGCTACTCCGTCATGGTCTTCTCCACGGCGCTCATCGGCTTCATGGGCTTCACCGTGTGGAGCCACCACATGTTCACGGTCGGGATGGGCCCCGTGGTCAACTCGATCTTCTCGCTCACCACCATGGCCATCGCCGTGCCGACCGGCGTGAAGATCTTCAACTGGCTCAGCACCATGTGGGGCGGACAGATCCGCTTCACCGCGGCCATGCTCTTCGCCATCGGCTTCATCGCCAGCTTCACCATCGGCGGCCTCTCGGGCTTCATGCACGCGGCCGCGCCGTCCGACGCCCAGCAGCATGACACCTACTTCGTCGTGGCGCACTTCCACTACGTGCTGATCGGCGGGAGCATCTTCGCCATCCTGAGCGGGATCCACCACTGGTTCCCGAAGGTCTTCGGCCGCATGCTGGACGAGCGGCTGGGCCGCTGGAGTTTCGCGCTCATCTTCACCGGTTTCCACACGTTCGCCTTCCCCTTCCACATCCTCGGCCTGCTGGGCATGCCCCGGCGCATCTACACCTACGCCCCGGGCCTGGGCTGGGAGAACTGGAACCTCCTCTCCACGGTCGGCGTGTTCATCCTCGCGGCCGGCGTCCTGGTGCTCATCGCCAACTTCATCGTGACGATGCGCAAGCCCATGGACGCCCCCGCCGACCCGTGGGACGGCCGCACGCTGGAGTGGACGCTCCCCTCCCCGCCGCCCGCCTACAACTTCGCGCGGGTGCCCGTGGTGCATCTGCGGGACGCCTTCTGGTTCCACAAGCACCCCGAGGGGAACGAGCGGGCCCTGGAGTACGAGTCGCCGCAGCCGGCCCCCATCCACCTGCCCGGCCCCTCCCTGATGCCGATCCTGCTCGCGCTCGGACCCACCGTGGCGGCGGTCGGCATGCTGTTCCTGCGGATGCGCGAGGCCTACGCCGTACCGGTGATCGTGGCGGGCTTCGTGATCACGTTGCTGGCGCTGTGGGGCTGGGCCTTCGAGGGCGAGGGCGGCACCCTGGTCGAACCGGAGGGAGCCGACTGAGATGGACCGCACCGCAACCCTGACCGAACCGGGGGAGGGGAACTGACATGGCGCACCACGAGCATGCCCACCGGGCACATCCCGCCTGGGCCCATGACGCCCATGCGCACCAGACCAACACCGGCATCGACAACCGGAAGCTGGGTTTCTGGCTGTTCATCGCCTCCGAGTCGATCTTCTTCGCCTGCCTGCTGGTGGGCTACCTGGTCTTCCGGGGCGGCTACCAGCCCGGCGTGGGGCCCCGGGACCTGTTCAACATCGAGCTCACGACGGTTTCCACCTTCGTCCTGCTCATGTCGTCGCTGGCCATGGTGCTTGCCGTGAACGCTGCGCAGCGGAACGAGGGCAGGGCGGCCAGGCGCTGGGTGCTGGTGACGGCCCTGATGGGCCTCACCTTCCTGGGCTTCCAGGCCTACGAGTTCACCCACTTCTACCACGCGGGACTCAGCCTCTCGTCCAGCGTGTTCGGCACCGCATTTTACACGCTGACGGGCTTTCACGGCGCCCACGTGGCGGTCGGCGTGATCTGGCTGCTCACGTTGCTCTACCACGGCCGCGGCAAGGGACTCACGGTGGACAAGGCGGATGACGTCGAGGTGGCCGGGCTCTACTGG
Organism: Symbiobacterium thermophilum IAM 14863; assembly: GCF_000009905.1. GTDB lineage: Bacteria > Bacillota > Sulfobacillia > Symbiobacteriales > Symbiobacteriaceae > Symbiobacterium > Symbiobacterium thermophilum. Next base: position 2,239,818 of record NC_006177.1, read on the forward strand.
CACTTCGTCGACATCGTCTGGATCGTGCTCTTCACCGTGGTCTACCTGCTCGAGTTCGTCCAGTAGGGGAGGTGTGCCCGTGAACACCGGAGAGTCCGCCGCCCGCCGGGCCAAGGTCACGCCGCTGCCCCGGCCTCACCCTACCCCGGCGACGTTCGTCCGGGTGGGCGTGATCCTGGCTTTCATCACCGCGGCGGAGTTCCTCATCCTGTACGTCCGGGGCATGTCCGCCCTGGTGGTGACGACCCTGGCCGCGCTCTCCGCCGCCAAGTTCTTCCTGGTGGCCGCCTACTTCATGCACCTGCGTTTCGACCCGCGCCTCCTCACCGCCATCTTCGCCGTCGGCGTAACCCTGGCAACCCTGATCACGATCGCCGTGCGGTTCATCAGCCTGGCGTAGGTCGGTCGGCCACCGAGCCCTGGCAGGGCCTCCAACCACCGTAGCCCGGGCGTCGACCCTCAAGCAACCGGGCGGGGCGATCGCGCCCCGCCCGCACGCATGGCTTCACCGAAACCGGGCTGCCCGCCCTGCCCCGCCGCAACCGAAGGAGGTGCACCCATGACCGCCGACTTGTGGGCCCATCGGTTCGAGGACCTGTGGTACCCCGATCTCCTGGCATGGACGGTGCTGCTCAACGCCGCCTACCTGCTGCTGGTCAACCTGTGGCGCCGGGCGTTCAACTGGGGACCGCCGGTGCCCGTCTGGCGGCAGGTTCTCTTCTGCCTGGGCCTCTGGACCGTCTACCTGAGCGAGGGCACCCCCATCCACATCATGTCCGAGCTGTACCTCTTCAGCGTGCACATGGTCCAGCATACCCTGCTCACCATGGTCATGCCGCCGCTCATCCTGCTCGGCACCCCGGAGTGGGCCCTACGCCCTCTGCTCAGGCGGCCATGGGCGAAGCGCATCCTGCGGACACTGGTCCACCCCGTGCCGGCGCTGCTACTGTTCAACCTGATCTACTCCATCTGGCACCTGCCCGTGCTCTACCAGGCGATCCTGCTCTACCACTGGTTCCACGCCGTGCAGCACGCCATCCTGGTGGCCACGGCCCTGCTGATGTGGTGGCCGGTCTGCTCGCCCACCCGGGAGCTGCCACCCCTCTCCGAGCCGGGTCAGATGGTCTACGTCTTCCTGGCCGGGCTGGCCCAGATCGCCGCGTTTGCCGTCATCACCTTCGCCGACGTGGTGCTCTACCCGTTCTACGAGGAGGCGCCGCGCGTCTTCGGCATCGATCCCATGTCCGACCAGCAGCTGGCCGGCGTCGTCATGCACCTGGCCAGCGGCGTGATCTTCGTCTTCGCGTGGATCCTCATCTTCTTCCGCTGGGTCGCCCGGGAAGACCGGGATGCCACGCCCGGCCCCGCTGGCCCTGACCGGGCTACCGTCTGAACCGGCGGGACCCCCGGGAACCGCGACAATCGTATATACTCTTACAATATCGAAATATAATACACAGCAATGCGATCCTGGCCCCCAACATCCGGGGCTCCACCGGCTTCGGCCTCGACTACCAGAAGCGCATCCACCGGGACTGGAGCGGCGACGACCTGAAGGACATCGAGAGCTGCAATCGCTACCTCCGTTCCCTGGACTGGATCGACGCCAACCGCATCGGCGTCCTCGGCGGATCCTACGGCCGATTTGCCACCCTCTCCGCGGCCGCCCGCCTGCCTGACCTGTGGGCCTGCGCCTGCGACATCTGTGGCCCGTCCAATCTCATCACCATGCTGAAATCGGTGCCGCCTTTCTGGAGGCCGACCATCAAGGCGTCCATTGGGGACCCCGACGAAGACCGGGAGTTCCTGATCGAGCACTCACCCATCACCTACGTGCACCAGTTGAAGGTCCCGCTGATGGTGGTGCAGGGGGCCATGGATCCCCGGGTGCCAAGGCCGAGTCCGACCAGTTGGTGGAGCGGCTCCGCGCCCTGGGCCGGGAGGTGGAGTACCTGGTCTTCGAGGACGAGGGCCACGGCTTCACCAAGCGTGCGAACCTGTTGAAAGCCCTCTCCGCCATGGCCGAGTTCCTGATCCGCCACCTGGTGCGATAGCGCCGGGGCGCCGCGCCGGCGACGGGCGGCCGTCCTCCTCTTCCCGCCTGGCCCCTCGTACCTGGGTGCGACGGAAAATCGTACCCAAGGCCGATCGTACATATTGAACCATTCCGAAACCGCAGAGCGTCTTATGGGCAGGCTCCACGAAGGAGGTATGGCATCGATGAACGCACGCCCCCGGTACCGGTTCGAACAGTTCTTCGCGACCCGGCGGATCGTGGCGATGCAGCCGGCGCCCGACGGCGAGTCGGTTCTGTTCGTCAGCGACATCAGCGGCCAGTTCAACCTCTGGCGGGTCGCCAGCCAGGGGGGCTGGCCCCGGCAGCTCACCCTTTTCACCGAAGACTCGGTGCGCGAGGCGATCTTCAACAAGGACGGCTCCCGCATCGCCTTCCTGGCCGACCATCACGGGGACGAGCAGTTCCAGGTCTACCTGATGGATGCGGTGGGCGGCTGGCCCGAGCGGATCACCGACCGGCCGGACGTCCAGTACAGCCTGGGCGGGTTCTCTCCCTGCGGCCGGTACCTGGCCTTCGCGGGCAACGCGGCCAACCCGCAGGACGTAGACATCTACATCTACGACCTGGAGACGAAGGAGACCCGGCAGCTCACCCCCGGCGGGGGGCTCCGGTACGCCTTCTCCTTCTCGCCGGACGGCTCCCGGATTCTGGCGGTCCAGTTCTACGGCAACACCAACCAGGACCTCCTGCTGGTCGACGTGGCCACCGGCGAGATCCGCAACCTCACCGCGCACGAGGGGCGGGAGGTCAAGTTCTTCCCCGGTCCCTGGCTGAAGGACGGGTCCGGCTTCTACTTCGCCACCAACGATGGGCGGGAGTTCCAGGCCATCGGCTTCTACAGCCTCGCCGAGGACCGATGGTCCTACGTGCTCACGGCCGATTGGGACATCGAGGGCGTGGCCCTCAGCGCCGACCAGCGGCTCATGGCCTACGTGGTCAACGAGGCCGGCCGGTCCGTGGTGCGCGTGATCGAGCGGGAGAGCGGCCGCCCCGTCGACCTGCCGGCCCTGCCGTCCGGGGTCATCCTGGACGTGCAGTTCGCCGGGCGGGACACCCGCAACCGGCTCTTCCTCCAGATGGCCACCTACAAGGAGGCCGCCACCATCTACCTGCTGGACATCGACGCGGGGACCCTCACCCGCATCACCGAGTCCATGCTGGGCAACATCCCTGAGGAGGTCTTCGTGGCCCCCGAGCTGGTCTACATCGACGCCTTCGACGGCCTGCGCATCCCGGCCTGGCTCTACCGGCCCCACGGGATCCAGCCGGGGCAGAAGGTGCCGGCGCTGCTCTCCATCCACGGCGGGCCGGAGGCGCAGGAGCGGCCGGGCTACAACTACGGCGGCTTCTACCAGTACCTGCTCAGCCGGGGCGTCGCCGTGCTCGCCCCCAACATCCGGGGCTCCACCGGCTTCGGCATCGACTACCAGAAGCGGATCCACCGGGACTGGGGAGGGGCCGAGCTGAAGGACATCGAGGCGTGCAACCGCTACCTGCGCTCGCTGGACTGGATCGACGGCGACCGCATCGGCGTCTGGGGCGGCTCCTTCGGCGGCTTCGCCACCCTCTCCGCCGCCACCCGCCTGCCCGACCTGTGGGCCTGCGCCTGCGACTTCTGCGGCCCGGCCAACCTGATCACCTTCGTGAACTCGGTGCCGCCGCACTGGAAGCCGATGATGAAGGCCTGGGTCGGCGACGCGGAGGAGGACCGGGAGTTCCTCATCGAGCGCTCCCCCATCACCTACGTGGACCAGATCAAGGTTCCGCTGATGGTGGTCCAGGGCGCCATGGATCCCCGGGTGGTGAAGGCCGAATCCGACCAGATGGTGGAGCGGCTCCGCAGCCTGGGCCGCGAGGTCGAGTACCTGGTCTTCGAGGACGAGGGACACGGCTTCACCAAGCGGACGAACCAGTTGAAGGGCTACGGCGCCATGGCCGACTTCCTCCTCCGCCACCTGGTGAAGGAGGGCGCGTGATCCCACGTGGCGCCCCGCCGCGCAAGCCAGGCGAAAGGCCGGAAGACCATGCATCGCCATGGTCTTCCGGCCTTCCCGCGCGTGTTGTCCGGACCCCCTCTCCCTCGTTATCCCCCGATGAGCACGCTCACCGCGATGAGGTACTGCCCCAGAAAGTAGGCGCTCATCACCCCGAGGTTGGCCCGGGGCAGGGGCCGCACAAACCGGTTCCAGGCCAGGATGGCGTCCGAAAGGTAGAAAAGCAGCGCCCCCGCCGCCGTGGCGGGCAGCCGCGTGCCGACGGCCGCCGCCACCATGAGCGTGATCGCGGCCAGGTACACGCCGGTGGCCAGGAGCATGCGGTTTCCGCCCTCCCGGCGCACGCCCGGCCTCATCCGGCGGAAGAAGAGCACCCCTGCGGCGGCCAGCCCCGCCAGCAGCGCGCCATCGAGGAGACCCCAGCCGGCCCGGCGCACCGCAAATGCGGCGATGTACAGGACGTGCGCACAGAAGAAGGACACCAGCCCCGCCAGGAAGCGGTTTTGCGGCAGGACCAGGAAGACGTCGCCCGCGACGGAGAAGAGCAGGCCCGCCAGCACCAGATACCCGAAGGCTCCGGCCTCCGGCAGCCCGGTGGCCGCCAGGGCGATAATCAGGAGCATCGTCCCCGGCTTGAACACGTACCGCAGCCAGCGAATGCCCCGCCAGATGGCGAACAGATCGCCCATGCCGGCAAGGCCGATGGCCACGGAAAGCGGCTCGAGCACGTCCTTCACCCCCAGTCCGAATTGTACCACATTGGCGTGCGGATCACACGACCACGGTTAATGGACGCGCTCGCGCAGTTCCCGCTCGGTCGGGTGGACCGGCCCGGTGACGAGCCCGGCCTGATCAACCGTCATCTTCACGGCCACCTCCACCGGGGTGTTCGGCCAGAAGTTTTCGCCCCACTTGTCCTCCATCGTCTTGTAGAACCGGGGAAACGCCAGTTGGGCGTGCTTGCCGAAGCCGACGGGATCGGTCACGGCCTCCTGGGTGATGCGGATGAACTGTGCGATCCGCTCGCGCAGGTCGGACGCCAGCACCTGCTCCAGATGCTCCCGCACCTCCGCGTGCTTGACTTCGGCCATCTCACACTCCGAGCGCATGATGTTGACGTTGCTGGTGATCTCGACCTTGAAGGCGATGCCGCCGTCCTGCCAGCGGGGCCGGACGCGCGTCCGGCCGCTGACGACCTGGGCGGAAACCGACCCGTTACCCCCGGTCGGGCAGGGTGCGGTGATCGTGAATCCGCTGGGGTTCCCCAGGAACCAGGCGATCACCTGGTAGGCGGCAGGCTCGAGGATCCGCTGGAGGTAATCGCGGCGAAAGAGGGCCACGCCGCTGAGGGTGACGGCCGTCGGGGGCGAGTTGGCCGTGATGGCCGGGCGGGGCACCACCTGGATGGTCGGCATCCACACGGAGTGCGTGTCCGATGCTCTGGCCACCAGGACGTCCTTCAGCCGCCACTCCAGCCCGCCCTTGGTCTGGAGGATGCCGGTGAGGTTGAAGGGCTGCAGGGCGCGCAGTTGCGGCAGGGTCTCCAGCACTTCCTGGGCTCTCCCCTCCACCAGGAACGGGCGCACCGTGAGCCGGATCTCGTGGTTGGTGGCCAGGACGTCCAGCACGTCGCCGATGCCGTGTTTGCGGGCGTACTCCTCGCCGATGAGCACCACCCGCAGGTGGTGGAAGACAAGCCGTCGGGCCGAGGCCAGCCGGATCAGGGCCAGCGCGTCGGAGAAATTGTCGGCCTCGCGCGCCACGACCCATATCGGCTCCTGGTCGCCCCCGATGCCGCCGCCCTGCTCGGGTGACAGAGGTCGCGGCACGTAGAGCGTCACCCGCACCGGCTCCTCTTCCCCCACATCCACGGCGAGCCCCAGCACCAGGCCGATGTCGTTGAGCTCGACGCGGCTCCAGCAGCCCGAGAGCAGGGCCGACCCGAGCGCCAGGAGCACGGACAGCGCCAGCAGCCGCATCCGCCTACGCACTCGTCCCCGCCCCCTGTCGCATGCGGATCAGGAGCGTGGCCAGGCCCAGCAGAGCCAGCACGGCCAGTTGCCCCGCGATGTGCATCCCGATCCACCACGCCTCCCTGGCGATGGACCGGCGGTACAGGGCCCCGCCTGCCCACTGCGCCAGGAACACCCCCGCCGCGCCCAGGATCAGCGTGATCCATCCCCGCCGCTGAATCCCCAGCGCCAGGCTGCCCTCCTCCACCGCCACGTACAGGTGCAGCGTGATGTTGATCAAGCTGCCGCAGAGCCAGAGCACCATGATTCCCGCCTGAATGCGCTCGATGGACTCCGTCAGCGCGACGATCGCGAACAGCTCGTGTCCCGGATACAGAAGGCGAGACGGCAGGATCGAACCGAACACCAGGCTGATCAGGAGGACCATGATCGCCAGCGCGAGGTGCGCGCTGCCCACCCCGATCAGCGTCCACTTGTACGGGTTCACCCGGAGGCTCAGGTGGCGCATGAGGCTGAGCACGATGAGGGACTGGCCCGCCCAGGGCAGGGCGAGCCACGCGCCGCGCAGGACGCCGGAGAACCCCTTCCACAGGAACGGATCGATCTGAAGCAGCCGGATCTCCTTCCCCACGCCGAAGGGCAGGACGAGGATCACCAGGACGAGCGGCACCAGCACGCCGTAGGCGGTGCGGGCGATAGGCTCCACCCCCTGGAGCACGGTGTAGATCGTGAACAGGGCAATCATGACCGCCAACACCCAGGCCGGGGTGTCCGGCAGCAGGAGGATCTTGGTGAAGGTCTGCACGTCACTGAGCGACATGGCGTAGATCAGCACGTTGAACGCGCAGTACAGCAGGACGATGGGGTAGGTTGCCCAGGACCCCAGGGTGCACCGGATCGCCTTCAGGGGATCCCGGTCAGGGAAGCGGCAGGCGATCCAGACCACCGCCAGGGCAACGACCAGCGCGTACACGCCCAGGATGAGCACGGTGATCCAGGCTTCCTGACCGGCGCTTTCCAGCAGCAACCGGGGAAGCATCACGTACTGCATGATGAACTGCGTCACAACCAACACCGAAGCGTAGAGTCCGCCGCTGATCCAGATCTTCACCGGGCTTGGCCTCCCTGTGGCTGCGGGGGACGGGGCCGGTTGTCCGGGCCGCTGCGCGGGTAGTCCACCGCGGGCATGAACCGCGGCCGGCGCCTGATGGCCCACCAGGGGACCCGGATGAACACGTCGCGCTGATCCGCGAGGGTGGGCGGCACGATGGGCGACAGGTACGGCACGCCGAAGGAACGGAGGGTGTTCAGGTGGACGAACAGCGCCATCAGTCCCACGACGATGCCGAAGAAGCCGAACGTGCCGGCCAGGACGATGAGGAAGAAGCGCAGGAGCCGCACGGCCAGCGACATCGCGTACAGCGGGATGATGAACGAGGAGATCGCGGTCAGCGCCACGACGATCACCATGACCGGCGAGACGAGACCGGCCTGCACGGCCGACTCGCCGATGACCAACGCGCCCACGATGGACACCGCCTGCCCCACCACCTTGGGCAGCCGCACGCCGGCCTCCCGCAGGGCCTCCATCGTGAGCTCCATCATCAGCGCCTCCATCACGGCCGGGAACGGGACCCCTTCGCGCGCCGCGATCAGGTTCGTGAGCAGGTTGGTGGGAATCAGCTCCTGATGGAAGGTGGTGATCGCGACGTAGATCGAGGGGCCCAGGAAGGCGATGAGGAGGTAAAGGTACCGCAGGGCCCGGACGAAGGACGAGATCGGCCAGCGGTGGTAGTAGTCCTCCGGAGACTGCATCTCCGCCACCAGCGTCGAGGGCATGAGCAGCACGTTCGGCGAGCCGTCCACCAGCACGGCCACCTTGCCTTCCAGCATCCCCGCGGTGGCCACATCGGGCCGCTCGGTGACCTTCAGGAGCGGGAAGATCGTGAAGGGATCGTCCTCAATCAGTTCCTCAATATGGCCGCTTTCCAGCACCGCATCCGCCTGGATGCGGCCGATGCGGTTGCGGACCTCCTGGACCATCTCCGGCGGCGCAATGCCCATGAGGTAGATGATCACCACACGGGTCTTCGAACGCTCCCCCAGGGTGAACCGCTCGATCCGCAGCCGATCATCCCGGATGCGACGGCGGATGAGGGCCAGGTTGTCCGACAGGGTCTCGGTGAAGCCATCCTTCGGCCCCCGCACCACCGGTTCGGTGAGCGGCTCGTCGGGCTGACGGCCGGGCGGCCCGTCGGTGGGCAGCACCAGTGCGAAGGGCATCCCGTCCACGAAGAGGATGGTGTCGCCGGTCACCAGCGCCTCCAGGGCCTGCCCGAGGCTGGTCACCGACCGGAGCGTAACGCTGGGGATCATCTGCTGCAGCGTCCTGAGGCAGCCGTCCACGGAGTCGGTGGGCACCGCCTCCCGGTGGCTCTGGACCGCCAGCGACTCGAGGATCGTCATCACCTGCATCCGTTCCGCCAGGCCGTCCACGCAGAAAAGCGCCGCGGGCACCCGGTTCGCGCCGAGGTACAGGCTCCGTTCCAGCAGATCCGAGCTGTAGCCCATCAGCGTCCGCACCATTTCCCGGTTCTCCGCCAGCGCAGGGCTGACGGGCATGTTGCCCTTCTCGGCGGCCAGGGCCAGCTGGACCTCGTCCGGCAGCCAGGCCCCCCCGCAGGCCTCCACCTGCGCCGCCAGGGCGTCGGCCGGCGCCACCTGCCAGCGGCGCAGATACTGGATGATCTTCTGGTGGTCCACCGGCAGTCGCACCTCCCCGCCGCCTGTAGTCTTTGAGCCCGGGGAAGTCCGTATGCGACCGGGACCGCGGACGCGAAGACGGCGGCTTCCTGCAGCCAAGCAGGAAGCCGCCGTACCTGCCCTCAGCGCCCGGCGGGAGCCCGAGCGGGGTCGACCCGCCGCACCGTACGCCAGAGCAGCAGGGCGATCAACCCCAGGGCGATCAGGCAGTACTTCCACCAGATCGCTTCCCGGGCCGCGTCGGTGGTGAGGATGGGCGAGTACAGCCGGGTCATCGTCTCCAGCGGCTGCCCGGCCGCCGCGGCCAGGCCGAAGGCGGGGTTGGTGTAGGCGAAGATCAGCCCCCAGAGCGGCGGATGCTCGTCGAAGAACACGTGGTACGTCAGCGCGCCGAACAGCGGGGACAGGAGGGTCCAGGTGGTGACGACGCCGTAGGCGGCGACCACGGCGGTCTGGGTGCGCCGATAGAGGGCGCTGAAGTAGAGGGAGACGGCTCCCAGCAGCAGCACCGTCACCACGTAGACGACCGCCGAGAGCCCCAGCCGGGAGAGCGAGAACCCGCCGAAGAGGAAGATCAGCCCGAACACCGGCAGCGAGGCGAACATGAGCAGCAGGGCGAAACCGGTGGCCGCCAGCAGCTTGCCCACCACCACCTGGGCCGCGCTGAGCCGGGTGACCAGCAGCAGGTCCAGGGTCTGCCGCTCCCGCTCCCCGGCGATCGCCCCGGCGGCCAGGCCGGGAACGGCCAGGATGAGGAGCACCAGTTGGAACATCGCGAGGGCCGCGTAGATGACGGCGCCCACCTCGGGCGCGAAGCCCGTGGGCCGGCTGCCCTGCATCGCGGCCGCGAAGATCAGGATCGCCAGCAGCCCCAGGAGCCCCACGTAGAGCACGATAATCCCCGGGGTCCGCCAGCCCCGCATCCGCACCCGCACCTCCCGGAGGAAAACCGGGTTGCGCACGAAGCCGGTCCATCCGCTCACTGCTCCTCACCCCCCGTGATCGCCATGAAGACGTCCTCCAGCTTCGACTTGACCTCGGCAAAGTGCGCCACCGGGAGTCCGGCCTGCACGAGTCGGGCCAGCAGCTCCGCCGCCGCCTGGTCGTCGCCGTCCAGCGCCACCCGCAGGGCCCCGTCGTCCACGGAGACGCTGCGCACGCCCGGCACCGCCCGGGCCAGCTCCGCCGCCCGCGCCGAACCGTCGTCCGCCGGGGCGCCGGCGATCCGCACCTCGATCACCCGGGCGCCGGCCTCCCGCAGGATCTGCTCCACGGGCCCCGAGGCCACCATCCGCCCGGCGTGGATGATCCCGATGTGGGTGCACATCTCCGCCAGCTCGGCCAGGATGTGCGACGAGATCAGGATCGTCTTTCCCCGGCGACTCAGTTCCAGGAGGATCTCCCGCATCTCCACCCGGTTGCGGGGATCCAGCCCGGAGGCCGGCTCGTCGAGGATCAGGACGTCGGGGTCGTGCACCAGGGAGCGGGCCAGGCAGAGCCGCTGCTTCATACCCCGGGACAGGGTGTCGACGTAGGCCCCCCGCTTGTCGGCGAGGCCGACCAGCCCCAACAGCGAACCGATCAGCCGGTCCCGCCCGTCGGTGGGCACATCGTAGCAGTCAGCGTAGAACTGCATATACTCGTCGACCTTAAGGTTGTCATACACCCCGAAGAAGTCGGGCATGTAGCCCAGCCGTGTGCGCGCCTCCCCGGGCCGCTTCAGCGCATCGGTGTCCCCGATGAACACGCTTCCGGCGTCGGGCCTGAGGAGGGTCGCGATGATCTTCATCGTGGTGGTCTTGCCGGCGCCGTTGGGGCCGACGAAGCCATAGATGGCCCCGGGCTCCACGGTGAAACTGACGTCCCTCACCGCCTCCACATCGCCGAAGCGCTTGGCCAGTCCTTCTACCCTGAGCATCAGCGCACCCCCTTCACGGCCACCGTGGGCGCCAGGAACTCGGCCTCGACGGACAGGTCGTACCGGAGCTCCATCACCCCGCCGGGAAGCACGTAGTCCTGCCAGTCGACCAGCGTTGCGCGCTGTCCTGCAAGGAGCTCCCACTCCCCGGTGCGCTGGTTGCGGACGTACACCGACATCACGGCCTCCCGCACCGGCGCCTGCAGATCCACCGTCACCTCAGCCACCTGCCCGGGATCCAGCACGGGCAGCGACAGGACAAACCGATGGCTCCCCGGGGGTGCGTAGTACACGTTCTGGCCGATCAGCTGCACCCGTTCGGAATCCACCGGCCGGCCCAGGACGACGCCCGCGGGCAGGTCGCCGTCGGCCGGAGCGGGCAGCGGCTGGAAGCCATAGACCAGGTTTGCCCCGGTGACCCGGCGGCCCAGGTCGGGCACCGGCGGTTGTGCCAGGGGCTCCTCGGTCCAGCCCATCACCAGCACGCCCGAGCCCAGCCGGCCCTGCCCCGACTCCCAGACGTAGGCCCGCAGCTGCTCCCGGCGCGGGTCGGCGTCGGGGTCAGGAGTGCCGGTCCCGGGCAGCGGGATCGGCCCCTTCCGCCCGGAGTCGACCCTGGCCTTCCTCCCGGCCGTGAAGGGTTCGGACGTCTGGCCGGGGGCGAGGTCCCCCACCGACACCACGTCGTAGGCGGTGCCCACCTCCACCCCGGACACCGGAACGGGCAGGGTGTTCCGGATCCGGCCGGTCACCAGGAACTCGGTCACCTCCACGTCCACCAGCTCCAGGCCGCCCGGGACGGTCACCGGCTGCTCCAGCGCGAAGGCGGTCATGTTGTAGTTGGTCAGCCCCGACAGCTCGAGGGTGAGCGGATCGCCGGCCACGATGCGGCTCTCCACTCCGCCCACGAACGTGCCGGTGGTCAGCGGCCGAACGAGCCCGGCGCCGGGGAGCGGCAGGGAGAGCCGGGAGCGCCCCGGCGCGTACAGCCCCACGTACCCGGTCATCACCCCGGTCCGGCTGTCGGGTACCAGCTCGGTGGTGGTCATCACGTGGGTGATGCCCTCCTGGAACCGGCCCGAGCCCATGCCGTAGACCGCTCCCAGGAAGATGACCGACAGGAGCGGAACGGTGACCCAGCCCCATTCCCGGCGATCCAGGCGGCGCAGGACCAGGTAGTTGACCGGGCCCACGGCCACCAGATAGCCGCCCAGGACCAGCACCACGGTCCAGACCGAGGGCAGCGCCCAGTCAGGGACCTGCTGAATCGCATACTGCACCCGCCAGTCGGTGTCGAAGGCGGGCGGCCGCCCGGCCGACAGCCCCACCAGCCGGTCCAGCAGGGCGGTCTGACCGGCCCAGCGGGCCACGGGTGCGCCCGCGGGATCGTAGGCCAGGTACACCACCCGTCCCGAGCCCAGCGGAGCCGCGGCGGCAAGCACGGGGGGTTCCCCGCCGCCGCCCGGCTCCCCGGCCCGCGCCAGGACGGTTCCCCGGGCCAGCGGGCCGGCGCTCACGACCGCCGTGCCCTCCAGCGGCACGCCGGACAGGTCGCCCAGCGGCGCCAGCGAGACCTCCGCGGACCCGGAGACGTTTACGGGCTTCAGGCTGGCGGGCAGCGGCCCCAGAGTGCGCTCGCCCTCCGGGCCGCCGAACAGCAGCAGGGTTCCCCCGCGGTCCACCCAGGCCTCCAGGGACTGTACTTGCCGGGCCGTCAGGCTGCCGGTGTCGTAGCCGGCCACCACCAGCAGATCCAGGCTGTTCAGAAGGCCCGGGCTGTCGGGCAGGGTCTCCGCCGTCAGGGAGACGACGCGCACGTTATCGCCGCCCCGCAGCCCGGACAGCGTGTTCAGGATGTCGTCGTCGGCGGCGAGCACGCCGACCATCAGGGTGTACCGGGGCTCCCAGCTCAGGTCGGGCGTCTGCACATCGACCAGCTCGCCGTCCGCGTACAGGCTCACGCTCACGGGCCAGCTGTACTCGTTCGGCAGGCTGACCGCCACCCGCTGCGCTTCGCCTGCGGAAACGCTGTACGGCACGGCATACCGGGTGCCGGACACAGGCCCGAACACGGGCGGCGCCTCGGTCTGCACCACCACCTCGCCGGAGGCGGCCTCCTCGTCGCCCCGCACCTCCACCCACAGGGTGACCCACTCACCCTCCTTGAAATGGCCCTGGAACGCAGGGTCGACCGTGAGGCTGACGCCCGCCGCGGCCGCGGGGAAAGCTATCTGGAGCAACAACAGGAACACCCACAGCCATAGCCTTCGCACGTCTTCTCCTCCTAGTTGCATGGTGCGGGACTCGCTGATTCATCAGACGAATGTGCCCTGAGGGTCGTTTCGGGCCCGTCCCCGTCCGGCCCCGCGGCGCTCGGGGCGGAGGGGTGCCGTTCCCATTGTGTCCCGCCGGCAGGCCTGCCCGCGCAGGGCTGCCCGAGCACGGCGGCAGGAGTGGCCCGGTTCCAGGTCAAAGTTCCCCGGGAACAGACCGCGCCCCCGGGCCCCGTCATTTTCCGGAGCGTCGGCCCTTTCCGCTGCAGCCGGGCTCCGGGCGACGGCCGGGGGCCGCCGAACGGGGGAATCGTTCCGTTGCCGCTGATCACGCTGCTCGGCCTGCTCGTCGCCGTACTGGCCGTGGGATGCTCCGCGATCCTCATCCGGCTGTCGGACGCGCCCGCCCTCGTGCTCTCCTTCTACCGCCTCGCGATCTCGGTCGCGCTGCTGGCGGTCCCGGCGCTGGCCAGGGAGCGGGAGACCCTCCGGCGGCTCACCGGGCGGGACTGGCTGCTCCTCGCCGGCAGCGCCGTGTGCCTGGCGCTGCACTTCTACGTCTGGATCGAAAGCCTGAACTTCACCACCGTCGCCAGCTCCACCGTGCTGGTCACCTCGAGCCCCTTCATCGTGCTCGCCCTGGGCTGGCGGCTGCTGGGGGAGCGGACGAACCGGATCGGCCTCGCCGCGGTGGCCATCGGCGTGGCGGGCGGCGTGATCGTGGGCTGGGGCGACTTCCGGGTAAGCGGATCCGCCCTGTACGGGGACCTGCTGGCTTTCCTGGGCGCGGTGACGGTGTCGGGCTACACCATCGCCGGCCGGATCGCCCGGCAGAAGATGTCGACGACGCTGTACACCACCGCGGTCTACGCCCTGGCGGCGGCGCTCCTGTGGCTCATGATGCTGCCCCGTGGGATCCCGCTGGCCCCATACCCGCCGCGGGAATGGGCGCTCTTCGCGGCGCTGGCGGTCATCCCCACCATCCTCGGCCACAACCTGTTCAACTGGGCGCTTCGGTGGGTCAGCGCCGCGACCGTTTCGATGTGCACCCTGGGCGAACCGGTCATCGCCTCCGCACTGGCCTGGATCCTGTTCCGGGAGGCGCCCGGATGGGCGACGGTGGTCGGCGGCATCCTGCTGATGGCGGGGATCGCGCTGTTCGTGCGGTACGGGGCGCAGCCGGACTGACGAGCCGGCGACTCTCACGTGTCCGGGAGGAAAGCCAACGGTGTGGAAACTGTACGCGGTGCTCTCGGCGGTCTTCGCCGCGCTCACGTCGATCCTGGCCAAGATCGGCATCAAGGGTGTCGATGCAAACCTGGCCACGGCCATCCGGACCACCGTCATCCTCTTCCTCTCGTGGGGCATCGTCTTTGCCATCGGCGAACACCACGCGATCAGGTCGCTCACCCGCCACAACTGGACCTTCCTCATCCTCTCCGGCCTGGCCACGGGGCTCTCGTGGCTCTTCTACTACAAGGCCATCGCCCTGGGCGACGTGTCCAAGGTCGCCCCCATCGACAAGTCCAGCATCGTGCTGACGCTGATCCTCTCCTACCTCATCCTCGGCGAGCCGTTCACGCCCAAGACGCTGCTGGCCGGGGGGCTCGTCGTGGCCGGCACGTTCCTCCTGCTGGGGAAGTAGGCCCGCCAGATGGAAACGAAGCCATCGAACCCACCGGAAGACCCTCTGCCGGGGTTCGATGGCTTCGCGCGTCCCCAGGTCGTTCAGCCACTACAACGTGGGAAGGGCAGAGCTCGTTGCGGGCGGCACGCGTTCCAGGTCCGGGAATCGGTCAGATTCCGTGCACCCTCCGCGTCATCCAGATCTGCTCCACGTGGCCGGCCGCGTGCGCGCCCAGCATCCATACCATCCGCCGGACCGTCTGCCGGCTTCCGGCCTCGTTCACCGTGTACCGGTCCAGCGCCCCGGGCACGTGCGCGATGAGCTGGAGCAGGTGGCCGTGCACCGCCCGCAGGAGCGCCACCGAGGGCTGCACGGGCCGCCGGTCCGAGCAGGGCCCCGCGTCCCACACGTCCGGGTCGTACGCGTTGGGCCGGTAGAGCCGCCCGGGCTCGGCGATGGCGTAGCGGAGCCCCGCCAGGGCTGCCTCCAGCCTTTCCGGGGCCGAGGCGAAAAGCGCCAGCAGCTGCCCATCGGTCAGGTCGCTCTCCGTCCAGTAGCTGATGGTGTACCCGTTGGGATCGGCAAGTTCCAGCTTCCGCTCGCCCCATTCCGTTCGGATGCGCGCGGCCCCCGGCAGCCGGCGAGCGGTTTCCTCGATATCCGGAGTGAACACATAGATCACGGCGCCGGGCTTCAGCACCTTGTACGAAGGCGCGGCGTACCGCCCGACATCGCCCGCGTCAGGGCCGGCGAGCAGCACATGCCCCACCGGGGTTTCCAGATGTGCCGCGTCGGGGTGAATGGCGACCAACTTACACCCCAGCGTGTCCACGTAGAACGCCAGGCTCTCCGCCAGGTTGCGGACCGGGATCACCTTTGCCGGTTTCCGGGCCACAGCCGCCATCCTCCCGTTTTCCTCATCACCTCCCACCACGCCGTACGGAGGCAAAAGGATACGCACCCGTGAGGCTCCCGTGCACATGACGCCCCCGAACCCTGCGCCAGGGGATTCCCTGCAGGGCGAAGAAAGCACCGATGGTTAAACGAAGCCCCCGTCAGGCTCGTAACACCTGATGAAGGCAGGTGAGGCCATGACCGACGAGGACCTGATCCGCCAGCTCCAACAGGGCTCTCAGGCGGCGGTGGAACCGCTGGTGCGCCGGTACCACAGGCCGCTGGTGGCCTACTTCTACCGGCTCTCCCACGACTACCACCTGGCACAGGACCTGGCACAGGAGTGCCTCTTCCGGCTGGTCTCCCGCGCCGACCAGTACCGGTACCCGCTGCCTCTGAAGCCCTGGATCTACCGGATTGCCGTCAACCTGTGGCGGGACGTGCGCAAGAGCGCCGCCTACCGGCAGGGGGCCGCGGCCCTGCCCCTCGACCGGGCGGTCGTGCGCGCGGAGGTGCTGGGGCCGCTCATCCTGATGGGGCTGACCGCCTCCGTCCTGCTGCTGGATCAGCGGGTGGATGAGCGGTGGGGAGCCTCCCCCCGGGGGCTGCACGGCCTGTTCCTGCAGCGCTGGCTTCTTACCGCCGCCTATTACGTACTGGCGATCGGCCTCTTCATCTGGCTCGCCGGCGCCCGGGCCGGGGACGTGAGCGAGGTGCGGGTGTTCGCCTCCTCGCTGGTGACGGGCGCCCTGTTCTCCGGGGCATGCCACCTGTTCCACCACCTGAGCGGGTCGCCGGTTGCGGGATGGGCCGCGGGGCTGGCGGTCTACTTCGTGACCCTGGCCATCGCAACGATCTGGTGCCCCTACGACTCCGTCTACCAGCTCTGGCTCCCCTTCGCCGGCCTGAGCGACGCCACGGCGCAGGAGCTGGCCCTGAGCAAGGGGGTCTATGCGCTGGCGGGGCTGGCCCTGCTCGGGATGAGCGCCCGGCTGCTCACGGTCCCGGAGCGGCTGATTCGGGGGAACGACTGAGGTCGCTCGCGCACGGGGCCGCACCCCAACGGGTGCGGCCCCCGGCGATTCATGCCGTGTATTCACCCAGCGCGAAGTCGGTGATCCGCCATCCCTCGTCGGTCCGCGCCACCACCAGGGTAACCGGCCGCTTGGCGGCGTAACCGCCCTTCACCAACTCCACACTCGTCATCTCCACGATCCACCCTTCGACTTCGTAGGCGCCGTCGGCCCGCAGGGTGACGCTCTGGATCTCGATGTGATCCGGCCAGGGGCTGGAGACCACCCGCCCCGGCGCGCCGGACGGGTTGTGCTGCCAGCGCTCCAACAGCTCGGGCGAGACCAGGTCGCCGTACTGCTCCGGCAGGCTCCTGGCCACCACCTCGTCCGGGGCCGACAGGGAGACGGACTTCAGCCTGCGGCCGAACTCCTCGACCACGGCCCGGACGGCCGACTCGCCGTCGAGCCCCGACTCCTCCTCTGACGGCCGCCCTTCCTCCCGGTCCTCCGCAAGGACGGACTGCCCATCCCGGAAGGGCGCCGCTCCGCCGCCGTCGGTCGCCACCCGCTCCGCAGCCACGTCCTGCTTCTGCTCCGCCTGCCGCTCCGCGACGGCGCCGGTCGCCGCACACCCCGCCAGGACCACCGTCGTCAGCGCGGCCACCCAAGCTGCACACCAGCGTCTCACGGTGCACCCCCCCTGCAACTTCGACGTTCGACTGGTTGGACGGCGCTGGCAGTCCCATTGTTTCCCGAAGGGCCCGCCTCCTGCTGGCCTCCCCGTTCCGGTGACCCCATTCGGCCAACCCGTGAACCTGGATCCGGGCGGAGCAGCGGGCCCACCTGATGGAGATCATCCGGCAGGCCGAGGGGGCAATCCGGCGACGCCTGTGCGAGTCCATCCCGGCGGAGATCGCCTGACGCGTGACCACAGCAATGAAGCGGGGCTGTCCCCAAGTCGGGACAGCCCCTCCGAAGCTGCCCGGCCCTGGCGGTCAGCCCGCGCCGCGACGAAGGGCGGAGGCCGGCGCCTCCGCCCTCTCCAGCCAACCGGCACGGGGCACGATGGCGTCCCGAACGGCACCGGCACCCTACCGTGCGGGTGTCGTCGGCAGCCACGCCGGGCGCCGGGCTTCGTACGCCGCAATCTCGTCTTCATATTGCAGCGTCAGGCCGATGTCGTCCAGCCCGTGCAGCATCCGGTGCCTCCGGAACGCGTCGATGGCGAAGTCCACCCGGAAGCCCGCATCGTCCTCCACCACGCACCGCTCCAGATCGACCGTGAGCCGATACCCCGGCTCCTGCGCCCGCCGCATGAGCTCGGCCACGGCCTCCTCGGGCAGCACCACCGGCAGGAGGCCGTTCTGGAAACAGTTATTGTAGAAGATATCCGCGAACGACGGCGCGATGATCGCGCGGAAGCCGTAGTCGCTGAGCGCCCACGGGGCATGCTCCCGGGACGAACCCGAGCCGAAGTTCCGGCCGGCGATCAGGATGGTCGCGCCGGCGTACTGCGGCCGGTTGAGCACGAACTCGGGATTGGGCGAGCCGTCCGGCAGGTAGCGCCAGTCGTGGAACAGGAACTGGCCGAACCCGGTCCGCTCGATGCGCTTCAGGAACTGCTTGGGGATGATCTGGTCGGTGTCCACGTTCACCCGGTCCAGCGGCACCGCCAGCCCCGTCTCCCGTGTGAAGGGCCTCACCGGGCCGCACCCCCTTCCGCCAGGAGTTCACGCACGTCGACGAAGTGGCCGGCGATGGCCGCGGCCGCCGCCATGGCCGGGCTGACCAGGTGCGTCCGGCCGCCCTTGCCCTGCCTGCCCTCGAAGTTGCGGTTGGAGGTAGATGCGCACCGTTCCCCGGGGGCCAGGATGTCGGGATTCATCCCGAGGCACATCGAGCAACCGGCCTCCCGCCACTCGAAGCCCGCCTCCCGGAAGATCTGGTCCAGCCCCTCCGCCTCGGCCTGCGCCTTCACCTGGCCGGAGCCGGGGACGACCATCGCCCGCACCCCGGGGGCGACCTTGCGCCCCTTCACCACCGCCGCGGCGGCCCGCAGGTCCTCGATGCGCCCGTTGGTGCAGGAGCCGATGAAGACCCGGTCGATGCGGATGTCCTGGATCGGGGTACCGGGCTCCAGGTCCATGTAGGCCAGGGCCGCCTCCGCCGCCTTGCGCTGGGCGGGGTCGGCGAAGTCCCGGGGATCCGGGATCCGGCCGGTGACCGGCACCACCTGCCCGGGGTTGGTACCCCACGAGACGACCGGCGCCAGCTGTCCGGCGTCGAACTCCACCACCCGGTCGTAGACGGCGTCGGGGTC
The DNA here is from genome assembly GCF_000009905.1 of Symbiobacterium thermophilum IAM 14863. Lineage (GTDB taxonomy): Bacteria > Bacillota > Sulfobacillia > Symbiobacteriales > Symbiobacteriaceae > Symbiobacterium > Symbiobacterium thermophilum. The sequence continues at coordinate 2,258,670 of NC_006177.1, forward strand.
TGAGGCCAGCGTGCGCCAGTCGGCCACCGCCGCCTCCCACAGCTCCCCCTGGGGGGCGTGAGGCCGGCCTTTCAGATAGGCGAAGGTGGTCTCGTCCGGGGCGATCATCCCCGCCCGGGCTCCGGCTTCGATGGACATGTTGCAGACGGTCATTCGGCCCTCCATCGACAGCGACCGGATCGCCTCGCCGGTGTACTCGATCACGTACCCGGTGGCGCCGTCGGTGCCGATCTGGCCGATGATGCCCAGGATGAGGTCCTTGGCCGTCGTCCCGGGCGGCAGCTTCCCGTTCACCCGGATCTCCATCACCTTCGGCTTGTGCTGCCAGAGACACTGCGTGGCGAGGACGTGCTCTACCTCGCTGGTGCCGATGCCGAAGGCCAGGGCGCCGAAGGCGCCGTGGGTGGCGGTGTGGCTGTCGCCGCAGACGATGGTCAGCCCCGGCTGGGTGAGGCCCAGCTCCGGGCCGATGACGTGCACGATGCCCTGAAACGGGCTGTACAGGTCAAAGAGCCTGACCCCGAACTCGCTGCAGTTCCGCTCCAGGGCGGCCATCTGCCGCGCGGCGATCTCGTCGGTCAGGGGAAGCGACCGGTCGGTGGTGGGCACGTTGTGGTCCATGGTGGCGATGGTCAGGTCCGGCCGCCGGACCCTCCGCCCCGCCATGCGCAGCCCCTCGAAGGCCTGGGGAGAGGTCACCTCGTGCACCAGGTGCAGATCGATGTACAGCAGGTCCGGCTTCCCGGGCTCCCGGCGCACCACGTGCCGCTCCCAGATCTTGTCCAGCAAGGTCCGTCCGCTCATGCCGATCACCCCTTGCCCCATATATAACCGGAGCTTGCACCAGAACTCCAACATATGATAACTATGATGATGATAGGTTTAACCTATGGGGGTGCTCGTGTGGAACTGCACCACCTGCGCTACTTCGTCGCCGTCGCCCGGCACCGCAACTTCACCCGGGCCGCCCAGGAGCACATGGTCGCCCAGCCTTCGCTCAGCCAGCAGATCCGCCGGCTGGAAGAGGAGCTGGGCGTGCTGCTCTTCGACCGCAGCCGGACGCCCGTGCGGCTCACAGACGCCGGCGAGGCGCTCCTGCCCCATGCGGAGGCGATCCTGCGGCAAGTGGAGGCAGCCGGGGCGGCCGTGGAAGAGCGGATCGGCCTGCGCAGTGGACGGCTGGTGCTGGGCAGCCTGCCCGTGACCGGCTCGCGCCTGCTTCCCCGGGCGATCACCGCCTACCGGCAGCGGTATCCGGGGGTGCAGATCACCTTGCGGGAGGAGCCGACCCAGCGGCTGACCGAGCTGGCCCTGGCGGACGAGACGGACCTGACGCTGACCACGCTGCCGGTGGGCAGCGACGAGCTGGACTGGCAGCCGCTCCTCACCGAGCCGATCCTGCTGGCGTTGCCGCCGGACCACCCCCTCGCGGCGGACGGGCCGCCGCACCCCGCCATTCCGCTGTCCGCCGTGGCCGGGGAGCCCTTTCTGATCATGAAGCCCGGCTACGGCTTCCGTGACCTGGTCCTGGCCGCGTGCCAAGCCGCCGGCTTTTCACCGCAGATCGCCTTTGAATCGGCGCAGATCGAGACGCTGCAGGCGATGGTCGCCGCCGGGCTGGGGGTGACGCTGGTGCCTCAGATGGCCGCAGACCGCAGCCTTCGGCCGTCGCCGGTCTTCGTCCCCCTCGCCGGCGCACCGCTGACACGCACCCTGGCGCTGGCCTGGCGGCGGGACCGCCCGCTGCCCCGCTCCGCCCAGGCCTTCCTCAAACTTGCATCAGAACTTTGGCCTTATTAGCCGAATTTCCAACGAATACCTGAAACCTGGACGGCCTCTCGTTCGTCTCTACAAGTGAAAGCGCCCCGGGGGAGGCGAGGACATGAGCAAGAGCTACCAGCGTTGGATGCTGATCTGCACCGATTGCGCGTACATCATCGCCGCCGCTCTGGCGGTGTGGGCCGTCCCCCTGCTGTATCAGTTAGGGCCGCTGGCCGTGCTGCCCTACGTGGGCATCGCGGGGATGGTCTGGTCGGCGGTGACCGCGGCCGGCCTCGCCGTCATCTGGTTCCGGCACGAGCGACCGGATTCCCGGTTCCGGGTCCGGCTCACGGCGTGGGTGCGGCGGCCTGCATGGCGCGAAAGCGAGGCGTGATTTACTATTCTGTACTAGATGGTGTATGATAGAGCAAGACCCCGGCCTGAGGGTGGCCGGGGTCTTTCGCTAAATACGGCAGGGGAGGGGTATGCGCGATGCAACGCCATCTCGTGCTGAGGTTGCTCTGGTACTACGTGGGGCTGGTGATCACGGGCCTGGGGTACGCGCTGGTGATCGCCCAGGGGCTGGGCGCCAGCCCCTGGGATATCCTCCATCTCGGACTCACCGGTCAGACCGGAATCCCGCTGGGGCGGGTGGTGCAGATAACGGGCGCGTTCGTCATCCTGGTGGACGTGTTGCTCGGCATGCGCCCCAACCTGGGCATGGTCCTCAACATGCTCTCCCTCGGACCGATCACCCAGTTCCTGCTGGAAAGGCTGGCCGCTCCTGCGACCCTCCCCGGCCGCTGGCTGATGCTGGTTGCGGGCATCGTGGTCTCGGGCATCGGCACCGCCTTCTACGCCAGCGCCGACCTGGGCGCCGGCCCCCGGGACTCCCTGATGATCGGGCTCACGCGCAAGCTGGGGCTGCCCGTCGCGATCGTGAAGAACGGGCTCGACGTGATGGTCTCGCTGATCGGCTGGTGGCTGGGCGGTCCTCTGGGCGCGGGCACGGTGGCGGTGGCTGTAGGCCTCGGCCCCTCCGTGCAGCTGGGCTTCCACCTGGCCAGCCTGCTGGCCCGGCTGCGGCCGCTGCACGGCATCGTGCGGCCGGTGCCCCTGCGGTCGGCGACGGCTCGGCAGTGAGGCCGCGGCTCGCCCAGGCGGGGCCGGCCGGCGGCGGCCGGGTGCGCCAAGAATCTTCCTGTGCGCGATGCCGCCGCGTCGCGGACAATCTTGGTGTGTGGCGAAGTCACCCGCCGCGCACCACCTCCTGCGCTCGAGGCTCATCCTGACCGGCGGTATATGGTAGAATTGTTGCCAGGTGCTCATATCAGGACCCCTACTGCAGGCACCGATCGTCCAGCGCTCAACACTCGACAGAGGATGTGATTGTGGATGAACCCCTGGCTGATATTCGCCATCTGCGCCGCCGTGATCATCGTCGCGGGACGGGCCATCTCCAACGCATCAGACGAGCTGGCGGAGCGGACCGGGCTCGGTCGGGCGTTTATCGGCTCGCTCCTCCTCGCCGGCGCCACCTCCCTTCCGGAGGTCGCGGCCTCCGGCTCCGCGGCGTTCATGGGATCGGGCAACCTGGCCCTGGGCAACGTGTTCGGCAGCAACATCTTTAACATGATCCTGCTGGTCGTCGGCCAGATCTTTGCCACGCGCCACATCCTATCCAACGTATCGCCCACGCACATCACCACCGCGGCGACCGGCATGCTGCTGAGCGGCATTGCCGCGCTCAGCATCCTCGCACCGCAGCCCTATGCATTCCTCGGCGCCGGCCTCGACACGTGGCTGATCGCGGTGCTCTACATTGTCATCATGCGCATGCTGCCCGGAGCCGAACAGGAGCCCGAGGTGGCAGCGGCCACCCAGGCCCGGGATGCCGAACCCACCACCTCCCTGACCGTCCTCTGGCTGAAGTTTGCGGCCTCCGCCGCGGCCATCCTGGTGGCGGGCTGGTTCCTGAGCAAGGCCGCAGACGAGATCGCGGTCATCACCGGTCTCGGCCAGACCTTCATCGGCAGCACCCTGCTCGCCGCCTCCACCTCCCTGCCCGAACTCACGGTGTCCATCTTCACCGCCCGCATGGGCGCCTATGACCTGCTGGTGGGCAACGTCCTGGGCAGCAACATCTTCAACATGGTCATCCTGATCGTCAGCGACCTGCTCCAGCCCGGCAGCACCCCCATCCTCTCCACCGGCACCACGGGCCAGGCGGTCTCCGCCCTGGTGGGGCTGGTGCTCTCCGGCATCGTGATCGTATCGCTGACCCTGCCCCGGCGGGAGGGCAAGTTCAAGTTCTCGTGGGACATGTGGCTGATCCTGGCCGTCTACCTGGTCGGCCTCCGCATGATCTACCAGGCAGGCTGACCACCAGAGCAGCAGACCCCCGGCCCATGGCGGGCCGGGGGTTTCGTTTCGCATATGGATCAGAACGGCGGACCGCGTACGGATCAGCGGAGCGAACGGCGTCCGGGAGCGCAGTGCGGAGTGCGTGTCGGTCGGATACGCTCAAAGCCCCCCGGACCCGGCCTCATCGGCGCGCGTCCAGCCACGCGTGCAGCAGCCGTGCCTTCTCGGTCCTGCCCAGTGCGCGGTACGCCCTGTACTCGTACTCCAGGCCGCTTCGTTCAGGCTCCGCAGGCAGACGGCGCGGGCGCAGCGAGCACGCCCGTCTGCCGAGGAGCCCATATCTCTTCAGGGGCGGCCTGGGCGCCGAGCCCCGCTGCCCAGGGCATCTTAACGCGCTACCCCTCGAGCCACTCCACCACCCGCGCCGCGACCTGCGCCGGGGTGAACCCGAACTTCTCCGCCAGGACGCCGGCGGGGGCGGAGGCACCGAAATCCTCGTGGCCGATGGCCAGGCCGTCCCGGCCGATGATCCGGTACCAGCCGTCGGTCCGGCCCGCCTCGATGGCGGCCAGCCGGCCCACCAGGACCTGCTCCTGATACTCCCGGGGCTGGCGCAGGAAGAGCTCCACCGAGGGCATCGAGACCACCCGGACGGCGATCCCCCGCTCGGCCAGAAGCTTCTGCGCCTCGACGGCCAGCCCCACCTCCGAGCCGGTGGCGATCAGCGTCGCGACCGGGTTCGCGGCGTCAGAGACCACGTAGCCGCCCTTCCACACGTCACGGATCGCAAAGCCCGCCGGCCGCTCCAGATGCGGCACGTTCTGCCGGGTGAGGGCCAGGATCGTCGGCTCCTTCGCCTCCATGAGGGCGTAGGCCCAGGCCATGGCCGTCTCCAGGCCGTCGGCAGGCCGGAACACGGTGACGTGCGGGATCATCCGCAGCGACCAGAGGTGCTCCACCGGCTGGTGCGTCGGGCCGTCCTCGCCCAGGAAGAAGGAGTCGTGGGTGAAGACGAAGATCGACGGCACCTGCATCAGCGCCGCCAGGCGGATCGGCGGGCGCATGTAGTCGGAGAAGACCAGGAAGGTCGCGCCGTAGGCCCGGAAGCCGCCGTAGAGCACCACTCCGTTGACGATGGAGCCCATCGCGTGCTCCCGCACGCCGAAATGGAAGTTGCGCCCGGACCAGGAGAAGTCGTACTCATCGATCCGGCACGCCGGGCCGACGTCGCCGCCGCCCTTGATGGTGGTCAGGTTGGACTCCGCCAGGTCGGCCGAGCCGCCCACCAGGCTGGGGACCAGGGCCGCCGCCCGCTGGATGACCATCTCGGAGTACTTGCGGGTGGCCAGCGGCTTCTCGCTCCTCGCCGCCTCCACCAGCTGGGCGTCCAGATCGGCGGGGACCATGAGGTTCTTGTGCTGGTCCCAGAGCTGCGCCTTCTCGGGGTTGGCCTGCCGCCAGGCGTCAAACTGCTCCTGCCAGCGGCGGGCCTCCGCCTGCTTCTCCGCCTTCAGTTCCGCGAAGAACTGCCGCACCTCGTCGGGCACGTAGAAGGCGGGCTCCTGCGGCCAGCCCAGGGCCTCCTTGGTCAGCCGGGTCTCCTCCGGCCCCAGCGGCGCCCCGTGGGCGACGGCCTTGCCGGCCTTGTTGGGCGAGCCGTGGCCGAGGACCGTCCGGCAGATGATCAGCGAGGGCTTGTCGGTGACCGCCCGCGCCCGCTCGATGGCCGCCGCGATCGCCAGGTGGTCGTGGCCGTCGCACCGGTCGACGTGCCAGCCGTAGGACTCGAACCGCTTCGCCACGTCCTCCGAGAAAGCGATGTCGGTGTTGCCCTCGATGGAGATCTCGTTGTCGTCGTACAGGAAGATCAGCCGGCCGAGCTTCCACTGGCCCGCCAGCGCGGCGGCCTCGGCCACGACCCCTTCCATCAGGTCGCCGTCCCCGCAGATGCCGTAGATGTAGTGGTCAACGGGCCGGAAGTCGTCGGTGTTCACCCGGGCGGCCAGCATCTCGGCGGCCGCCGCCATCCCCACCGCGTGGGCGATGCCCTGGCCCAGGGGACCGGTCGTCACTTCCACGCCGGGGGTGTGGCCGTACTCGGGGTGACCGGGCGTCCGGCTGCCCCACTGCCGGAAGGACTGGATCTGCTCCATGTCCAGGTCGTAGCCGGACAGGTGCAGCAGGGAGTACAGCAACATGGAGCCGTGACCGTTGGAGAGGATGAAGCGGTCGCGATTGGGCCACTCCGGATTCTCCGGGTCGAAGCGCAGGAACTGGGTCCAAAGCACGAAGGCCATGTCGGCGCATCCCATCGGAGCCCCGGGGTGACCGGACTTGGCCTTCTCCACCGCGTCCACCGCGAGCATCTTGATGGTGTTGACAACGTTCTGGCGCAATTGCGGGTTCAGACTGGCAACTCGCACGGTGAAGAAAACCTCCTTACCTGGACGGTCGATCCATCTACCTTCATTACCTTACCACCAAACCGCGTACGAGGGGAAGCCGGTTTAGCTTCCCCCGTAGGATGCGCGATCGCTACTTCCACCTTCCGCCGCCGCCGGAACCGCGGCCACCGCCGCCGAAGCGGCCGCCGCCGCCGGAGCCCCGGGGACCGCCGCCGAAGCCTCCTCCGCCGCCCGAGCCGCGACCGCCGGGACCGGGCCTGAAGTGCCCGCGGGGTTCGCTGGCGCGCCGCATGGCCTGCGCCGCGGCCGCCGCCATCGCCATCTGCCGGCGCCGCTCCTCGGCCTTGTGGCGCTGGTAGGCCGCCACCAAGGCCCGGGCGCTGCGCAGCGCGGACTCCGCTTCCGCCACGGCCTGGTCGTACCGGCCGGCAGCCATCGCCTGCTCACCGGCGTCCAGAGCCCGCTGCAGGGCCGCGGCCGCGCCCGGGTTGAACCGGCTGTGGACCAGCGCGGCGGTTGCCTCGGCCCGGGCCTGCCGGAGGCGCGCCCGCGCCTCTCCCGCCCTCCGGGCCAGTTCCGCGACGGCCTGGCGCAGGCCGCCCGCCAGCTCCAGCGCGGCGGCGGCCTCCCGGCCCGCCCGGCTCACGGCCAGAGGCCGCTCTTCCAGCAGGCGGCGCGCACGGTCCAGCGCCACCTCGATCCGATCGGCCCGCTCGGCGGCGTCCCGGGGCAGGGCGAGCCCCTCGCGGGAGACCAGCTCCCTCGCCGCCGCCCACTCCCGCTCGGCCCGGGTGAGCTTCTCCCGCGCCGCCTCCCCCGCGGCGGCCAGCCGGTCGGGAAGGGTCGTCAGCAGCGCCGCCCGCTCCCGCAGGGCCGCCAGCTCCGCCAGCCGTTCGTTCAGCAGCCGGTAAGCCTGCAGGTGCCGCTGCACCTCCGGCCGCACAAAACGCTCCGCCTCCGCCAGGTCCGCCTGCGCCCGCCGCTCCAGGTCCGCCAAGGCCGCGGGCAGGTCGCGGACATCTGCCCAGTCCTCCGGGGCGTAGCGGGCGGCCAGCTGATCCAGCACGTTCCGGGCCGGCCCCTGCTGCGCGGCCAGCCAACCGGCCCCCTCCACCAGGGCCTGCCGCTTCCCGGGATACTGTTCCACGGCCTCCCGGTACCGGGCGAGGATCGCCCGGGCCTCGTCCAGCGCCGCCTGACCGCCGGCCAGCGCTTGCTCGGCGCCGTCCACCTCTCCCCGGGCCATCCGCTCCCCAGCCCGGGCCTGCTCCTGCAACGCCCGCTCCAGCGCCTGGACCGGGTCCTCCTCCACAAACCGCAATCCGAGCCCCACCCGGGCCTGCTCGATCTCCGCCCGGGCCTGATCGGCGTCCCGCCGCTGGGCCGCGCAGGCCTCCCGCAGCCCGCTGAGCCGGGTCAGGTCCGCACCGATCGCCGCGAAGGTCTCCCCCGCCTCCCGCATGATCCGCAGCGCCCGAACCGGGTCCTTGCCCCGGGCGGCCTCGGCCGCCTGCTGCAGCCGGGCGGCCGCGTCCATCCGTTCCCGCAGGGCCGGAAACTCCCAGCCGGTCTGGTCCTGCAGATCGGCCAGGGTCCGCTCGGCCGCCTCCCGCCTGGCCCCGGTCTCGCCGACCGCGCCGTCCCAGCCGAGGATCGCCGCCGAGACGGGCGCGTAGGCCTCCTGGGCCTCCCGGTTGGCGGCCGCGGCCTGCTGGAAGGCCCTGTACACCTCGTCCAGGGCCCGGGTGCCGGCGCCGAAGCGCCAGCGGCGTGCCAGCCTGGCGGCTTCGGCCAGCTTCTCACTGCCGGCCCGGTAAGCGTCGAAGGCCCGGTCGGATGCGGCGGCGGCCGCCGTCACGTGGCCGCGGGTCTCCTCCCCGTCGTAGTTGCGGGCCAGCGGCAGGTCCTGCTCGTGCATCTTCACCAGGTCCGACACGAAGCTGTTCCGGAGCTCCAGGCACTTGCGGTGTGTCCGACGGTACTGCAGGAAGAGCGCCAGCTCCACCACGGCCGCGATCAGCGCGGCCAGCCCGGCAAGCACGGCTCCGATGCGGCCCGGTGCGGACGTGCGGGCAGCGGCGCCGCCCGCACCGGGCTGCGCCACGCCGGAGCCGCGGGGGCCGGGCGAAGGCCGCCCCGCGCCGGAACCGCCGGTGGCGGGCAAGGGCTGGGCCGCGGGCGCCGCGGCCAGCGATTCGATCCGGTCCGCGGCCGCCACGATGGCACCGGCGATGTCGCCCTCCGCCGCCGGCGGCACAAAGGCGTCCATGATCTGTTCCACCGAACGCTCAAATGCGCGCCCCGTCGCCTCCCGGAAGGCGGACTGCACGGCGCCGTCCCTCCAGACCCGGAAGTCGACCAGCCCCTCCTCCATCGCGATGGTGATCAGTACGGCATCCCGGGGCACGTCGGCCAGCAGTTCATCAGCCATCGCCTGGAACCGGGCCTCGGCATCGACCGGTTCCGCCCCGGCGAACGCCTCCTCCAGGATGATCACCCGGAAGCCGAAGCGGCGGCCCGTCAGGTCGTTCTCCAGCCGCTCCAGCTCGGCGGCGGAGAAGATCCCGGCCCGGTCGTCCACCACGCCGCCGGAACTCGTGGCCGCCACCGCCGGCGCCGCGACCCACAGCAGTGCTGCCAGCAGGGACAGGATCAGGGCGGGAACGGAACGCACAGATCGCTTCACCATGCGGTCGCCTCCTCATCCCGAAGTCATTCGCCGGGTGCCGCCGACGCACCTGCGCGTCTAAGAGAGTTTGCAGAGCGCGCAGAAGGTTCGGCGGCCCGGGCGCCGGTTGCGTTGACTTCCCTTCGGGCCGGGAGGTACAATAGACGCAGTCTTCACGGAGGAGGGACAGTCATGATCGGGATCGAGAAGCGCCTGCCCGGCGTGATCCGCATGCACAAGCCCTCTCCGGCGTGCCCTCGGTAGCGGTGCCTGGTCACGGAAGGCAACGCGGCCGCGGCCCTGGTGGGGCTGCGGCCTTTTTGTGTGGCTGAGGCCGCTGCCCCGGCCCGGGTCGGCCCGACCGGGGAAGGCCCCGGAGAGCTGAACCGAAACAACGACAAGGAGTGGCCATTCATGAACGAAACGGAACTGCGCAACCGACAGGCCACGGCCTTCTTGGTGGGGCTGGAGCTGCCGTCGGCTTACCGGGACGGGTGGAGCGCCGCCGAGTCCCTGGATGAGCTGGAACGGCTGGTCGACACGGCCGGCGCGACGGTGGTCGGCCGGGAGGTGCAGAGCCGGCCCGCGCCCGACGTGGCCACCTACATCGGACGGGGCAAGGCCGAGGAGATCGAGCTTCTGCGGCGGGAACTGGACTTCGACTTCGTCATCTTCGACGACGAGCTCACCCCGGTGCAGCAGCGCAACCTGGAGAAGATCATCGAGTGCCAGGTGCTGGACCGCACCGCGGTGATCCTGGACATCTTCGCGCTCCGCGCCCGGACCCGCGAGGCCAAGCTCCAGGTGGAGCTGGCGCAGCTGGGCTACCGGCTGCCGCGCCTCACCGGCAAGGGCGTCGAGCTGTCCCGGCAGGCGGGCTCCGCGGGGACCGTCTTCAACCGCGGCCCCGGCGAGACCAAGCTGGAGGTCGACCGGCGGCGCATCCGGGACCGGATGGCGGCGCTCCGGCGGGAGCTGGAGGAGATCAAGGCGCACCGGGAGCGGCTGCGGGCCGAACGCAGGGAGTCGGCGGTGCCGGTGGTGGCGCTCACCGGTTACACGAACGCCGGCAAGTCGACCCTGCACCGGGTCCTCGCGGGCTCCGACGTGCTGGCGGAGGACCGGCTGTTCGCCACCCTGGACGCCACGACGCGCCGGGTGCAGCCGGCCGAAGGCGAGCCCTACCTGCTGGTGGACACCGTCGGCTTCATCCACAACCTCCCGCACCACCTGGTGGCGGCCTTCCGCTCCACCCTGGAAGAGGTGAACCAGGCGGACCTGCTGCTGCACGTCGTCGACGCCTCCCACCCCAAGCGGGCCGAACAGATGGCCACCGTGCACCGGGTGCTGGAGGAGCTGGGGGCGGGCGACAAGCCGACCCTCGTGGTCTACAATAAGATCGACCGGGTCGACCCGGCCGAGCTGGACCACCTGATGCGCCAGACCCCCGGTGCCGTGGCCGTGGCCGCGGCGCTGGGCCGGAACCTGGAC